>NZ_QTQJ01000039.1:0-69857 GCF_003853795.1 Burkholderia sp. Bp8991 | reverse complement strand
ATGATGCCGAGAATGCCGTACACCATCGTGTAACCCAACGCGATGATGGCGTACACACTGCCGAGCACCAGCCCGTTCAGAATTTGTTGGACAAAAATGTCCATGTCACTCCCAAGAGTTGATTACTATTGGATCGGCATGCGAGAACGCCGATTACTCGTCGTTCTCGCTCGAAGTATCACTGCGTCGGACTGAGGTTATCGCCCGACACTTTGTACACGGTCACCGGCGCATCAATCCATTCACCGTTCTTGTCGAACGCGACCTTTCCGACCAGCGTCGAGAACTGGATTTGCTTGAGCATCGGAACGAACTTTTCGGGGTCCGTCGAATTCGCCGCCTTCATCGCCTGCGCGACCACCATCGTGGCCGAATAGAATGCCGGCGAGTAAACATCGTTCTTCACACCGAATTGCTTTTCATACCGCGCCGCGAATTCCGGACCACCGGGCAACGTCGCGAGCGGTGCGCCGCCTTCGGCGCAATACCCCCGCCCATTCAGCGTTCCGGCAGCCAGCTTCGGCATATCGACCGAGCAGATCCCGTCCCCGCCTAGCACCGGAACCGCAAGACCCAACTGCTTGGACTGTCGCCCGATGGCGGCTGCCTGCGCGTAGTACCCGCCGTAGAAGATCGCGTCCGGGCGTTGAGCCTTGATGTGCGTCAGAATCGCGTTGAAGTCCGTTGCCTTGTCGTTGGAATATTCCCTGGCGACGACGTCGATACCGTTCTTCTTCGCCGTCGCGGCAAACACGTCAGCTACGCCTGATCCGTATGCCGTGCGATCGTCGATCACCGCCACGCGTTTTGCATGCAATACCTTCGCCGCATATTCGGCCATGCGTGCGCCCATCACGTTGTCATTGGCCGCAAGCCGGAAGACATACGGGAAGCTCTGCTGCGTGATCGCCGGATTTGAAGCGGCGCCGGTAATCATCGGAACACGCGCATTGTTGTAGATGCGGGACGCGGGAATGGTCACGCCGGAGTTGTAGTGGCCGATGACCGCCTTCACACCCGAATCGACGAGCTTCTGAGCGACAGAGACGCCCGTTTTGGGATCTGCAGCATCGTCCTCGGACAGCATTTCGAACTTGATGGATTGACCGTCGACGACGATCGGCGTCCGATTCAGCTCTTCAATCGCCAGCCGCACGCCTCGCTCATCGTCCTTGCCGAAATTCGATTGGCCGCCCGTCAACGGGCCCGCGACACCGATCCTGACAGTCTGATCCGCATGCGCGGCAGAAATCAATGCGGGGCTGATTCCCCCGAGCAACAGGGTGGCGATGGTGAGTTTGTGACAGTACTTCATGTGAAACCTCCGTGGCGTGGGCAAATTGGGTAGGCGACATGGTTGCAGCGTCAGGAGCGCTGGCACTAGATGGCCGATTGCGCTTGACGTGGGATAGTCAGTCCCGCCAGTGCGGTTCTGCAGATTCCAGAAGCCGCTTGAGCGAACGAAAATGAAGTAGTGCATATTCATCTCGATCACGGGCGAATTCACGAGAAGTCCGGCGAGCCAGTTCGTCGCTCACGCGTTTCAGCGGACGCCCGCTCGACATCGCGAGGATTTGGACCTGGGCGGCTCGTTCGAGGTAGTAGAGATCGTCGAGTGCCGCGGCAATCGAAGGGCCCGTGACTATCACGCCGTGGTGCTCGAGCATCAGGACACGCCTCGAAGACAACGCGGCGGCAATCCGGTCTCCTTCCTGTTCGCTGAGTGCAAGTCCTCCGTATTCCGAATGATCACCGTCGTAGGCAATGCGATCGAAAAAGCGAAGGCTGTTCTGATGGCACATTTCGAGGCGAAAGCCGTCGAGCGTCGTCAGTGCCGTGGCATAAGGCATGTGCGTATGAAGTACGCATGCGGCATCAGGCGAGGCGCGATGAACTCGGGAATGGATGTTGAGCGCGGTTTTCTCGACTCGTCCGACTCCGTCGATTACCGAGCCGGCGGAATCGACGAGCAGCAAATCAGCCGGTCGGATCTCTTCGAAGCTGAGTCCGAACGGATTGATCAGATACGTTTCCCGACTGCCCGGGAGCAAGAGACTGAAATGGTTGCATGTGCCCTCGTGGAAGCCGAGGCGCGCGGCGATGCGAAATGCCGCGGCCAGATCGTCGCGAGCATTCGCGAGCTCATCGGTCTTCGATCCAGGAAAAAAATCGGTGGCGTGTGCCATGGGGTCGTCCAGTGCAAGTATGCGTATGCGATTCCCCTTCAATGTAGTGAATCAAACCTGCACGGATACATGTACACTTTAAAACGAGGGTGACTAACTGTATTGGGTTCGTCGCCTGCACGGTTATATGGGCCGGTATTTTTGATGTGATAGGTGCGGCGATGAAACCGATACTGACGCTCGATCCCCAGGGGGAATCGTCCCTGGTTCA
The DNA here is from genome assembly GCF_003853795.1 of Burkholderia sp. Bp8991. Classification (NCBI taxonomy): domain Bacteria; kingdom Pseudomonadati; phylum Pseudomonadota; class Betaproteobacteria; order Burkholderiales; family Burkholderiaceae; genus Burkholderia; species Burkholderia sp. Bp8991. The sequence continues at coordinate 67,460 of NZ_QTQJ01000039.1, read as the reverse complement.
ACAGATCGTGGCCGGGCTGACGGCAACGGTGAACGAAAGAACCTGGCGGTCCGGGGCCAAGGTTCCGAGCATCCGCGTATTCGCCGAGGCACATGGCGTGTCGACATTTACGGTCGTCGAAGCATACGATCGCCTGGTGGCGCAAGGCGTCTTGATGGCACGGCGTGGATCCGGCTTTTATGTCGCGGATCGAAGCCGTAGCGAGATACCTCCGACCATCGAGAAACTCAACGAGGAATTCACGAACGGATGGTCGCTGCGTAACGTTCTGGAGGGAACGGAAGGCACGATTCACGCGGGCTCGGGATGGATTCCAGAGGCATGGTTCGACGCGGACGGCCTTGGGCGGGCGCTAAGACAGGTAGCGGCACAGCCGCGATCGCTATTGGGGTACGGGCACGCAAAGGGGTATGAGCCGTTGCGCGAGCAAATCGTGCGGCAACTTGCGGAACACGAGATCGAGGCAAGTTCCACGGGCATCGTCACTACGCTGGGCGCAAACCAGGCGCTGGATCTCGCCATTCGTCACCTTACGCGCGAGGGCGATACCGTGCTGGTAGACGAGCCCTGCTACAGCGATCTGCTCGTTGCATTGCGATTGCGCAGGATCAAGGCAGTCGGGATTCCGATGACACCCACCGGTCCGGACGTCGTTTCGATGGAGCAGGCGTTCGAGACTCATCGCCCCAAAGTGTTCTTCACCAATACGCGGTTGCATAATCCGACCGGTGCGAGCTACAGCTCGGCATCGGCATTCAAGGTCCTGAAGCTTGCCGAGCGCTACGACTGCATCATCGTCGAGGACGACGTCTCTGCCGGTCTGGTGTCCGGAAATTCAGTCGCGCTCGCGTCCATGGATCAATTGAAACGAGTGGTCTATGTCGGCAGCTTTTCAAAGACCATCGGTGCCGGCTTGCGCGTGGGATTCGTGGCCGCGGAGCCCGCGCTTCTCGAGGGTTTGCTTTACCAGAAGCTGGTGTCCGGAATGTCGACGCCGACGATCACGGAGCAACTGGCACATGCAGTGCTGTCCGAAGGACACTTCAGGAAGCAGGCCGAGCAATTGCGCGATCGTCTCGCTACCGCGCAGGAACGGACCTGTCGCCGGCTTGAATCGATCGGTTTTGAAGTGTTCTGCGAACCTCGATCCGGAATGTTCGTATGGGCACGGCCCGCGGGAATCAATTGCGATTCGGCCGAACTCGCTGTACGTGCTGTCGACCACAAGATTCTTCTGGCGCCAGGCAATCTTTTCTACGCCACCAATCCAACCAGTAGTTGGCTGCGATTCAATGTTGCGCACTGCAACTTCGATCGTCTTTATGCGTTTCTGGCGCATGCCATTGCACACTGACCCGGTCTCGTCACCAAGCCGCCAGGGAATCGGCGTCGCGCAACGAACCGGTGATCTCTCGAACCCGCTCGAGTCGGCACGCGCATGAGCTAGCGTCCACGCCGTGCGCGGATCCAACTGTGCAGGCAACAAGGCCTCTACAGTTATCTAGCGATCCACCGCAGTGTGCATGTATCTGTTCAGCTCGATTGCATAAATTGACGGACAACACGTCGTTCATGATTTCGATGCGGCGGTAACTCCGATCAATTTTCAGCATGAAAAAGATACGAAATTACGAAGCACTCCTCTCGAATGGCGTCGTTTCGTCGCGGCAGATCGTACTCGAGATCGCGGACCGGACACTCGACAGGCTCGACAGCTACCAGCGAATTCGCAGCATCATGCGCATGGAAGATAGCGTACTGCATATCGGAACGCGCTCGTGGGATCTTTCGCGCAAGCGAAACGTCTATCTGGTCGGCGCCGGCAAGGCTTGCAACCACATGGCAATGGCAGTCGACCATGTGTTGGGCGATCACCTGACGCACGGTATCGCCATCGTGAAAATCCGGGAAGAATCGGACCGTTTCAACAAGACCGAGGTGTTCGTCGGCGGGCATCCGCTCCCGAACGAAGAAGGCCATCGGGCATCGAAGCAAATCATCGAGCTCGTCGATCAGGCCGGACCAGACGACTTGTTCATCGCGGTGATCAGCGGCGGAAGTTCGGCGCTCATGTCCTGTCCGATCGAAGGCATCAGCCTGCAGGACGAGATCGATACCACGGATGTGCTGCTGAAATCCGGTGCAGGCATTTACGAGATCAATGCCGTGCGCCGCCACATTTCGGCCTTGAACGGCGGGATGTTGGCGCAGCGCATCCAGGACACGGGTGCCGAACTGATCGGTTTCGGCATCAGCGACGCGGTCGGATCGCCTGCCACGGGTGACATTTCAGTGCCCTACGCAGCCTACAAAAGCACGCCGATCGGTCCCGACATGACGACCCTGGACGACGCTCGCGCCACGATCATCAATCGCAACGTGGCCGATCGCCTGCCCAAGAGCGTTGTCGACTATCTGATGAACGCAGGCCCCGACGCGGAGACACCGAAGGCCTTTCCGGACAATACCTACTTCCTGCTCAACACGCTGCCCGACTCCTGCATTTACGCCAAGGCAGTCTGCGAGGAGATGGGTATCCCCGCAATGATCGTGTCGTCGTTCCTTGAAGGAGAAAGTCGCGACGCCGGCACCTTCTTCGCGTCGATGGCGCGCGAAATCCAGACGTACGGCAATCCGATCGAGCCCCCTTGCGTGCTTCTCAGCTCCGGTGAGGTGACGACGCTTATCGACGATAACAGCGTGATCAAGGGGCACGGCGGGCCTGGTCAGGAAATGGCTGCAAGTTTCGCTATCGCGGCGGCCAAAACGACGGGCGCCTGCCTGCTGTCGATCGATAGCGAAGGCACGGACGGCACGGCGACGGTGGCGGGAGGCATCACGGATTCGACCAGCTTCACCGCGGCTGCCGCAAAGGGAGTCAACCTCTATCAGGCCCTGCGCGAGCACAGCTGCTTCGAAGCACTCGAGTCGATCGACTCCGCCATTTTCACCGGCAACACCGGTACCAACCTGTGTGACTTGAACATCCTTTATGTTCCTGAACCGAACGGGAGCAAGTGACATGGAAGACAAGATCACATCCGTTCGGGCACTTCAGATCATCGATTGCAAGTGCCGGCCCGCAGTCGAAGTCGAGGTGCGCACCGAAAGCGGTGCGGTTGGTCGAGGTGCGGCACCCACCGGCACTTCCGTCGGGATGCACGAATCGTTCGTCCTGCGGGACGGCGATCCAGCGACCTACGACGGGCTCAGTGTTCATAACGCCGTCGACAACGCGGTCAATGTAATTGGTCCGGCGCTGATCGGCATGAACGTGTTTGATCAGCGAGCGATCGACGAAAATATGATCGCGCTCGATGGCACACCCAATAAGTCCCGCCTCGGCGGAAACACGATTTACTCGGTATCCATCGCGGCATTCCGTACGGCGGCGAATGCCCGATCGATTCCGCTGTACGCTCACATCGCCGGCCGCGACATCAGGACCGTGCCGGTCCCATGCTTCAACGTGATCAACGGCGGACGATACGATGGGCTCACCCAGCCGTTCAACGAGTTCCTGATCGTGCCGTACGGCACTGACAGTGTCGACTTCGCCATCGAAATGGCGGTGGCCGTGTTTCAGAAGCTTGGCCATGTACTGACCGAATATCTGGGCCACAAACCTCAAGTCGCCAGTTCCTATGGCTACGCCGCCCCTTCGGATGACCCGGAAGTCGTGTTGACGCTGATGCAAAAGGCCATCGATGCCTGTGGCTATACAGGCCGGATCGCGTTTGCACTCGATTGCGCGTCAAGCGAGATGTACGACAAGGAAACCCGCACGTATCTGCTGAAAGGCAAACGGGTGTCCACCTCCGAACTCATTGCCTATGCCCGCTTCCTGACCGAGAAATTCAATTTGGTCTTCATCGAGGATTTGCTCGATGAAAACGACTGGGAAGGTTACAGCACGGCGGTTCGAGAAATTCGACGATCGATCATTCTGGGCGACGATCTCACGGTCACCAGCCCCCCGTTACTTGAGCGGGCTTTCGAGACTCGTGCCGTGGACGGGTTCGTGTTGAAGCCGAACCAGGTCGGAACGATCACGGAGGCGATGGACGCCTATCGATTTGCGCTGCAACACGGAATGATCGCGGTGCCCTCGGGCCGTTCCGGTGGTGTCGTGGATGACGTCGTGATGGATTTTTCGGTCGGCCTCGAAGTTCCGCTCCAGAAGAATGGCGCCCCCCGTTCCGGCGAGCGGATCGAAAAGCTCAACTTTCTGTTGCGGGCAAATGCGCGAAGCCCGGGTTGCCGCCTCTACGACATTTCACCACTTCTCCGATTCTGACCACTGAGTCGGGATCGACGCTTGACACCCAACATCTTCCTTTTTCGACGAGGTCTGCACCATGTATCCCAAAATCGACTTTCTGTACCTTTCCGAGCCGGACATGATCGCAGCTGGCGTGCTGGATGCCGCGCGCTGCGTGTCCGTATGCGAGGAGACATTCGGACTCCTTGGCAGAGGCGACTATCTGATGGGTGGCGCCAATCACAATAACCACGGAATGAACATCGTCTTCCCGAAAGAGACGAAGTTCCCGAACATGCCGGTTGCCGGTCCGGACCGCCGCTTTGCTGCAATGCCCGGTTATCTGGGCGGTCGCTTCGACGTGTGCGGCAACAAATGGTACGGATCGAATCACGCCAATGCCGAGAAAGGCCTGCCGCGCTCGATCTTGACCATGATGCTCAATGACAAGGACACGGGCGCGCCGCTGGCGCTGATGTCGGCGAATTTGTTGAGCGCGGCCCGAACCGGAGCCGTGCCGGGAGTGGCGGCAAAGTATCTGGCCAACCAAGATGCGAGAAGTATGTCTGTTATCGGTTGCGGCCCGATCAACAAGGCGTGCTTCACCGCGATCATGACCCAGCTCGGCTCGATCCAGCACGTCGTCTGTTTCGACGTCTTCCTCGACAAGGCGAACGAGTTCGCCGGTTGGGTTCAGCAAACGTACGGGATTTCCGCCACCGGTACCGATGAGGCCGAGAAAGGCTTCCGTGATGCAGATGTCATCACCGTGGCAGCGTCGCGTCTGAAGCCGCTTTATTTCAAGGACGAATGGATCAAGGAGGGCGCGACCATTCTCGTCTCAGGCCCGTTCAATACCGACGAGTCGTTCCTGACCGGCGCCAGGATCGTATACGACCATACCCCGCTGCAGGAAGCCTATGTCGAGGACGCAATCGCATCGGGCAACAAGGAAGGCTACTACAGCAGCGTCATTGGCGGCCCGTTCTTCCGTCTGATCGATGCAGGCAAGCTGCCCGCCCTGCCTGACTCGACCAGCCTCGGTCATGTCGTGAATGGCGACAAGCCGGGCCGGGAGAGCATGAAGGAGCGTGTCATCTTCATAGCATGCGGGATGGCAGTTTTCGACATCAGCTGGGGGACGGAGCTCTATAACAACGCGCGGGAAAGGAAGATCGGCACGCCCCTCAATTTGTGGGAAAAGCCGGCTCTCTGATCGGGTCGCCGTGAATCGCGCTCCCGGCAATTGAGCCGCCTGGATCCCCCTGGAAAGTGCCGAGCGCCAGTGTCGGGGCTTTCCTGAGCCTTCGGCCATAGGCCGAAGGCTCATGCCGGGCGAATGTTGGCGAGCGTCGAGGTTTGGGACCGCTTGCACCAAGTACTCTTGGCAAAGCTGCGTGCAGCGGACCGCCTCGATTGGTCACGTTGATCTGAGTAACCGTGTTGAATGACAAGCTGTGAGAGGTTGATTTTGAGCATTCAGGTGTTAGCCACCCCTCGTCATTTACATCGCTCGCGACGCACTTTTTCCACTTCGACGCAATGATAAGTTTGCACATCTCATTGAATTTCAGAATAAAAAGCTCAGGACCAGCGTGAATTCGCGAATACGACGAAAATTCCACATTGATATGAATTTTTATTCAAAGACAACTTATTGAGACTGCGGACATCTTTTCTGAGAGACAACATGCCCGCGCACCACCCTCCCACCCCGTACCGGCAACCACCAGGCTAACTGTACCGGTACTGTACAGAAAACCGTCGCTACACTGACTCCATCCCAGTCCCGAACACGAATGGAGAATCCGCGATGGACTTCCTCACCCTCAGCGCATTGCCCGCCGGCATGCTGTTCGCGCTCGTCACGTCGATCACGCCCGGCCCGAACAATACGATGCTGCTCGCGTCCGGCGTCAATTTCGGCTTCCGCCGCACGATGCCGCACCTGTTCGGCATCAGCATCGGCGTCGCGATCCTGATGCTGTGCGTCGGCTTCGGCCTCGGCGAAGCATTCCGCCGCGTGCCGGTCCTGTACACGATCCTCGAAGTCGCGAGCGTCGTGTACCTGCTGTACCTCGCCTGGCGCATCGGCACGTCCGGCGAAGTGAAGGCGCAAGGCGCCAAACCGCGGCCGATGACGTTCCTCGAAGCCGCCGCGTTCCAGTGGGTCAATCCGAAGGCGTGGATGATGGTGCTGACCGCCGCGACGACGATCCGCCTGTCCGCCGACTACGGGATGAACGCCGCGTGGATGGCCGTCGTGTTCATCCTGATCGGCTTTCCGTGCATCAGCCTGTGGGCCGCGTTCGGCCAGGGCCTGCGCCGCTTCCTGTCGAACCGCCGCGCACTGCGCATCTTCAACGTGACGATGGCCGTGCTGCTGATCCTGTCGCTGTATCCGCTCGTCGCGCATCTGCTGCCGCAGTAAGCGCTCACGAGCACAGCCGTTGAGCTTCACGCCGTGCAGGCGTACCCTTTTGGTACGGGCGCGCGCAATCGCTGCGGCGGTTGCGCCGCATCTGCATGGAGGTGGCCGATGAAGCCAATGCTGAAGACCGGCGAGCACATCGAGGGCATGCACTGGGTCGCCGAGTACCACCCGCTCACGCACGAGATTCGCGTGCTGCGCGAGAACATCGAGGTGGGTACGTACTGCGCGCCGCCCACGCTGTTCGGCGACGAGGAAGCGCTGGGCGCCGCGAACCTTGCCGATCATCGCAGCCAGGAGGCCGCACTGCGCGCGTATCTGCGCAACTTCGTCAAGGAACACGACGCGGAGGAGTAGCGGCGCGGCGGCCGGAATGGCGACGGGCTGCCGAAGCGGCCCGGTCTGTCGTTGCGTGTGAGCCGTCTTGCGACCCGCCGCGGCATGCCGAACACACGCAGGGCCAGCGCATCGCCCCGGCCCCGAATCCGCTCAATGCCCGAGCGACTCGATCTTGCCGGACGGCTGCGCGACACCGTGCGGCCGCGCCGCCTGCTTGATCAGCAACGCGAGGCACGCGAGCAAGCCCGCGACCGCGATCGTCGCGAACACGCCCGCGAACGAGAAGTGCCGGCGCGTCAGTTCGGCGACGAGGAACGACCCGGCGATCCCGCCGAAGCGGCCGACACCCAGCATCCATGCCACGCCCGTACCGCGCCCTTCGGTCGGATAGAACGCGGCGGCAAGCGCCGGCATCGACGATTGCGCGGTGTTCATCAGCACGCCGGCGATGAACACGACCAGCACGAGCATCCCCACATTGCCTGCCGCCTGCCCGATCGCATACACGCTGATCGCGGTCAGCGCGTAACACACGGCAATCACGCGGTTCGCGTTGAAACGGTCCATCAGCACGCCGCACAGCACCGCGCCGACGCCGCCGAGCGGGAACAGCGCGGAGATCAGCGTCGCGCTCTTCGGCGTCAGACCGGCATCCTTCAGCAGGATCGGCATCCAGTTGATCGACGCGTAGAAGATCACGAGGCCCATGAAATACGCGATCCACAGCATCACCGAGCCGACGATGTACGAGCGCGACACCACGACGCCGATCCCCTTGCCGCCCGTCTGCGGCGCGGCTTCGGTCATCGCGAACGAGCCGGCGTTCAGCGCGTCGCGCGAGATCCGTGCGAGCGTCGCGCGGATCCGGTCGACGCCCTGACCTTGCGCGACCATGAAGCGCACCGATTCCGGCATCTTCAGCAGCAACAGCACGCCGAGCAGCAGCGGCGTCACGCCGCCGAGCATCAGCACGCTGCGCCAGCCGAAATGCGGGATCATCCACGCGGCGAGAAAACCGCCGAACGCGGCGCCGAGGGGGAAGCCGCAGAACATCAGGTTGATCACGGTCGCGCGGCGCTTGTCCGGGCAGAACTCGCCCATCATCGTGACCGCGTTCGGCATCGCGGCGCCCAACCCGACGCCGGTAATGAAACGCAGGATCGTCAGGTGTCCGATGGTGTTCGAGAACGCGGACACGAAGCACGCGACGCCGAACAGGAACACCGAGCCGAGCAGCAGCGAGCGGCGCCCGAGGCGATCGGACAGCGGGCCCGACACGAGTGCGCCGCACGCGAGGCCGAACAGCGCGGCGCTCAGCACGGGTGCGAGATCGGGTTTGGTGAGGTTCCATTCGCCCAGCAGCGAAGGTGCGATGAAGCCGATCGCGGCCGTATCGAAGCCGTCGAGCAGCACGATCACGAAACACATCAGGAATACGAGCCACTGGAAGCCGCCGAACGGCTGCTCGTTGATGAAGGTCTGGACATCGACCACGGGTGTGCGATTCATCGCGTGTCTCCTATGTAAGCAACGCAGCTTGATGGCCGCGCCTTTCCTTGTACGCGCGCCGATTCGTCGCCGACGCGTCATGCATCGTCGACACCGGCCGGCAGTGGCAGGCGTCGCGATCGGGTCACGGCCGGCGCGCGCAGGCCGTGTGATTCAGCCGCATCTAGGCGGCCGCATCCTGTTCCTTGAAGATCTTGTCCGCGAGATGGAACGCGGAATTCGCGGCCGGCACGCCGCAATAGATCGCGGTCTGCAGCAGCACTTCCTTGATCTCGTCGCGCGTCACGCCGTTGTTGCGCGCGGCGCGCAGGTGCAGCGCGAGTTCCTCGCCGCGGTTCAGCGCGACCATCATCGCGATGGTCAGCAGGCTGCGCGTATGGCGCGGCAGGCCGTCTCGCGTCCAGATCTCGCCCCACGCATAGCGCGTGATCAGGTTCTGGAATTCGTCGGTCACTTCGGTGCGGTTCTCGATCGAACGGTCGACGTGCGCGTCGCCGAGCACCGCGCGACGCACCTTCATCCCTGCTTCATAACGTTGCTGGTCGTCCATCGTCGGTGCCTCACGCGGTCAGGAAGTCGAGCAGCGCGCGGTTGAAGCCGTCGGTGCACTCGATGTTCGAAATGTGCGCGGCGTCGAATTCGACGTGACGCGCGCCCGGAATTGCAGCAGCCAGCGCACGGCCCTGGTCGGGCGGCGTCGACATGTCCTTCGCACCGGTCACGACGAGCACCGGCAGCGCGATGCCCTTCACTTCCTCGCGCAGGTCGGCCGCGTTCAGCGCGTCGCAGTTCGCGGCGTAACCGTCCTTGTCGGTATGCACGAAGGTGTCGCGGATCGCGTCGAACAGGCGCGGCTCGCGTTCGACGAATGCGTCGGTGAACCAGCGCGGCAGCACGGCGTCGGCCAGCGCGGCCATCCCTTCGGCACGCGCCTTCTGCGCACGCGGCGCCCACACTTCCGGCGAGCCGATCTTCGCGGCGGTGTTCGACAGCACGGCGCGCACGATGCGCGACGGGAAACGCGCGGCGAGCGCGGCGCCGGTCAGGCCGCCCATCGAGATCCCGCAGAAGTGCGCGCGCTCGATGCCGACGTGGTCGAGCAGGCCGATCACGTCGCCCGCGAGCTGGTCGACCGTGTACGAGCCGGCCGGTGCTTCGGAATGGCCGTGGCCACGCGTGTCGTAGCGCAGGATGTTGAAGTGCTGCGTGAGCGGGCGGATCTGCGGCGCCCACATCTGCAGGTCGGCGCCGAGCGAGTTCGAGAAGACGAGCCACGGCGCGTCGTCGCGCGCGGCACGGTCGATCCGGTAATGCAGTTTCACGCCGTTGACAGTGGCGAAAGGCATCAGTGTTCTCCTGGTTGTGTCGTGCCCGCGTGCAGCGCGAGCACGGCGTCGACGCAGGCCTGCGCCTCGCCGACGTAATGTGCGGGATCGAGCAGCCGCGCGAGCGCGTCGCGCGACAGGTGGGCCGATACGGTCGCATCGGCGGCGAGCACGTCGAACAGCGTCGCGCCGGTGCGCACGGCTTGCTTCGATGCATGCTCGACGACATGATGCGCGTCGAGCCGGCCGATCTTGTCGCCGAGCGCGAGCATCACGGCTTCGCCGAGGATCAGCCCGTGCGTCAGGTCGAGGTTCGCGGCAAGGCGTTCGGTGTTCACGTCGAGGCCCGCGACGATCTGCGCGATCTGCGCAAGCGCGCCGCCGGTCAGACGCGCGAGGTCGGGCAGCGCATCCCATTCGGCCTGCCAGCCGCCGAGCGCGCGCTCGTGCTCCTGGACCATCCCCGCGAACACGGTCGCGACGAGATTCGGCGCGCGCACCGCGGCGGTCAGCACGGCCGCGCAACCGACCGGGTTGCGCTTGTGCGGCATCGTCGACGAGCCGCCCTTGCCGGCGGCCGCCGGTTCGCCGAGCTCGCCGACTTCGGTCTGCATTTGCAGCGACACGTCGCGCGCGATCTTGCCGAGCGTGCCGGTCAGCATCCCGAAGCAGGACGCGGCTTCCGCGATGCGGTCGCGCTGCGTATGCCACGGCACGGCCGGCAGCGCGAGCCGCAGGTCGGCCGCGAGCGCGGCGCTCACGCCGGCCGCGTGCTCGCGCAGGCTCGCCAGCGTGCCGGCCGCGCCGCCGAACTGCAGCACCAGTGCGCGCGCACGCAATTCGGCGAAGCGCGCGCGATGGCGCAGAAGTGCGTCGAGCCATTGCGCGAATTTGAGGCCGAGCGTGATCGGCAGCGCCTGCTGCAGCCACGTGCGGCCGATCATCGGCGTCGCGCGATGCGTGCGCGCGAGCGTCGCGAGCGACGCGCACGCTTCGTCGAGCAGCGGCTCGAGCACGTCGAGCGTGTCGCGCAGCTGCAGCACGGTCGCGGTATCGATGATGTCCTGGCTCGTCGCGCCCCAGTGCACGAACTTCGCTGCCTCCGGGTCGTCGGCCTTCACTTGCGCGGTGAGCTGCTTGACGAGCGGGATCGCGAGATTGCCGCCGAGCGCCGCGCCGTGCGCGAGCGCGTCGGCGTCGAGCCGGCCGGCGTCGCACGCGCGTTCGATCGGCGCGACCGCGGTGGCGGGAATCACCTGCTGCGCGGCGAGCGCGCGCGCGAGCGCGGCCTCGACGTCGAGCATCCGCTGGATCGTCGCGCGGGGCGACCAGATCCGGTTGAGCGGCTCGGTGCCGCAAATGAGGGAGGTCAGGCGGGCGCTGTCTTCGAGCATGGCATCAGATTGGGGAAACGGCGTGCGCTTATTGTCTACCCAAGCGTGCCGGCGTGCGCGGGATCGCGCGCGCCGGCACGCTTGCCGGTCAGGCCGCGGCCTTGCGCGTCGCGTCGATCAGCGGCACGCCGGTCAGCTTCTGCAGTTCGTCGAACGACAGGTCGGTGAAGATCTCGCTCACCGCGAGGCCGTCGGCCGTCACGTCGAGCACCGCGAGATCGGTGTAGATGCGGCTCACGCATTGCACGCCGGTGACCGGATACGAGCACTGCGCGACGATCTTGCTCTCGCCCTGCTTCGTCAGGTGCTCCATCATCACGAACACCTGCTTCGCGCCGATCGCGAGGTCCATCGCGCCGCCGACGGCCGGAATCGCATCGGGCGCGCCCGTATGCCAGTTCGCGAGGTCGCCGTTCGCCGACACCTGGAATGCGCCGAGCACGCAGTAGTCGAGGTGGCCGCCGCGCATCATCGCGAACGAATCCGAGTGGTGGAAATACGCGCCGCCGGTGAGCAGCGTCACGTGCTGCTTGCCGGCGTTGATCAGCTCGTCGTCTTCCTCGCCGGGCGCGGGCGCCGGGCCCATGCCGAGCAGGCCGTTCTCGCTGTGCAGGAAGATCTCCTTGCTCGGGTCGAGGTGGTTCGCCACCAGCGTCGGCACGCCGATGCCGAGGTTCACGTACGCGCCTTCGGGGATGTCCTGGGCGACGCGCTTGGCCATTTCATCGCGGGTCAGTCGTTTCATGTCGGGTCTCCTCGGTCAGGCAGCTTGCGATGCAGCATGTTCGGCAGCCAGCTCGGCCGCGTGCGCGGCCTGCGGCACTTCGACGACGCGCTGCACGAAAATGCCCGGCGTCACGATGTGTTCCGGGTTCAGCCCGCCGAGCGGCACGACTTCCGACACCTGCACGATCGCGACCTTCGCGGCGCTCGCCATGATCGGCCCGAAGTTGCGCGCGGTCTTGCGATAGACGAGGTTGCCCCAGCGATCGCCCTTGTACGCCTTGACCAGCGCGAAATCGGCGTGGATCGGCGTCTCGAACACGTACGACTTGCCGTCGATCACACGCGTTTCCTTGCCTTCCGCGAGCTTCGTGCCGAAGCCGGTCGGCGTGAAGAAGCCGCCGATGCCGGCGCCCGCCGCGCGGATCCGCTCCGCGAGGTTGCCCTGCGGCACGAGCTCCAGCTCGATCTCGCCCGCGCGGTACAGCGCGTCGAACACCTGCGAGTCGCTCTGGCGCGGAAACGAACAGATGATCTTGCGCACCCGCTTCGCCTTGAGCAGCGCCGCGAGGCCGGTCTCGCCGTTGCCCGCGTTGTTGTTGACGATCGTCAGGCCGCGCGCGCCCTGCTCGATCAGCGCGTCGATCAGCTCGGACGGCATGCCTGCCGTGCCGAACCCGCCGATCATGATGGTCGCGCCGTCGTGGACGTCCGCGACCGCCGATTGAAGCGATTCGAAAATCTTGTTGACCATGTCTCTTCCTGATACGAACCCGCGGCTCGATGCGCGGCCTGTCGAGGGGACACGCGCGTGTCGCGTGCCGCGTCGAAGGCCGTCGTCGACCTTCGGCATTTGTTCGCTTGTCGAACCGAGATTCGATTAGCGAACGATGGGCCGATCATAGAGTCGCGCACAGCGCGTTGTCAAGGCGGGATCCCTCGGGGGGCGTCTGGTCGTCGAACGGCAGGCCGACGTAGTTTTCGGCGAGCGACTGCGCGGCGGCCCGCGAGCGCGTCACGTACTTCAGCTCGGCAAACTTCAGGCGATTGACGAACGGCGAGTCCTCCGGTGACGCATGCAGCATGTTCGTCATGAAGTACGAGAAATGTTCGGCGCGCCACACGCGTTCGAGACAGGTCGCCGAGTAGCGCTCGAGCGGCGTCGCGTCGCCGTTGCGGTAGCGGGCGCCGAGCGCGCGGGACAGCGCGCGGACGTCGGCCACCGCGAGGTTCATCCCCTTCGCGCCGGTCGGTGGCACGATGTGCGCGGCGTCGCCGGCGAGGAACAGGCGGCCGTGCTGCATCGTCTCCGACACGAAGCTGCGCATCGGCGTCACGCTCTTCTGCGTGATCCGGCCCTCGGTCGGCGTCCAGCCGGTGTCGTTCGAGAAGCGCGTGTGCAGTTCGTCCCAGATCCGCGCGTCGGACCATTCGGCGAGGTCTTCGTCGGGCTTGCACTGCAGGTAGAGGCGCGTGACCGTCGGCGAGCGCATCGAGAACAGTGCGAAACCGTTGTCGTGATGCGCGTAGACGAGTTCGTCGAGCGACGGCGCCGCGTCGGCGAGGATGCCGAGCCACGCGAACGGATAGACGCGCTCGAACGTGTTCAGCCGCTCGGCCGGAATCGTCTGCCGCGCGATGCCGTGAAAGCCATCGCAGCCGGCGATGTAGTCGCAGTCGATGCGGTCTTCGCGGCCGTCGGCATGCTTGAACGTGACGAATGGGCGCTCGCTCTCGACATCGTGCAGCGCAACATCGCTCACTTCGAAATGCATCGCGTGGCCGTGCTCGACGCCGGCCGCGATCAGGTCGCGCACCACTTCGTGCTGGCTGTAGACGGTGATCGCGCGCCCGCCGGTGAGCGCGCTCAGGTCGATGCGATGGCGCTGGCCCGAGAACAGCAGCTCGATGCCGTGGTGTTCGAGCCCTTCGCGGCGCATCCGGTCGCCGAGGCCGGCTTCGTTGAGCGTGTCGACCGTGCCCTGCTCCAGCACGCCGGCGCGGATGCGGTTCTCGCAATATTCGCGCGAACGCGCCTCGACGAGGATGGAATCCACGCCTTGCAGGCGCAGCAGATGGGAAAGCAAAAGGCCGGACGGACCGGCGCCGATGATGGCGACCTGGGTGCGCATTGTTCGTCTCCTGAACATTGGTTCGAGTAATGGAACCCATTTGAGCGCTTTCCCGACTATGCAGCAACGCGATTCAGGAGATATGTTGTATACGCTTTGAAGATACTGGCTCCCGTGATGGACACGCTCGATCTGAACCTGATTCCGTACCTCGTCGCGCTGGACGACACGCGCAACGTCAGCCGCGCCGGCGACCTGCTCGGCGTGAGCCAGCCGCGCGTGAGCACCGCGCTCGGCCGCCTGCGCGAGTATTTCGGCGATCCGCTGTTCGTGCGCACGTCGCGCGGGATGGAGCCGACGCCACGCGCGCTCGCGCTGCTGCCGGCCGCGCGCGATGCGCTCGCGCAGATCGAGCGCGGCCTCGTCGCGCCGCACGACTTCGATCCGGCGGCGAGCACGCATACGTTCTCGATCGCGCTGTCGGACGTCGGCGAGATCGTGTTCCTGCCGAAGCTGCTGCAGGCGTTCGCGACGCGCGCGCCGCACGCGAACCTGCGCTCGGTCTCGCTCGCACACGACGAAGTCGGCCGCGGCCTCGAAGCCGGCTCGATCGATCTCGCGGTCGGCTATTTCCCCGATCTCGACGGCAACAACTTCTTCCAGCAGCGTCTGTTTACACACCGGTTCGTCTGCCTGATGCGGCGCGGCCATCCGCTCGAACAGGCGCGCCCGTTCACGGCCGAGCAGTTCCTCGCATGCGGGCATGCGGTGGTGCGCGCCGAAGGGCGCAGCCAGGAGGTGCTCGAGAAATACCTCGCGAAGCAGCGCATGCAGCGCCGCGCGGTGCTCGAGACGCCGCACTTCATGAGCCTGCCGTTCATCCTGAGCCGCACCGACCTGATCGCGACGGTGCCGCACGCGATCGGCTATGCGTATGCGGCGGAGCACGCGTTCATCGTGCCGGTCGAGCCGCCGGTGCCGCTGCCGCGCTTCGACCTGAAGCAGCACTGGCATCGCAAGTTCCACAACGATCCGCGCACCGCGTGGCTGCGCGGCGTCGTCGCGTCGCTGTTCAACGACGAGCAGGACGAGTGGCCGAAGTGACGCGGGGTGTGCGGCAGGCCGCACGCACGACCCGCGAAAGCATGAAACAATGACCGGATATCCGCGCCGCCGCAGGCGGCCGCATTCGATGGAGCGACTAGATGGGTAAAAAGAACGCGCGGCCCGAGCCGGCCGCATCCCGGCCGAGCCGCGAAGAAGCGGAGGATGCCGTTCGCGTGCTGCTGCGCTGGGCCGGCGACGATCCCGCCCGCGAAGGGCTGCTCGACACGCCGGCGCGCGTCGTGCGCGCATACGAAGAGTTCTTCGCCGGCTATGCGCTGGAACCGCGCGACATCCTCGCGCGCACGTTCAGCGAAGTCGACGGCTACGACGAGATGATCGTGCTGAAGGACATCCGCTTCGAGAGCTACTGCGAGCACCACATGGTGCCGATCATCGGCCGCGCGCACGTCGCGTATCTGCCGAACCATCGCGTCGTCGGCATCTCGAAGCTCGCGCGTCTCGTCGACGCGTTCGCGAAGCGCCTGCAGATCCAGGAAAAGATGACCGTGCAGATCGCCGACACGCTGTTCGACGTGCTGCAGCCGAAGGGCGTCGGCGTGATCCTCGAAGCCGCGCACCAGTGCATCTCGACGCGCGGCATTCACAAGCCGGGCGTCGAAATGGTCACGTCGCGCATGCTCGGCACGTTCCGCACCGATCCGTCGACGCGGCGCGAATTCCTGTCGATCGTCGCCAATCCTTCTTCAGTCAACCTGACGAATACGTAATGCAGTCCACGAAGCAAGCGGCACACGCGCCGGTCGTGCTCGTGACCGGCGCCGCGCGCCGGGCCGGGCGCGCGTTCGCCGAGTATTTCGCCGCGCACGGCTATCGCACCGCGGTCCATTACGACCGCTCCGCCGATGCCGCGCAGGCGGCCGCCCGCACGATCGCCGAACGCGGGCATGATTCGGTCGCGTTGCAGGCCGACCTGTCGGATGCCGCGCAGATCACCGCACTGATCGACCAGGTCTATGCGCGCTTCGGCCGCCTCGACGTGCTGGTCAACAACGCGTCGGTGTTCTGGCAGGACCATTTCCCGAGCTTCGACCTCGCGGCATTCGACCAGGCCTGGGCCGTCAACTGCCGCGCGCCGATCCTGCTCACGCGCGCGTTCTACGAACGGGCCCGTGCGGCCGGCACGCAGGGCGTCGTCGTCAACGTGGTCGACCAGAAGATCAAGGAAAACTTCCACCGCGACCATTTCAGCTACACGGTCGCGAAGGCCGCGCTCGGCAACCTCACGCAGATGCTCGCGCTGTCGTCGTCGCCGGTGCTGCGCGTGAATGCGGTGTTCCCGGGGCTGATGCTGCCGAGCGACGACCAGACGCAGGCCGACTTCGAACACGCGAGCCGCGCGTCGACGCCGCTCGCGCGCATCGCCGGCCCCGACGACGTCGCGAGCGCGATCCTGCTGCTGACGGGCAGCGCGTACAACGGCGTGGATTTCGTCGTCGATGCGGGGCAGAACCTGATCCGCGTCGACCAGGACGTGCTCTACAAGCATCGCTCGCCGGCCGGCAAGCACTGACGAAGCGGCGGTGCGGCGGCAGCCGTGCACCCTCTTGGCACATCGGTATGCGGGTGTCGGCGCGCGCCTTCGCTGCGCCTGCGTCTTCGCCGCGCGAACGACAGTTTCGCCGTTTGCGCGCCGCGTTACGGCTTCTCGCCGCTGCCGCCTTCGCGGACCTTGCCCTGCGCGACGCTCGTGCCGGGCGGCACGCTGTGCGTAAGCCACACGTTGCCGCCGATCACCGAGCCGCGCCCGATCGTCACGCGGCCGAGAATGGTCGCGCCCGCATAGATCACCACGTCGTCCTCGACGATCGGATGCCGCGCGTTGCCCTTCACCAGCGTGCCGTCCCCATCGGCCGGGAAGCTCTTCGCGCCGAGCGTGACGGCCTGGTACACGCGCACGCGCTCGCCGATGATCGCGGTTTCGCCGATCACGACACCGGTGCCGTGATCGATGAAGAAGCTCGGGCCGATCTGCGCGCCCGGGTGAATGTCGATGCCGGTGGCCGAGTGCGCGATTTCATTGATGAAACGGGCGAGCAGCGGCACACCGAGTTGGTGCAGCGCATGCGCGAGCCGATGGTGCATCATCGCGAACACGCCGGGATAGCACAGCAGGATCTCGGTGATGTGCTGCGCGGCCGGATCGCCCGCGTAGGCGGCCTGGATGTCGCTGACCAGCAGCGCGCGAACCGCCGGCAACTGCCGGCCGAACTCGCGCGCGATCTCGAACGCGCGTTCGTCGAGTTCCGCGAATGGCGTGTCCGCATGCTCCGGCAGGAACGGCAGCGCGCGGCGGATCTGTTCGGACAGGATCCGCAGCGTGCTTTCTAGCGTGTGGCCGACGTAGTAGTCGACGCTTTCGTCGGTCAGATCCGGCGCGCCGTAGTGCGTCGGGAACATCGACGCACGCAGGCCGGTGACGATCTTGCAGATCGCGTCGCGCGACGGCAGCTCGCGGATGCCGCGCGGATGACGCGTGCGGTGAAGTTCCTCGCGCGATTCGCGCAAGCCGGCAACGATTTCTTCGAGGCCCCACTGACGGGCGGGTGATGTCGACATATGCCAATGCAGGCAGCCGCGCGCGATCGCACGGCCGCTAATAAAGTGACGGGTTCCGCAAGATTACCGCGTTTTCGCCGGGCAGCGGCACGCCGGGGGATCGGCCGGACGGCCGCCGCTGCCGCCGCGCGACGGCGTCAGATCGTGACGCTACTCGCGTCGATCCAGCGCACGGCCCAGTCGCGCGCATGCGCGATCGCGTCGCCTTCGTCGTTGAACTGGAGCTCGCTCGGGAAAAAACGGTTCGCGACGAGTTCCCCGTCACTCGATCGGGAGATCACGACGTAGGGCTTGAACGACCCGTCAGTGGCGCGCGCGGGCGCGCAATTCAACAGATAACCGCGGTGCGTGAAGGCAGTAGTCGCTTGCATGAATCCGCCACCTCTAGTCCCTTTGCTTGTTGTTCGCTACCCGTCTCTAAGGGTGCTGCGGCGCCCGGTGCGGGCAGAGTCGGCGCGTACTGCATCCCCTGTCGCCGCTTCGCAGGAAAAGAATCATACTCTGTAGAAAACGGGTGTTCTAGCTGAAATAAATCATGACAAATCAGTGCGCGCCGCGCGACCGCGGCGATCGCCCGCGCACCATTTTCCCGTCTTGCCCGGAACGGGATTTGCTTCGATCCGGAGCGCTACGCCGCCAGGAGAGCCGTGATGGAAACGTCAGCTCAAGCGCACGCCGCGCATCCGCGCAGCATCGAACTCGACAACGACGACACGCACGACAGCACCGTCGACACCGACGGCAAGAATCGCGAGGCGGCGCGTCTCGCGAGCGGCAACCCCTTCCCGCCCGACCAGATCACGGGCAGCAACGCGTCGCTCGTCAACGCGATGCCCGAGGCCGGTGACGGCTTCGCCGGCTTCGACAGCCGGCCGGGCGGCAATCATCCGGCGTTCGCGCTGCGGGCCGGCTACATGGTGATCGAGAAGGGGTTCGACGCGCCGTCGCACGCGGGCGACGCGCCGTACGGCCCGGTTCACCGGATGTACGGCAGCGCGAACTGGCCCGGCCACGGACGCCGGCCGGAACGGGTGATCGAAATCACCGCGGTGCCGCGGTAACGCACGTAGCGTTTGAATCGATCGTTCGATCGGCGGGTTGAAGGGCGCCGACGGCCGATGGCGGCGGACCGGCGTGCGCGTTCGCGCGCCGGCCGGTCGTTCGGTGCGCAGGCAGTGCGATCTTCCGAAGCGGTGCCGGAATCGATATCGGCGCGCGGTTCGGGTTCGGCACGCGGGATTTCACGACGCCGATGCATCGGCATTGATCGAAGTCACGTCCTCGCGATACGGATGCGATTCAATGCCCATTCGCGACCGCCGGCACGTCGCTGCAAAGTCCCCGCCGTTGGTTTACCCTGCCTCGCAGCGACGCACGGCCGTTCGTGCCGACTTCCGTTCAATCCGCCACTCGGAGACACTATGTACAAGCGCATTCTGGTTGCCATCGACGGCAGCGACACCGCACGCCACGCGTTCGACGCCGCCCTCGCGCTCGCAAAGGAGCACGGTGCCGAACTGCAGCCGTTCTACGTCGTCGAAAACGCCGCGATCTACTACAACGTGCCGGGCTACGACCCGTCCGTGCTGCGCGATCAGCTCATCGCGCAAGGCAATGCGCTCGCGGCGGATTTCAGGAAGCTGATGCAGGCGGCCGGCGTGAAGGGCGAGACGCTGACGAGCGAGGCGTCGTCGCTCAACGACGTGTCGACGCTGATCCTCGACGGTGCGAAAGCATTCGGCGCCGACCTCCTCGTGCTCGGCACGCACGGCCGCCGCGGGTTCCGTCGCCTCGTGCTCGGCAGCATCGCCGAACAGTGCGTGCGGCATGCGACGCTGCCCGTGCTGCTGATCCCGGCCGCCGCGCATACGGACGATCAGGAAGGCTGAGCGGTGTCGGCATCGGCATCGGCGTGCGCGGCGCGGCGCGCAACGCGCAGCGGCGTGCCTGCACGCAGGCCGCAGCAATGCCCGCGGCATGTGCGCGCGGTCGCGACGTTTTGTCGCCCGACAGCGGCAACTTGCGGTGGGACAATGATTCCGTCGATTCAATGCCGGAGTAAACGATCATGTTGACGCCCGTCGCCACACGCCCCGCCGTACCGTCCCATGCAGGCACCTGGGCGCCCCGCCAGGCCCCGCACTGCTCGTCGTGCGCAATGCGGCACCTGTGCATGCCGCAGGGCCTCGCACCCGACGCGCTCAGCCGCCTCGAATCGGTCATCTGCGCGGCACGCCCGGTCAAGCGCGGCGAAGCGCTGTTCCGCGAAGGCGACACCTTCGACAACCTGTACGCCGTGCGCTCGGGTTCGCTGAAAACCGTCGCCACGCGCCACGACGGCCGCGAGCAGGTCACCGGCCTGCACCTCGCGGGCGAGGCGCTCGGCCTCGACGGTATCTGCGACGACACGCACCCGCGCACCGCGGTCGCGCTGGAAGACAGCTCGGTCTGCGTGATTCCGTACAGCGCGCTCAAGTCGCTGTGCTCGGAAGCCGGCACGATGCAGCTGCGCATGCACAAGCTGATGAGCGAGCAGATCGTGCGCGAAACGTCGCAGACCATGCTGCTCGGTTCGCTGAACGCCGAAGAGCGCGTCGCCGCATTCCTGCTCGACGTGTCGGCACGCTACCTGAAGCGCGGTTACTCGCCGTCGGAATTCAACCTGCGGATGACGCGCGAAGACATCGGCAGCTACCTCGGCATGACGCTCGAAACGGTCAGCCGCACACTGTCGAAGTTCCAGAAGCGCGGCCTGATCGAAATGCACGGCCGCCTCGTGCAGATCGTCGACTTCGACGGCCTGCACCACGTCTGACCCCGCGCGGCGCGTGACCTGCGCGCCGCCGCCGGCCGCCATTCGCCGCGCCCGCCTCGATCAGTCGAGAAACAGCGCGGCGCGCGCCTTCAGTGCCGCGCTGAAGTCGTCTAGCCAGCCGATCGACAGGCGCCAGCTCTGCCAGTACAGATCGATATCGACGGTCCGCCCGCGCGACATGTCGACCAGTTCGCCCGCCGCCAGTTGGCGATCGACCATCCGGTCCGGGCACATCCCCCATCCCAGCCCCGTTTCGCAAGCGCGCAGGTAGCCCGCGACGTGCGGGATCCAGTGTTGCGGCGGATCGAGATCCGCGCGCGTCACGCGCCGGACGAAGCGCGCCTGCAAGCCGTCCTTCGAATTGAACATCACGCACGGCGCGCGGCGCAGCGCATCGCGCGTGATGCCCTCACCAAAATAGCGCGCGTAAAACGCCGGCGAACACACCGCGCGATAGCGGATACGCCCGAGCCGCGTCGACCGGCATCCCTGGATCGGCTCGGCCTGCGCGGTCACCGCGCCCTGCACGCTGCCATCGCGAATTCGCGCGGCCGTATGGTCCTGGTCGTCGATCACGAGGTCGAGCAAGGTCTCGCGCTCGGTGCAGAACGGCCCGACCGCATCGATGAACCAGGTCGCGACGCTGTCGTCGTTGACGGCGACACGCAACGTCGGCCATGCGCTCGCGATCTGGCCCGGCAAGGCGGGCATCCGGCCGCCCAGTTCGGCCTCGAGCAATTGCACGCGCTCGGTATGCCGGCACAGCAGCGCACCCGACGTCGTCGCGACGCACGGCTGCCCGCGCTTGACGAGCACGCTGCCGACACGCTCCTCCAGCAGTTTCACGCGCTGCGATACTGCCGACGGCGTGACGTTCAGCTCCTTGGCCGCCCGCTCGAACGAACCGTGCCGGATCACCGCCGCGAGGGCATCGAGCAATGCATAGTCGAGCATTAGATTTCCTTAATCTGCATTAGGTGAATTAGCTTCTCTTATGTCTCAGCTCACCGCAGACTAGCGCCAACCGATTCACCCGTCTACTGCGTCACCGCTCCCCATCATGAACTGGATCGCTTTTTCCCACGGCGCCGCCCTGTGCGGGTCGCTCATCGTCACCATCGGCGCGCAGAACGCATTCGTGCTCCGGCAAGGCATCATGCGCTCGCATGTCGGCAAGATCGTGCTGCTGTGCGCGCTGTCCGACATGATCCTGATCGGCGCGGGCGTCGGCGGCGCGTCGGTCCTCGTCGAACGCTATCCGACCTTCGTCCACGCGGTGCTGTACGTCGGCCTCGCGTATCTCGCATGGTTCGGCTTCAACGCGCTGCGTCGCGCGTTCCAGCCGGGACACGCAACGCTCGACGTGCGCGGCGACGCCGTCGCGCCGCCGCCGCAGAGCGCGGTCGCGATCGTGCTGATGACGCTCGCGTTCACGTGGCTCAACCCGCACGTGTATCTCGATACGTTCCTGCTGATCGGCACGGCCGGTGCGCGAGAGCCGGAAGGCACCCGGCTGGCGTTCGCGATCGGCGCGATGTCGGTCAGCGTCGTGTGGTTCCTCGGGCTCGGATACGGTGCGCGACTGCTCGCGCCGTGGTTCCGCAAGGCCGTCGCGTGGCGCGTGCTGGACGGCGCGATCGGCAGCATGGTGCTGTTCCTGGCCGCCGTGCAGTTGCGATAACGGCCTCGGTGAATGATCGATCGCGGGCGGCAACTTGCCGCCCGCTTTTCGTTCCGCTGCGGCGAAGCGGCCAGCTCCGCCCGTCTCTCCCGTTGCCGCGCCCGGCCGCAACAAAATTCGGTTCCCGATCGAACGCGGCGGCACGAATGACCCACGCAGCAGACGATGCGTCCGCCGTCCGCTGCAATTCCTCCGTCTTCACGGCCGCGCGCCCGCTGCACGAATCCGGTCGATCGGCGAGAATGTTCCAGCGTCCCGCGACAACGGCGAACGTGCTTCACCCGACCGCCGTCCCGTCGCATTCATCGCGGCCAATCCCGTCGTTCCAACCCGTCACCCTTCAGATTCCGGAGAGCAACATGGCACTACGCACCCTCGGCACCTCGGACATCCAGGTTTCCCCGCTCGCCTTCGGCGGCAACGTCTTCGGCTGGACCGTCGACGAAAACGCATCGTTTGCGCTGCTCGACGCGCTCGCCGACACCGGCATCAACTTCATCGACACGGCCGACGTCTATTCGGCCTGGGTGCCCGGCAACCGCGGCGGCGAATCGGAGACGATCATCGGCAAGTGGCTGAAGCGTTCCGGCAAGCGCGACCAGGTCGTGATCGCGACCAAGGTCGGCCTGCTAGACGCGCGTGCGGGCCTCACGAAAGACAACATCCTGAAGGCCGCCGACGATTCGCTGCGCCGCCTGCAGACCGACTACATCGACCTGTACTTTTCGCACCGCGATCTGGCCGACACGGCCCCGCTCGAAGAAACGCTCGCCGCATACCAGACGCTGATCGACGCGGGCAAGGTGCGCATCATCGGCGCGTCGAACTACAGCGGCGCGCGCCTGCGCGAAGCCGCCGACATCAGCAAGCGCGATGGCCTGCCCGCGTACCAGGTGATCCAGCCGGAATACAACCTGATCAACCGCGCCGACTACGAGCGCGATCTCGAACCGGTCGTGCGCGACCTGAAGCTCGGCGTCGTCAACTACTACGCGCTCGCGAGCGGCTTCCTGTCGGGCAAGTACCGCAGCGAGGCCGACCTGAAGAAAAGCGTGCGCGGCGACCGCGTCGCCCGCTATCTCGATGCGCGCGGCCTGCGCATTCTCGCGGCGCTCGACGACGTGTCGGCGAAGCACGGCACGCAGCCGGCCGCGATCGCGCTCGCATGGCAGATCGCGCGGCCGACGATCACAGCGCCGATCGCGAGCGCGACGTCGCTCGAACAGCTCGCGCTGCTCGGCGAGGCGATCCGTGTGCGCCTCGACGATGAGGACATTCGGAAGATCGACGCGGCCAGCGCGGTCTGACGTCGCGTACAACCAGGTGACGGCTTGAATCGCGGCGTTTCGCGGTTCAAGCCGCCGGTGCGAGGCGCGGGTGACGCGACCAGGGATGTCGGCATCGCTCACGCCGCGCGCGCGGGAAGAGCGCCGCGAATCACTCGACCGGAGCGCCGTTTCGGCAAGGCGATCCGACAACACGCGAATTTTATTCCGTATAACGAAGCAGCCTCGCGTCTCGCCGTTCGATCCGAACCGAACAACATACCCCGAACACGCCCGCACGTTTTGCCTTTCCCGGCCATATTCGTTGACTCCCACGGACATCCGGCCGCAACGCGCCGCCGCAAGCGCATCCCGGCCCCGCCCCGGGTCTTTCACCGATTGACCGCGCACGCCGGCGTATCCGAGACTGCGCCGCTCGGGCGGTCATTGGGAGGACGTCATGCCGGACATCAGCACGGGAATCGTGTCGATCTCGACGCGCGCCGTACGCGGCGACGAACGCGTCGACTTCTGGGTCGACCATGTCGCCCGCTCGCTCGTGCGCATCGAATGCAGCGGCAAATCGTCCGAAGGCATCGACGCGTCGCTGCGCAAGCGCGACCTGGGGCTGCTGGGGGTGTGCGACATCGTCGCGAACCGGCATGCGGTCGTGCGCACGCCGCACAACATCCACGCGGACCCGCGCGACGCCGTGTTCGTGTGCCTGATGCACGAAGGGCAGGGCTATACGTTCCAGGACGTCGAGTGCATCCAGCATGCGCCCGGCGACATCGTGCTGTACGACACGTCGATGCCGTACGGTCACGGCTTTCCCGCGAACATGGCGATGACCGTGCTCGACGTGCCGCGCGACGTGTTCGAAGCGCACGTGGGCCCGTGGCGCCATCGCAGCGTCGTCAAGATCGACCGCGACGACGGCGTCACGTCGTGGGCCGCGCGGCAGCTCTACGCACTGCTCGCCGAACCGCACGAATCGATGCCCACCGCGCGCGAACGGCGCGCCGCCGCGATGCTCGACCTGATGCAGTCGATGCTGCGGCTGCGCGACGGCGACGCGTCGCCGACCAAGTCGACCGTCCACACGCTGTCGCGCGCGAAGGCATTCATCGACAGCCATCTCGCCGACGACGATCTCGATACCCGGTCGGTCAGCCGCGCGATCAACCTGTCGCCGCGCCAACTCGCGCGCATCTTCGAAATCGAAGGGATGCCGCTCACGCGCTACATCCTCGCGCGGCGTCTCGAACGCTGCCGCGCCGACTTGCGCGACCGCTCGCTGAAGCACCTGACGGTCAGCGAAATCGCGTTCGGCTGGGGCTTCAACAACAGCGCGCACTTCAGCCGCAGCTATCGCGCGCGCTTCGGCGAGACGCCGAGCGACACGCGCGCGCCGGGCAACCCGCGCTAGCCGCTCGTCGCCGGGTTCTCCCGCTGCGCAATCCACGGCCAATGGTCAGCGCAACGAGATCGCTGCATGAGCCGCCGCGGCGCGCCGCCGTGTCCGCGCGAAGCAAGCCCGGCGTCCGCCCCGGTCAAACGGGGACACGCGCCCGTCGCTAAGCTGGCTTCCTGCGCGGCGGTGCTCGTTCCGCCGCCTGACAGCGAGGAGACAAAGCGGGATGGAGACGTACGACCATATCGTCGTCGGCGGCGGTTCGGCCGGCTGCACGGTGGCACATCGACTGGTGAAGGCCGGCAGGCGCGTGCTGCTGCTCGAGGACGGCCCGAAGGACGACAGCCTGTTCATCCGGATTCCGGCGACGTTCATCCGCGTGCTCGACACGCAGCGCACGGTCACGTTCGAAAGCGAGCCGCAGGCCGGCGCGGCGGGACGCAGGACCTACGTGCCGCAGGGCCGCACGCTCGGCGGCGGCAGTTCGGTCAACGCGATGCTGTACGTGCGCGGCACGCGCGCCGACTACGACGAATGGGCCGCGCTCGGCTGCACGGGCTGGCGCTGGAGCGACGTGCTGCCGGTGTTCAAGCGCGCCGAGTCGCACCTGCGGCTGTCCGAGCCGTTCCACGGCACCGACGGGCCGCTGAAGGTCGGCGACACGCGCTTCCGGCATCCGCTGAGCCTCGCGTTCGTGAAGGCCGCGCAGGAAACCGGCATCGCGTACAACGACGATTTCAACGGCGCCGCGCAGCACGGCGCCGGCTTCTACCACACGACGATTTTCGACGGGCAGCGCGGCAGCACCGCGGCGACCTATCTCGCCGACGCGCTCGGCGACCCGAACCTGCGCGTGCTGACCGGCTGCCGCGTGACCCGCGTGCGTTTCGACGGCCGGCGCGCGACCGGCGTCGAATGGCGGATGGAGAACGGCGCGACCGGCTCGGCCACCTCCCGCGCCGACGTCGTACTCGCCGCCGGCGCGCTCAGTACGCCGAAGCTGCTGATGCTGTCGGGCATCGGACCCGGCGCGCACCTGCGCGCATACGGCATCGACGTGCTGCACGACAGCCCGGAAGTCGGCGCGAATTTCCAGGACCATCTCGAGGTCTCGATCTACGGCTACAGCCACGCGCCGATCAGCCTGTTCGGCGAGGATCGCGGGCTGAAGGCGCTGCGGCACGGGCTGCAATGGATGCTGACCCGCACGGGCCTGCTGACGTCGAACGTCGTCGAATCCGGCGCGTTCGTCGATACGACCGGCAGCGGCCGCCCCGACATCCAGTTCCACGTGCTGCCGACGCTCGTCGGCGACGTCGATCGTGAACCGCTGCCGGGCCACGGCCTGTCGATCAATCCGTGCCTGTTGCGGCCGCGTTCGCGCGGCTCGGTGCAACTGCGCGGCAACGATCCGGCCGCGCCGATCCGGTTCGACAGCGGCGCACTGTCGGATCCGGCCGACGTCGACGGCCTCGTGCGCGGCGTCGCGCTCGCGCGGAAGATCATCCGCGCGCCGTCGCTCGCCCGTCTCGTCCGCGAAGCCGAAGCGCTGACCGACGACGCGCTGGCCGACTACGTGCGGCACCGCGCGAAGACCGTCTATCACCCGGTCGGCACCTGCCGGATGGGGAGCGACGAAAGCGCGGTCGTGACGCCGCGTCTCGCGGTGCAAGGGATCGACGGATTGCGGATCTGCGACGCATCGGTGATGCCGCGCATCGTATCGGGCAACACGAACGCGCCGACGATCATGATCGCGGAACGCTGTGCCGAGTTCATGCTCGCGGAGTGACGCGGCGACTCACGCCGCGACCGGCATGCAATGAAAACGAAAGCGGCGCGTGAGCCACGCGCCGCGTCGGCATCGGTTCCGCTGCTTCAGCGTCAAGCGCTGCGCAGCGCCATCGGCGACGCACCGTAGCGCTCCCGAATCGCACGGCTGAAGTGCGCCTGGCTCGAGAACCCCCACCGAAACGCGATCTCGCCGATGCTCGTCTTGCGCAGGCGCGCGTCGGTCAGCTCGCGATGCGCATGCGTCAGCCGCTCGGACCAGATGTGCTGCGTGATCGACTCGCCTTCGGCCGCGAAGAGCCGGCCCAGGTGCCGCAACGACAGCCCGACCGCATCGGCCACCGCCTGTGGCCCGAGCTCCGGATCGCCGAGACGGGTCGCGATGTACTGCTTCGCGGTCAGCAGGTACGACAGCGACGCGCGCGATGCGCGTGCGCCGTTCACTTCCGCATCGATGAGTTCCGCGACCAGCATGCGCGTGTGTTCGACGAAGCGCGCGGCGTCGTCTTCGACCGGCGCCTTCATGAAGCGCTCGACGCTCGTGCGCAGTGTCGCGCCGAGCATCGCGCCCGCACCCGGTTTCGGCGCGATCCGCAACGGCAGCGCCGCCAGCTCCGCGTCGAATCGATCGTCGAACGTGGCAATCGGGATATCGATCAGCAATTGCCGCATCGGCGTCAGGAATCCGAACAGATAGGGCACGCGCGTATCGTACACGACGATGTCGCCGGCTTCCGCAAGCAGGCAGCGCTCGCGCTGGATGAAATACGCGCGACCGCTCAGGATCTGGCACGCAAACAGCGACTCCTTCGGCAACTGGCGCACCAGCGCGGGGCTGCGCTCGATCACGTGATCGCGCCCGCTGATGTCGGCCACGCCGAGCCCCGGCAGCGCGAGATCGGTCTTCTCGACCTCGAGCCCCGCCGGCGACAGCGACGAGCAGCGCAGGCCGACCAGCGTCGCGGCGTTGAACGCATCCCAGTAGGCCATCCGGTCGCGCACCGGCACGTCGGCCGTCGAGCCGCGCGTGCATGAAAGAACGGTCGAATTCGTCACGTCGCCTCCTGCGGGCGCCTGTCGTGCGGAGCGGCACGGATTGGGGGATGGTTCTTGTGATTACAGGTGCGGCGCGATGTCCGGCCCGATCAAGCAATTCGTCCAGCCCAGTCAAGAGCGGCGCGCACCGGCTGGCTAAAGTCGACCCCACGACACCTAACCACAAGGAGACGAACCGTGGTCGACCAAGCCGTATCCGAATTCTGGCAAAACATCGCGCCGATTGCCAATCCGTTCAAGCCCGATGCGCTGCCGGAAGCGTACATCCCGAACGCGGCCACCGAGGACACGCGCTATTACGTTCCGTTCACCGAAACGGTTTCGTCGCGGCCGCTGTGGATCTCGCCGTCGCAGAACAAATGGTGCGACATCCTGATGGCGAAGGAAGCCGGGCTCGTGAACCGGCACTACCACCCGCACGAGGTGTTCGCTTACACGCTGTCCGGCAAGTGGGGCTACCTGGAGCACGAATGGACCGCGACGCGCGGCGATTTCGTGTATGAAACGCCCGGCGAAGGCCACACGCTCGTCGCGTTCGATCATCCGGAACCGATGCGCGCGTTCTTCATCGTCAAGGGCCCGCTGATCTGGCTCGACGACGAAGGCAACCCCGACGGCTACTTCGACGTGCATTCGTACATCGCGATGTGCAAGGCGCATTACGAGAAGGTCGGCCTCGGCGCGCACGCGATCGAGAAGCTGTTCCGCTGACGCGCGACGAGGCCGCCCATGACATCCCGCCCTTCCCCCAAACTCGCATGGACGTACGAGAACAGGCTGCTGCTGATCCTGTTCATGACGTTCGGCTTCGTGTTCTTCGACCGCCTCGCGCTGTCGTTCCTGTTCCCGTTCATGTCGGCCGAACTGCACCTGTCGAATACGCAGCTCGGCATGGTTTCGTCCGCGCTCGCGCTCACGTGGGCGCTGTCGGGCGCCGCGACCGGCGCGTGGTCGGATGCGCGCGGCACGCGCAAGCCGCTGTTGATCGCGGCCGTGCTCGGCTTTTCCGTATGCTCGGCGCTGTCGGGGCTCGTCGGCGGCTTCGCGAGCCTGATCGCGTTCCGCGCGCTGATGGGCATCGCCGAGGGCCCCGTGCTGCCGCTGTCGCAATCGCTGATGGTCGAGAGCTCGACGCCGAGCCGCCGCGGGCTGAACATGGGCCTGCTGCAGGGCTCGGCCGCCGGCCTGCTCGGCGCGATGATCGGCCCGCCCGTCGTGATCGGCATCGCGACCGCCTACGGCTGGCGCGAGGCGTTCTACGTGTCGTGCGTGCCCGGCTTCCTGATCGCGTTCTGCATCTGGCGCTGGGTGCGCGAGGTGCCGCCCGGCGGCGTACGGCACGCACAGGCCGAAGGCGCGGCCACGCACGGTACGCAGACGGCCGGCGGCGCCGCGATCAACCGCTGGGCGCTGCTGAAGGAGCGCAACATCCTGCTCTGCGTGCTGATCAGCTGCTTCTTCCTCACGTGGTTCATCGTGATCATCTCGTTCGCGCCGGTCTTCCTCGTCGAGAGCCGCCACCTGTCCCCGGCCGACATGGGCGTCGTGATGACGTGCCTCGGCGCCGCGTGGGTGTTCTGGGGCTTCGCGGTGCCGGCGATCTCCGACCGGATCGGTCGCAAGCCGACGATGATCGCGTTCGCGCTGATCGCCGCCGCCTGCCCGGTCGTGATGATCCACGTCGATTCGCTCTGGGCGCTCGGCGCGCTCGTGTTCGTCACGTATACCGGCCTCGGCTGCTTCACGCTGTTCATGGCGACGATCCCGGCCGAAACGGTGCCGCCCCGCGCGATCGCCAGCGCGCTCGGCCTGATCATGGGCGCGGGCGAGCTGATCGGCGGCTTCGTCGCGCCGACCGTCGCGGGCTTCGCCGCCGACAAGTACGGCCTGCAGTTCGCGATGTGGACGTCGGCCGCCGGCGCGATCCTCGCGGGCGTGCTGTCGTTCGGCCTGGTCGAAACCGCGCCCGCGGTGCTGCGCAAGCGCGCGCCCGCCGATGCCGCTCCCCGTCTCGATACGCAAAACCTCGGAGGACGCTGACATGCGCGCACTTCAATGGCACGGCCCGCGCGACATCCGCCTGGTCGATCTCGACACGCCGCGCGCCGGGCCCGGCGAGGTTCGCATCGCGGTCGCGTATTGCGGCATCTGCGGCAGCGACCTGCACGAATACGCGGACGGCCCGCACGCGATTCCCGTCGACGCGCCGCATCCGCTGTCCGGCCGCACCGCGCCGCTGACGCTCGGTCATGAGTTCTGCGGCACCGTCGTCGAAGTCGGTGCGGGCGTCACGACGCTGGTCCCCGGCGACCGCGTGGCGGTCGAGCCCGAGTATCACTGCCACCAGTGCGCGTATTGCCGCGCAGGGTCGTACAACCTGTGCGTGTCGATGGGCTTCGCCGGCCTGATGGGCGACGGCGGGATGGCCGATTTCGCGGTCGTGCCGGCCTACATGCTGCACCGCCTGCCCGACGACGTCAGTCTCGAACAGGCCGCGGTGATGGAACCGGCGGCCGTCGCGCTGCACGCGCTGCGGCGCGGCGAACTGCGGCTCGGCGACACCTGCGCGGTGTTCGGGCTCGGGCCGATCGGCCTGCTGCTGGTCATGCTCGCGAGACTGCAGGGCGCGACGACCATCGTCGCGGTCGACGTGTCGCCCGAGCGGCTCGCGGCGGCCGCGCGCTTCGGCGCGACGCACGCGTTCGACGCGCGCTCGCTCGACGCCCCGGTGCTGCGCGACGCGATCCGCGAAGCGGCGGGCGGGCTCGGCGTCGACGTGAGCTTCGAGGCGGCCGGCCTGCCGGCCACGTTCGAGGCGGCGATGCAGGGGCTGCGCAAGGGCGGCCGCCTCGTGATGGTCGGCCTGATGCCGCATGCGGGCTTCGATGCGTTCCGCGCGGTCAACGACGAGCTGACCTTCACGGCGAGCGTCGGCTACCGGCACGTGTACGAAGACCTGCTGCGGCTGATCGGGTCGGGCGCGCTCGATCTCACGTCGATCGTCACGCGCACCGTCTCGCTCGAGGACGCCGTCGGCGACGGCTTCGACGCGCTGCTCGCCGATCGC
Source organism: Burkholderia sp. Bp8991 (assembly GCF_003853795.1). Lineage (NCBI taxonomy): Bacteria > Pseudomonadati > Pseudomonadota > Betaproteobacteria > Burkholderiales > Burkholderiaceae > Burkholderia > Burkholderia sp. Bp8991. Next base: position 36,633 of record NZ_QTQJ01000039.1, on the reverse strand, counting down.
GCGCAGATCAAGATCCTGGTTGCACCATCGCGCCGGCATGCGCGTCCTGTTCACACCGTCGGGAGCATCGAACATGAGCCGCCCCTGGTCGTTTGACGGCAAGACCGTCGTTGTCACGGGCGGCACGTCGGGCATCGGCGCGCGCACCGCGTGGCGTTTCGCGGAAGCGGGCGCGTCGGTCGTCGCGCTCGGGCTCGATGCCGCCGGCCCGCATGCGCCGGTGCATCCCGGCATCGGCTGCGTCGAGCTCGACGTGACCGACGACGCAGCATTGACGCGGCAGATCCGCTCGCTGCAGCGCGTCGACGTGCTCGTCAACGGCGTCGGCATCAGCCGGCACGCGGACGAATACCGGATGGACCAGTTCGAACTCGTGCTGAACGTGAACCTGACGTCGGTGATGCGGGCGTCCGACGCCGCGCTGCCGGCACTCTCGGCGAACGGCGGCAGCATCGTCAACGTCGCGTCGATGTACACGTACTTCGGCAGCAAGGATCGCCCGGCATACAGCGCGAGCAAGGGCGGCATCGCGCAACTGACGCGCTCGCTCGCGCAGGCGTGGGCCGAGCGCGGCATCCGCGTGAACGCCGTGGCGCCCGGCTGGATCGACACGCCGCTCAGCAGCGGGCTGATGGCCGACGCGCAGGCGTCGCGGCGGATTCTCGATCGCACGCCGCTCGCGCGCTGGGGCACGGCCGACGAGGTCGCGGATGTGATCCTGTTCCTGTGCTCGCCCGGCGCATCGTTCGTCACCGGCGCGATCGTGCCGGTGGATGGCGGGTATTCGACGGTCTAGCGCCGGGCGCGCGAGGGCATCGGCGCAGGAGGTGTGCGCCGATGCCCGCGTGCCGGAATGCCGGCGTGGCGCCTCCGGCTCCTGTTTTCAGGTCCTGTTTCCTGGCGCGACCCGATCGACCGTTGCACGTTTCACTATCTTCGTATCAATCAGTAGTCCAATCAAAAATATTCCGGCGTGACCGGACATGTGAGGAGCACTTTGGAGATGACGAAAAAGACCTTGCTGGCCCTCGCGGCCTGCACGATTCCGGCCGCCTCGTTCGCGCAGAGCAGCGTGACGATGTTCGGGCTGCTGGACGCCGGCCTCAGCTACGTGAGCAACGAAGGCGGCCACGGCAACGCGAAATTCGACGACAACATCTTCTTCCCGAACCTGCTTGGTTTCGAGGGCAAGGAGGACCTCGGCGCCGGCACGCGCGCGATCTTCCGGCTCGTCGATCAGTTCTCGCTCGCGAACGGATCGATGATCGGCGGCGGCCTGTTCGCGCGCACGGCCTATGTCGGGCTGCAGAACGACCGCTACGGCACGCTCACGCTCGGCAACCAGTACGAGTTCATGGTCGACGCGCTGGCCGCGAGCGGCAACGAGATCGCGCAGGATCTCGTCGGGCTGTACGGCTTTCGCAACGGCCCGTTCGACAAGCTCGCGCTGCCGAACAACCCGACCGGCGCGTTCGACTGGGATCGCGTCGCGGGCAGCAACCGCGTCGCGAATTCCGTGAAGTACACGAGCGCGTCGATCTCGGGCCTGACCTTCGGCGCGCTGTACGGCTTCGGCAACGTCGCGGGATCGGTCGGCGCGAACAATACGGTCAGCGTCGGCGCGAGCTACGACAACGGCCCGTTCGGCGCCGGCGCGGCCTATACGAACCAGAAGTACGGCGCGGCGGGCGGGCTGCCGGCCACCACCGTGCGCAACTGGGGCGCGGGCGCCCACTACACGCTCGGCACGGTCACGGCGAAGGCGCTCTTCACGACCGTGCGCAACGCGTGGAACGGCGCGGGCGCGTGGTCGGCGGAAGCCGGCGCCGCGTGGCATCCGTCGCCGGTCTGGGTGATCGGGGCGAGCTACACGTACATGAAGGGCAACGACACGCTCGACAACGCGCATGCGCACCAGTTCCTGGCCGGCGTCCAGTACTGGCTGTCGAAACGCACGATGGTGTATGTCGCGGGCGTGCATCAGCGTGCAAGCCACGGCAGCAACGCGCAGATCAACGGCGTGATGGATGCGAACGGCGCGTCGAGCGGCGCGCTGCAGTCGGTCGCGCGGATCGGGTTCAGTACGCGGTTCTGATCGACGTCGGCGTTGAACGGAAAACGCCCGCCCGGTCGATGCCGGGCGGGTTTCCGTTGGCGGGTCATGTCGTCAGAAGCGAAGCCGTCAGAAGCGAATGGTCACCGATTTCGGCTCGGTATAAGCGTCGATGAACGACGAGCCATACTCGCGTCCGATACCGGAGCCCTTCGCGCCGCCGAACGGCACGGCCGGGTCGACCAGCGTGTGCATGTTCACCCACACGGTGCCGGCTTCGATCCGCGGCACGTAGCGCAGCGCCTTCGACAGGTCGTTCGTCCACAGGCTCGCGGTCAGCCCGAACGGCGTGTCGTTCATCATCGCGATCAGTTCTTCCTCGTCGTCGAACGGCACGAACGCGCCGACCGGCCCGAAGATCTCCTTGCAATACGAAGCCGATTCCAGCGAGCGCGGCAGCACGATCGTCGGCTTCACGTAGAAGCCGTCACGCGCATACGCACCGCCGCCGGTGACGATCGTATCGCCCTCCATGCGCGCGAGCTCGAACGCGTCGAGACACTTGCGGAACTGCGGCTCGTTGCAGACGGGGCCGATCATCCCGGCGTCGTCCATCGGGTCGGCCGGCTGGAAGCTGTCCAGGCGCGCCTTCATCTTCTCGACCACTTCGTCGAACTTCGCGCGATGCACGAAGAAGCGTTCCGCCGACGCGCACACCTGCCCGCTATGCAGGAACCCGGCTTCGACGATGCCGTCGAGGATCTTGTCGACCGGCGTATCCGGCAGGAACGCCGCCGCGTTCTTGCCGCCCAGTTCGAGCGTGAAGCGCGTGAAGTTCGCGTTGACGGCCTCCGCGCCGATGATGCGGCCGGTCGGCACCGACCCCGTGAACGACACCTTCGCCACGCGCGGATCGCGGATCACCTTCGCGCCGACCTGGCCCGTGCCGTTGATCACGTTGAGCGTGCCGGGCGGCAGGCCGGCTTCGGTCGCCAGTTCGGCGATGCGCAGCATCGTGAGCGGCGTGAACTCCGACGACTTGATGAGCACCGTGTTGCCGGTCGCGAGCGCCGCGCCGAATTTCCATACCGGGATCATCACCGGGAAATTCCACGGAATGATCCCGAACACGACGCCCAGCGGTTCGCGCAGCGTGAACGACGTGTAGCGCTCGCCGTTCATGCTCGGGAACGACGGGGCGAGCGTTTCGCCCGCGATCTTCGTCGCCCAGCCCGCGTAATAGCGCAGCCAGCGAGCCGACCAGCCGACTTCGATCACGCGCGACAGCCCGATCAGCTTGCCCGACTGCGCGGTTTCGATCTGCGCGATCTCTTCGCCGTGCGCGTCGATCAGGTCGGCGAAACGCAGCAGGATGCGCTCACGATCGGCCGGCGTCAGGCTGGCCCACTCGCCGCGGAACGCGCGATGCGACGACGCGACCGCGGCCTCGACGTCGTCGTCGGTCGCCTGCGCGACGGAGCCGATCACCGCGCGCGTCGACGGATCGCGCACGTCGATCCGCTCGCCGCGGCCGGCTACCGCGTGGCCGTCGATGTAGTGACCGTGTTCGCGCGCGAGAAACGCGCTGACTTCGTCCAGCATCCGTACCCGTGCCATCTGTATCCCTCCGGAATTCGAATTGAGTGAAAGGCCCGACTTGCCGGCCGCTCTTCGATTCTAGGGACGCGTCGCGCACGCGGATCGGCGTTGCGTGCACACTTTTGGCTTCAGCGTGCAGATCGGTGCGATGCAGCGGTTTCCCTGTGGAAACCGCCATTGACGCTGAAAGTCGCTGCTGCCGACGATGATTGCGTTTCGCCCCCGCGTCCAAGCCGAATGCATTAAGCTCGACGCATTCCCCGGCCCTCTCCCGCTTCCGGCAATGGCACACGAACTCGTCGTCGACGCCAGCAACAGCAACGCGAATCTGCGCGACCTGATCGCGGACAGCTTCCTGCCGCTGGTCTTTCACGACACCGGCCCGCAGTTCCGGATGTCGGTGCGGGTTGCCACGGTCGGCGGCCTGCGGATGGCGGAGGTCGACACCACCGCGATCCGCGTCGATCGCGACCGCTCGCTCGCGTCGCGCGCCGACAGCGACTGCTACAAGATCCTGTTCCAGATCGCCGGACAAAGCCGCGTCACGCAGCGCAACGCGGCGTCGACGGTCAATCCCGGCGAGTGGGTGATCTACGATGCGACGCAGCCGTACATGATCGAATCGGCGAACGCGTCGCGCTTCGTCGCGGCATTGACGCCGCCGAGAAGCGGCACGATGTGGCGCTGGTTCGTGGAGCGCGCGGGCGTGCAGGTCCGTCGAACCGTCGGCAATGCGCAACTGGCGCTTCAAGCGATCCATTACCTGATGGACGGACACGTGCCGAACGATCCGGAAAGCCTGTTCGGCTTCGAGCAGTCGACGCTGATGCTGCTCGATTCGGTGATCCGCCGCGAGGCGAGCGATTCGCTGAGCGGCGCCGATGCGCGCAGCGCGACGCTGCGGATGAATGCGGAAATCCATCTGTCGCACCACTACAGCGATCCCGACCTGTCGCCGGACAAGCTCGCGAGCGCGCTGAACGTGTCGCGGCGCACGTTGTACAGCGCGCTGGCCGCGACCGGGCGCACGCCGCAGAGCCTGATCCAGGAATACCGGCTGCAGGCGAGCAGGCGCGCGCTGGAGGATCCGGCGGATCCCAACCGCAACCTGCTGGAGCTGGCGATCGCGTGCGGCTTCTCGGACATCACGCATTTCGGGCGCGCGTTCAAGGCACGGTTCGGATACAGCCCGGGCGCGTATCGCGTCGCGTGTCGCGGTATTTCGGAGGCGTGAAGCGGGATCACCGTGAACTGCGGCGGCTTCGATGAACGATCCCGGGGTCGACGCTCGCGTGCTCCGGGGAAATATGCATCATCAGCAGCCTCGCATCGCCGCCCGGTGTCGACCACACGTGCATTCGTGTCATCCCGGCACGGTTCGACGACGTCGGCCAACGCACATGCGATCGTCCACTTGCGATTCCGGCGTGTCGGCTCGACGGTCCGTTACTGCAAAAAATCGGCGACACCACGCGTATCGCCCCGTCCGGCCTCCGCACATGTCATTCAACATGATCAGCATTCAATGCGACGCTTGAAGCCGACACTATGTGCAACACGCGCCACAATCAGGCCCAACTTCCACTCGACGAGCTCCGCATCTTCACCTGATTCCATCACTCGAAAATAATATGCACTACTACGGTGCCAATCCATAGTGCTGACTACCCATTGATGCATCATTTGATGTCTGACATTCTGGAAGCGTGTCAGCGATGCATGGAATGTAACAAACATGAATGGATTTCGTCTTGAAAATGAAATTTCTTGCGCATGCAACGTAGACGGCCCGGACCTTGCGCCCCCCACACGTTCGAAGACGGAATCTCCTGTTGTTGTTTCGCCCGACGAAACAGCCCCCGCACGCCCCGACTGTCTCAGGATTGCCCGCCTGATCGATGTCCTTCGGACACCGGCATGCCATTTCGACGAGAACGGGCGGGTCGTGAGCATCAACGATGCATGGCTTGCCTACGCGGATCGCTCCGCCGAGGCCACGTATCGACTCCAATGGACGGAGTTGATCCATCCGGAGCACCGATGCACCGCCGAGTCGACACTTCACGCGGCGCAACCCGGCTCGGTACACGAAACGCTGGAGTGCCGGCTGGCGGGTTCCCACGGCATCGACCAGTGGTTCACCGTCGACCTTCACCGTGTCGACGACGGATGGCTCTGCACCTGCACGAATATCCATGACCTGAAGGCCAAGGAAATCGAACTGAAGAGTCACACGTCGATACAGACAGACATGCTGAATATCAGCATCGACTGCATCAAACTGATTTCGCCGACAGGCAACGTGCTGCACATGAACCGCGCCGGATGCCAGGCGCTGGGCGTCGACGAAGACTCGGGATTCGGTATGCCGTGGCTGCCGCTCCTGCCCGAAGACGTGTGGCCCGACGGAAATGTCGCGCTCGAATCCGCCAGGAACGGTGTGTTCGGCAGGTTTCCCGGGCGCAGCGAGCGTCCGGGGCGCGACGTTCAATACTGGGACAACATGCTGACGCCGATCTTGGACGCCGATGGAAAAACGACCGCCATTCTGTGTGTTTCGAGAGACGTGACGCGCGAGCGCGTGGCGCTCGATCTGCTTCGGCGAAGCGAAGAAAGGCTGGCCATCGCGGCCCGCGTCGGCGGACTGGGAATCTGGGACTACGACATCGCATCGGACACACTGCACTGCGACGAGAACTGGCATCGAATCATGGGCCACGCTCCCGGGAAGGCGATTACCTCGATCGACCAGTTTCGCGCGTTGATTCATCCGGACGACGTCGACAAGGCGATGAAGGTCACTCGGACCGCGGAGGAATTCAATTCGTTCGGCAGGGATTATCGCGTCGAGTATCGCGTCATTCAGCCCAACGGCGAGATTCGATGGGTTCAGTCCACCGCCTATCCGCAGCATGAAGACGGCGTGACCCAGCGAACGATCGGGTTCGTGCTCGACGTGACGAAGATTCGCCTGGCGGAGCGGCGCCGGGAGGCATGGCTGCACTTCATTTCCCACGACATGCGCTCGCCTCAGGCATCGATTCTCGCGTTGATCGATCTTCAGCGAGCCGCTGAACCGGCCCCGCCCGCCAAGGACCTGCTCGATCGAATTGCTGCGTACGCGCGCCGTACGCTGGCACTGGCCGACGACTTCGTTCTGCTGGCGCGCGCCGAAGCACCGACCTGGTCACTGGTGGAAACGGATATCGGCAGCGTGGTACTCGATGCGATCGACGAACTGTGGGCACTCGCTCAAGCGCGCGGCATCCGGCTCGACGTGAACGTCGGGGACGAGATCTGCATCGCACGCGTGGAACCCTTCCTGCTGATGCGCGCGGTCGTCAATCTCGTGAGCAATGCCATCAAGTTCAGTCCTGGCAATGCGACGGTAACCGTGCGCCTGACCGGCGTCGAACATGGCTACGCCATTTCCGTTGCAGACCACGGGCCCGGCATATCGGCCGAAGCCCAACAACGTCTGTTCGAGCCATTTCAACGGCTGCAAGTCGAACCGCCTCGTTACCCTTCGGGCGCCGGTCTCGGGCTGGCTTTCGTGAAGACGATCGCCAAGCGCTATGGCGGCAACATCGATTTGCATACCCGCCCGGGCGAAGGCTGCACGTTCATCCTGACGTTGCCGGGTGTCTCGTCGATACAGGATGGTGCCTGATGCCCGTTCCTTGAAGCGCCGCCCCGCCACGCGCCCGCAAGATGCCACGTACTCTGAAGCGGTGTCAGTCCATGCGGGCTCGCGGTTTGGATATTGAAACGATCGACCACCGACGCCTCATTCGCGGTTCCCGGTTTCCGACCAGTCATCAGGAACGCCCGTCACCGGCTTCATTGCGACATCAATGCGGCGGGCGGTCCCTGGTCGACTGGTCCTTGTCCCGTTCAACTACGCAGGAACGCAAGAAGGTCCTGGTTGAGCTGCGCCTTGTGCGTTTCGGTCAAACCGTGCGGCGCCCCCTTGTAAATCTTCAGAATGGCGTGCGGAACCAGTTTCTTCGTGGCGCGCCCGCCGACGTCGACCGGCACGACTTGATCGTCGTCCCCGTGCACGATCAACGTCGGCATGTCGAACTTGCTCAGATCCGAAGAAAAGTCCGTTTCCGAGAATGCCCGCACCGAGTCGTAAGTGTTCTTGAAGCCCCCCATCATTCCCTGGCTCCACCACGAGTCGATCATCCCCTGAGACACCTTGGCGCCGGGACGGTTGAAGCCATAGAACGGGCCGCTGGCAATCTCCCTGAACAACTGTGACCGGTCAGCAACCATCCCGGAACGGATGGCATCAAAAACCTCTATCGGTACCCCCTGCGGATTGGGGGGAGTCTTGAGCATCAACGGCGGAACGGCTGAAATCAGGCCGACTTTCGTCACGCGCGAGCCACCATGGCGGCCGATATACCGCGTGACTTCGCCCCCTCCGGTCGAAAAGCCGATCGCCGTCACGTTCTTGAGGTTCAGCCTGTCAATGACGGCAGCCAGGTCGTCGGCGTAGTGGTCCATGTCGTTGCCGTCCCACGGCTGGCTTGATCTTCCATGCCCACGCCGGTCATGAGCAATCACCCTGAAGCCGTTCGACGCAAGGAAAAATGCCTGGTTGTCCCAGCTATCCGAACTAAGGGGCCAGCCGTGGCTGAGTGTGACTACCGGAGCGTCCTTCGGTCCCCAGTCCTTGTAGAAAATTTCCACGCCGTCCCTGGTGATGATCCTGTCCGCCGATTGATTTCTCCTCGCGCCGGAAACCGCAGTGGACTTCGACAAGCGCCCAGTCGTTGCGTCCGCTGCAGCCGGTACAACGGCAGCGACGGTTGCCAGAACACCGCCCAGCATCAGACCTCGACGGCTGGCATCGTCGGGAGACAGGTGAGAATCAGGCTTCATGCAATATGCTCCTGTTGTGGAAGAAATCGTCATGCCGGCCGATCGATCGGCCGGACGAACCCGCCGCGCCGTTGGCGAATTTCGGATGCGAGCACGCGCTCACGAAGAGACTTGGCTTCGTGATCATGTTTGCTCGATATGGCGGGAATCGTAGGACGGCCATTAACCCGGCGGTAGCTACGTAGAAGTGCTCACGGTGTTGTTCAAACAGCACCAATCCGCGCGTCTCAACATGCCCTCGCCCGGACCAACTCAGGACATGTGGGGGATTGCGGCGTGAAGATGAACGCGGTCGGCCATCGAGATTTCGACGCCGGAGCAGACGCCTGGCCGAATATCCGCACCTCACGCATATCGACAGGAATCACTCGACGATTTTGTCTCGCCGGCCAAATTTGAGCGTCTCATTCATGTCGGCCCATGTTCCTTCTCGCGCTATCTGGATCGAGCGAGCTGTTGCGAGACGAAATCGATGAATATTCTCGCGCGGGCGGGCAAACCTTTTCCGAATGCGTGCAGCGCAATGACCGGCACCGCACTCAACTTCACGTCAGGCAGCACTTCCGTCAACCGGCCGGAATCGAGATCAGGCTGTACTGCCGTTCTCAGAATCTGGGCGATACCGAGTCCATTCAATGCAGCCACTCTCATCGCATCACCATTGTCGGCATCGAACATGCCATCGATGGGGATGCTCGTCCCGTCGGCAAAAACGATCGGTACGACGCGTCCGTCGAGTTTGTAACGCACATGAAGATGCGCAACGAGATCGTCCTTTCCCTTGGGCATGCCATGCTTGAGCAGATAGTTCGGGGAAGCCACGAGCACCAGCGGCAGGCTCATCAGCGTGTGCGCATAGAGTCTGCTATCGACGGCGCGCCCGGCTCTGATGGCGATATCGAAGCCCTCACGGATCACATCGACGCGACGATCGCTGATGTTGACTTCGAGTGACAATTCGGGATTGCTGCCCATCAATTCCCGCGTGATCGGCTCGAGCAGGGTCCGCCCCAGATCGACTGGAAGGCTCACGCGCAACTTTCCTACCGCTTTTTCAGGCGTCGTCAGAACGTCGCTCGCATCCTCGAGACCTCGCATGAGCGGCGCAACGCGCTCATAGTATGTTTGCCCTTCGCTCGTCAGGACGAACGCCCGCGTCGACCGCTGAAACAGCGTTACGCCGAGCCGCTTCTCCAGCCTTGCGACGCTCCTCGACACGGCGGACGGTGTCGTTTCGAGCGACCGTGCCGCGGCCGTGAACGATCCTGCCTCGACCGACCTCACGAACGCTGGAAGACCGCTGAATTTCTCGAATGCCATTCGTGACTCTTCGGCAAAATTGATAGTTCCGTTGCATGACTACAGCACTCGAAGTCCCCGGACTATATTGGCGCCGTACGCCAGATCGGCGCGAAACAACGGAGATTTCAATGAATCGACTCGCAAACAAGGTTGCCGTCATTACGGGTGGCAACAGTGGAATCGGGTATGCCACGGCAAGGCTGTTCGTCGAGGAAGGTGCAAACGTCGTCATCGTGGGCCGTCGCTCCGAGGCCGTGACCGCGGCCGTGGCGGAACTCGGAAATCGCGCGACGGGACTGACAGGAGATCTCGCCGATCTTCGAACGCACGATCGCGTCGCAACCCTGGTAGCCGAACGGTTCGGCGGCGCCGACATATACGTCGCGAATGCCGGCGTCAATACGATCGCACCGTCGAGCCAGGTGGGCGTCGAGTCGTATGACGAACATTTCGCCACCAATACCAGAGCCGTGTTCTTCGGCGTGCAAAAGATCGCGCCCCACGTGCGCGACGGCGGAGCGATCCTGTTGACGAGTTCGATCGCCAGTTCCAAAGTGTTCGACGGACATGCCGTTTATGCGGGAACGAAGGCCGCCATCGAAGCATTTGCCCGCAGCTGGGTGCTCGAATTCAATACCCGCGGCATCCGGGTCAACGTAATCAGTCCCGGTCCCACCGACACCCCCATTCTTTCCAAGCTCGGTATCGAATCCGCTGACCGACCGGCATTCGAGGCTGCCGTCTCTGACAGCATCCCGCTCGGCCGTTTCGGCCGCCCGGAAGAACTGGCTCGCGCCGCACTGTTTCTCGTCAGCAGCGAAGGGAGCTTCGTCAACGGCGTGAACCTGAATGTCGACGGCGGGATGTCGCTGCGCTGACCTCCCGCCAGGGCGCTCACTCTGCCGCTCGGCGATACATCGCAACGTAGCGTGCCCGTGCAATCACTTTTCCGTGCATCTGATAGGCAACGAGGGCCGGGCTCGATGTGGCGTTCACGTCGATACTTGGCACGGCGAGCGCCGATGCCGTGACGATGTATCGGTGCGATTCCCCCTGAGGCGGGCAAGGGCCGCCGTATTTCGCCGCCCCGAAGTCGGTCAGCGTTTCGATGGCCCCGGCAGGCATCCGCTTCGGATTGCCGGACGCGCCTTTTTCGATCGACGCTTCCGACGCCGGTATATTGACGACGCCCCAATGCATCCAGCCCAGCCCGCCGGTCGGGGCGTCTGGGTCGTGAATGGTCACGACGACGCTCTTCGTTCCATGAGGAAGATGGGACCACGAAATGCGTGGCGAGACGTTGTCGCCGTGGCAGCCGAATCCGCCGTAGACCTGTTCGTTCTCGAACCGGCCGCGGTTCAGGCCATCGACTTTAACGGAGAACGCACCCGCGACAGCGATCGTCGGCACGATCGACACGAGCATTGCAGAGCAGAGGGTCGAGCGCGGAAAGAAGTTGAATCGCATGGTGTACTCCGTTGAAAAGGAGGGCGCTTCTGCAGGGGGCGAGAACGACCCGGCCGAGCGGGGCGGGACGAGACGACATTTGCGCTGCCAGGGTGCTGGCGCGCATGCCGCCCGCCCCAAGATCACCGTGCAGGCTTGCGTGCGTTCGCCCGACCAAGTACGGACGCGTCCCGCATCGGCCGCCGACGTTCAAAAATCAATCAGTAGTCCCACAGAACAGGCACAAAGCTGAAACCGTTCCCCTTCTTTGCAACGTGGCCGACGGACGGGAACGCGACATGTGCCGCGGCCAGCAGAGCGCCGGTCTCGGCGGCTTCGTTCAACAGCGAGATACGTACGTCCACAGCGGCTTCAGGATCGTGCTCGAAGCCGTTTTGCCAGTCGGGATTGTCGAAGTTGACTTCGAAAATCGCGTCGCCCACGAACGTCAGCTTCTCGCCGTTCGATGCGACATCCACCACGCAGTGCCCCGGCGTGTGCCCCCCCGTCACGCGCGCCGACACGCCCGCTGCAACTTCCACGGCCCGATCGAACTGCACGATGTTTTCGCGATAGAGTTCCACGAACTTCGAAGCTGCCTTGCGGAGCGCGGGAGGAACCGTTTCCGGCATCACCGTCTTGCTGAAATCCGGATTTTTCCAGAACGCCACTTCCTCGGCCGATACATGAATGCGCACGTCCGGACGCAGCCTGGCCTTGACACCGTCGACGTTCAGCCCGCCGACGTGATCCATGTGCATATGCGTAATCACTATATCGGTGATCGCAGCCAGGTCGATGCCGGCCGATTCCAGTCGCATCACCGACTTCCCTGCACGCGTGAAGTACTCAAATCCGTCGCCGACACCCGAGTCGATCAGGATCAGGCGTTCGCCGCTACGCACGAGTGCGATGTTCAGTGCCCAGTCGAACATGTCACGTTGCAGGAAACGGCCGTCGAACCACTCGTTTCTGTCTGCTTCGCTCACGTTGGTGGACATGGTGGAAGTCGGCAGCGGCAGAACGCCGTCGCTGATCAGCACGACGTCGACGTTACCCACGCGCACGGCGTAACGGGAAGGCACGAGTTCTCCCGATCCTTCTTTGCCGAGCCCGGAGGTAACCGGCTGCACATTGCGGGTCGTTTCGCTCATCTTCGATTGTCCTGTTGGTCAAGTGGGTGAGGCGCTCGGCGCGGCGCGATTCACGAGCGCGGCCACGAATTTCGCTCGCCTGGTTTCGCTCGCATTTCAACCGAACGTGAGACGGATTGTAGTCAGGGGGAGGCAAACGCCAGTAGCGTCGGGAATGCACACACCGCGTTGTCCAACCGGCAACAATCGACGTCCGGCAGGCAACACGAGCCGATCCGTCACCCGTCGTGTTTGAGCGTTCGACCGGATCCTTCGACAGGAGGTGGATTTCAGCGCAAATCAGTTCACCGTCGGCGCCGACCTTTTTTCTCTCGAAGGGCAACGCCGACGTGCATGTGTCCAACCGCTGGCGCTAGCGCGGTTCAGCCGTCAGTTGCCGCAACTGTTCGAGCAGCTTGACGGCAGGACTCGGCAACAAACCGTGCCGACGCCGAAATGCGGTCAACGTGCGCCGCCCGACTACCCCCGGCAATTCGAGCGTATCGAACACCCCCGCCTTGCTCTCCGTCACGTACATCGGTTCGGCCATCCAGCTCAGAAAACCGGATCGGGCGACGAGACTCTTCAGCACGGTGATCGATCGGGTTTCGACCACGACGTTCGGCAAGCCGAGCCCGTTTGCGACGAACACCTGCTGCATGTGCTCGAACGGCGCGGTGCCGCGCGGCGGGATCGCCCACTGCTGATCCAGCGTATCGGCCAGCGTGATCCCGGGCTTTGCCCGCAGCGGGTGATCGAGCGCCGCCACCACGTAGCTGTTGTCCTCCCAGCGACAGTCCTCGATCGCGACGATCTCCTCGGTGTCGGGCATCACCATGCTGAGTGCGAGATCGATTTCGCGCTGCACCAGCGCCTCGGCAAGACGATCCCAGACGCCTTCGATGACGTGAACGCGCAAATTGGGCCACTTCTGCAACACGCCGCTCACGGCGAGCGGCAGCACGAGGCTCGCGATGCTGCCTACCGCTCCGCAGCGAATCGTCCCGCGTGCGAGCCCACGCATCGCGTCGATCTCTTCACGCGCCTGCTCCGCCTCTCGCTGCAACAGAATCGCGTGCGGCAGCAGCGCCTCCCCCACCGCCGTCAGGTGCATGCCGCGCGTATGGCGCTCGAATAAAGGGGCGCCAACCTCGTCTTCGAGCCGGCGGATCGCGCGGCTCAAGGCCGGTTGGGTGACGTGCAAGGTCTCGGCCGCGCGCCCGAGACTACCGGCCGAGGCAATCGTGACGAATGCGTGAAGCTGCTGGAGATTGAAAGTCATGCCTGAAGGTAATGCCTTTTTGTGAAATCGGCAATTTCGGATTCTTCCTGATGTTTCGATAATGCGTTCACCAGAACCGTACTGAACGACAGGAGACTTCAATGGAGCTCAGCCTCCCGCCGCTAGGCGCCCCGGCAGTTTCCGCCGCGCGCGCTTGCGCCCGGTCCGGGTGAGAGCGCATGTCGGTCGCCGTCGCGCTGCACGCGCTGAGTGAAGCCCGTCTCGCCGAGGACATCGGCGTCGAAGAAATCCAGGAGACAAACGATGAAGACAGTGTCGATGCTCATCGACGGTGAGGTAGCGTCGCGCGCGCCCGCCGCCGCCGCCGGCGTCGAGGATGCCGAGGCAGCGGTGGACGCCGCGGCCCGCGCATTCCCGATCTGGTCGGGATTCGGCCCGCTCAAGCCGGGCAGCGGCTTCCGGTGCTTCGGCGGCCGCGCGGGTGTCGCGGAATTCACCGACTTGCGGGGGATTGCCCTGCAGAGCACTCTCCACCACGATCCGTTCTGAGGAGTACGCCATGCAGATCGCCATTCTGGGTGCCGGTGCGATGGGCTCGTTCTTTGGCGGCCGCCTCGCGCTTGCGGGGCATTCGGTCAGCCTGCTCGATATCGACGACGCTCATCTCGCATCGATTCGCAGCCACGGCCTGCGGCTTTCGACCGATTCCGGCGAGCAAATCGTGCGCGATCTCGTCGCACTGAGGCCGGAGGAGGCCGGCAAGCCCGTCGACGTCGTCATCGTCTTCACGAAGACGATGCATACGACCGCCGCACTCGCTGCCGCGAGCGCCGTACTCGGCCCTGACACCGTCATCCTGTCGTTGCAGAACGGCCTGGGGAACGCAGAACGGCTCGCCCGTTCCGTCTCGCCCGACCGGGTCATGGTCGGCGTCACCACGTGGCCCGCCGACAAGTCGGAGCCTGGCGCCGTCAGCTCGCATGGCCAGGGCACGATCCGGCTGATGAACGCGAACGGCACGCATACGAGCGCGCTCGAACAGACCGTGCATGCGTTGAATGACGCCGGCCTCTCGTGCCATGTCGATCCCGACGTCTGGGCCGCGATTTGGGAGAAGGTTGCATTCAACGCCGCCCTCAACAGTCTGTGTGCCGTGACGCAATGCACGGTCGGCGAGTTGACGAATACCCCCGACGGCGAAGAACTGGCGCTGAAGATCGTTTCAGAGGTGATGGCCGTCGCGCGTGCGCTCGGCATTTCGGCAAGTGAAGCGCACGTGGCGTCGAATGTGCGCGATGCGCTCGCCCATCATCGTACGCATCGGCCATCGATGCTGCAGGACGTGCTGGCCGGCCGGCGCACCGAGATCGAAGCGATCAATGGCGCGGTGGTCGAGGCCGCTCGCAAGGCCGGGGTGGAGGTGCCATATACGAACAGCGTGGCCTGCCTCGTCAGGCTCGTCGACGCGCGTACACGTCAGTCGGGCGGCGCGACGGCTCGACACTGAAGCGCGTGGCGGTTGCCGCCGGGCGCTTCGTCGAAGCGTCCGTCAACACATCCACGCAGCTGGCCGCGGTGCGGAGCGTCACGCAAATCGGCGCATCGGCGACGATCACCCGTTCCTCTCGACCTCGTTCCGACCGCACCCTGAACTTCTCGCGGAACGACTCATGCGTCGAGACATGCGCACAGCGCTTGGGCGATCGCATCGAGCGGTGTGCCGGGCCCGAACGTCGCCGCGACGCCCTTCGCCTTCAGATGGCGAATATCCGCGGCCGGAAAGATGCCACCCAACACCACCGGAATCCGGGCGCGATGCAATGCCAGTTCGTCGAGCAGCCCTTCGACGAGCTCGAGGTGGGCGCCCGACAACGACGAAATGCCCACGATATCGGCGCCATGCGCCTGCGCGGCTGCCGCCACGGACGCCGGTTGCTGAAACAGCGGCAGGCGCAGGACGTCGAATCCGGCGTCCTCGAGCGCGGCTGCGACGACGGCCGCACCGCGGTCGTGTCCGTCCTGGCCGAGCTTGGCGATCGCGATGCGCGGCCTGCGTCCCGCGCGTTTTGCCAGGCGGTCGACGCCGAACCGGTGATGCCGGCGAGCGAGCTGACCGACACGGCCGCGTGTACGGGCGGGTTCGGAATGCGCTTCAGCGCGTCGCTGACGACGCTCGGATCGCCGCATTGAATGTGTGCAACACGTCGATCACTTTCGACTATCTGCCGGGCAGCGGTGGGACCTCATGACGCAATCCGTGTGCAATGGTTGCGCGGCACGCGTCAGACGGATCGCGACGGGTCGAGCCGTTCTTTCGCTCCAGGACCGATAGGAAACTTCATCGCGTCGTGGAAGGGATTTTTTCTATCTTTGACTACCACGGCGCGAAGCACCCGACCAGAGCAATGCAAGCAATTGCCGCGAAGGCAGAACCGGCTCGTCAGACGAGCGCAATCCGGGCAAGCGATGCCACGCCACGCCGGGTTCGCGATGATGCTGTTGGTGATAGTTGATGTTGTACGGCCAGATAAAGAAGCGGCCCAGTAACCCGACGCGCCACGAATAAGTCCAGTCATTCCAGCCAGCCGTGACACCCGGCCCGCCGCTGTGCTCTGCAATACTACGGATCTTCTGCACCAGCGCCCCAATTGTCACAAGAGGAACGAACCAAAGCGCCGCAAGCGTCAACAGTTCGCGTACTGTGCATGCATGCAGGAGCGGCACGAGCAGGATGCCCCAAGTCGCTATCGCCGTAAGCAGCGGCAGTGACATGGACGCACCACGCCCGTTCGCACGCCGGTATGCGCGCATGTTTTTCACCATGTTGACCAGGAACAAATCACCGAGCAGTTGCCGGACGAGCGGGAGTGTGTCGAGTGGCTCGAATTTCCATGGCTGCGCGTGGTACAGATAATTCCGCTCTGGATCTTCCGAAGTCCCGACGTGACGATGGTGTGCGAGATGCAGCGGGCGATAAAACTCGATGGGCACGAGTCCCGGTACGCCGATTGCCAAGTTGATCAGAAAGTCGTTCGCGAAACGGCGGCGGGTCAAATGATAGTGTGTCGCGTCGTGATACAGAATGAATAACGCGTGTTGCCGGGTCGCGACAACAACGGCAGCGACGAGGTAGCCTCCCCAATGCCCCACCGATAACGCAACTCGCAGCATAACTGCGATACATAGCCATTCAAGCAACAATGCGGCGGCCGTACGCAGGTCAACGTCGAGACGAATGAGCACGGTCGTCGCACCGCCAACGCCAATACCGAGTGCGAGTCCCGCGAGCATGTCCGCGATCAGATGCTGCCCGGTCGTCAAAACCGTGAGCGCCAGCATTGCGCTCCACGCAGCGTAATAGCGCGCTGCACGGACACGTAGCGCAGCCAATACCACGGTTACAGCCACAGGCAGCGCAACATGCCCGCATGGACTCGCGGCGAGTGGCGCGTCGATCCGATACAGCCACGCGATCCATCCTGTCGCAGCCGGCGACCGGCTCACGGCAGTCGGCCATAGCAGATGACTGACGATGCACAGGCCTGCGGCAAGCGCACCTGCGAAAAACGCGGGCAGCAGCCAATTTCGGCATCGGCCGAACCAGACGATCGACGGCATCACGAGCGCGTAACTCAAATAAAGCGGCACGCTGGCGGACACGCGCGGAATGACCGCATCGTACGGCCCCGGACGCAACAGCGCCACGGGTGCCATCGGCGCGTGTGTGACCCAGAAGTACAGCGCACCCGACACGACGACATAGATTGCGAGCCAGCGCCACGCGTCGAACGCTGACGGTATATAGGAGGCGGAAACAGGAGGTATGGCGCGCATGTGAAAAAAGGAGCGGCTCAATCGCGTATCATGATAAATCGTTTCAGCTCGCATGAATAACGACGCTATGCCGCTTCGAGCCAGTTCCATGACACGTGCGCAGCTGCGCGACGTCGACGTTGCACATATGTACGCGCTCTACTCGACCTGTTACCGGGATACGGAACAGGCACGTTTCGAACACGATCTCGACGACAAGACACATTGCGTCATCATGCGCGATGACACCGGCAAGCTGCGCGGCTTCTCCACATTGAAACTATATGAACAGCAGTGGTGCGACACCACACTGCGCATCCTGTTTTCCGGCGACACGATCGTGGATCCGGCCTGCTGGGGCAGCCAGCAACTCGCGTTTTGCTGGATTCGACTCGCAGGTGAGCTCAAACGCAACTCGCCCGACGTGGCACTATACTGGTTTCTGATCTGCAAAGGGCATCGTACGTACCGCTACTTGCGAGCGTTCGCGCATGACTTCACCCCGCGATTCGACCGACCGACTGAGCCCGTGAATCAGGCACTGCTCGATCATCTGGCAGTTGAGCGCTTCGGGCACGCATACGACGCCGCGTCCGGCGTGCTCAAGTTTCCGGTACCGCAAGGCCGCCTCGCCCCAGCCCTCGCCGAAGTGCCGGACGTGCATCGACGGCTGCCGGATGTCGCCTATTTTCTGGAGCGCAATCCAGAATACGCATGCGGCAACGAGCTCGCCTGCCTGTGTGAACTGACGCCGGAAAACCTGCGCCCGATGGCAAGACGAATCTTCACCGGTGAATGAGCCGATGACGCGGATCCGGCTAGCCACAGCGGTCGACAACGAACGGCTCCTCGCGTTTCAAACACGTTACGCGATGCTAAGCGGGATGCCGCTTCGCTTCGATCGCTCGCCGGATTACTCCGCACTGCATCGGTGTCATTCGAACGACTATCGAACCTGGCTCGCGGAGGACAGCGCCGGGCGCGTCAAAGGAATAGCCAGCATGGTCGTTCGCGACGGCTACATCGCCGGCGAGAAACAGCGCATCGCTTACCTCGGCGACTTGCGCATCGCACCCGATCGCGAACTGGCGCACACGTGGGTCGACTATGTCGTCGATCGCCTCGCTGATCTCGCCCGGCACGAAGATGTGCAGCATACGTACTGCTGCGTCATTCGCGACAACAGGATCGCAACGCAATCGCTATTCAAGACAGGCAAGCGGACCCGGCTCGGATTTCGACATTGGCGCGGCTACAGTAACGTGTCGATCTATGCGCGGCGTATCGCTGCGCGGAGCGCCAGTTCCGTCAGGATCACGAACGCGTCGGCCGCCGACGCCGACGCGCTCCGCGCATTTCTGGACCAGGAGTCGCGTTCCCAACCCTTCGGTTGCGTCTTTACGGCGGACGAATTCGCGCGCCGCCTGAACGTCTGGCCCGACTTTGGAATCGAGCGCTTTCTGGTCGCACGTAACGCGCAGCGGCGTATCGTGGGCTGCGTTGCTCCGTGGGATGCAGGACGTATCAAGCGCATCGTGTTGGAACGTCTGCCGCGCTCGCTCGGTGCGCTGCGTCACGGCTTCAACGCCATCGCGCCGTTGCTCGGACGCCCTCCCATCGCAGCACCCGGCCAGCCGCTTCAGGACATCTACCTGACTCATCTGCATGTGAGCGGACGCAACCCGGACATCGCACAGGCACTGCTCGATGCGGTCTGGCAACGAGAGCGGAGCCGCTATGCGTTGCTGCAGCTTTGCCTGTACGATCACGACCCGCTATGGCCCGCCTTGCACGGCTATCGGTACACCGCACTGCCGATGGATCTATACACGCTATCCACGCCCGGCGCGAGCGCACTTGATCCGGGCGGCACCGAAGCGATCCCGGGATTCGAAATCTATCTCGTCTGACCGCTCGCGACCGCAGCCGCTCGCGTGTCGTTCAGGAGCGCAACGAGTGCAAGCCAGAAACGCCCCGCATCGAAGCCGGCGCCGCCGAGTACAGGCTGGCCATGGTCGAGATGCGGCACGCACACTTGGGGCATGCCGCGAATCGTCTGGTGATCGAGGTAGAACTGTCCGTCATGCGCACAACCGGGACGGTAGCGGTCGAGGCGTGAGTGATGTGCGTCGAACCGGGACGTGCGTTCTATCGACCAGCTCACGACATGCACACAGTGCAGGCCACCGGGCACCGCAGACAACAGATTCGCGATGCCCGCGTCGCGCCCGCTGCCGATATCGCGCGAGCCTGCATGCAGCCAGCGTGTGCGCAGCAATCTCCCGGCGGCTCGACCCAACCATGCGGGATCGATGCGCGCCCCCCGTTGCTCGAGCAGGCCATCGACGATCGCACTCGGGCCGACGGGCGGCTGAACGAGTGCGATACCGTCGCAGCGAGCACGAAGCCCTGAATCCGCATGCAGAGCCGCCAATGCATCGAGCCCGCCCTTGCTATGGGTAAGGACGATAAAACGGCGATCAGCGGGCAAGCGCGCATACAGGTTGCGCACGATATGCGCGCCCTGCTCGGCAACGGCGCGCGACGAGCGGACCGGCACACGAAGGACTGAGTACCGCGCGGCACGCAACGCCCGCGCAGCATGCCCGAAGCAGGCAGGTATCCATTCGGAATAGAGTCCCGCAACCAGCACGATGACGGTGTCCGGGAATGCGTGAGCGCCATGCGCGTGCCAACATTCGATGAAGCGCCCGGTCCAGTCGAGTGCTGCGGGCGCCGGTTCGAACGGCGTCAACGGGTAGTGTTGCCGCCACTCGTCGAAGCCGGACGGCGACCATGCCGGACACCGTGCGCTCATGCCGGCTCCGTTGTCACGCCATCGGCAGCGAGCGCCGCGCGGGCAGCAGCCA
Organism: Burkholderia sp. Bp8991; assembly: GCF_003853795.1. Taxonomy (NCBI): domain Bacteria; kingdom Pseudomonadati; phylum Pseudomonadota; class Betaproteobacteria; order Burkholderiales; family Burkholderiaceae; genus Burkholderia; species Burkholderia sp. Bp8991. The sequence continues at coordinate 16,284 of NZ_QTQJ01000039.1, read as the reverse complement.
GCGTGGCTGGATTCCCGATTCGGGCAGGGTGAAAACGCGGCGAGAACCATGCCAGCCACGCCGGCAGCACGCGGGTAACGATGCCCGGCGCGCCGAACAGCCACCAGCCAAGCTGTGCCCAGCTTCGCCAATTGCCGGCGTCGCGGTCGGCACACGCGAGACGGACGATGAAATAGCCCAGATCGACGACGAAGCATGCCGTAACGCCGAGCATCGCCGCCGTCCGCATGAAATAGCGCTTGATCGCGCCGCCGCCGCAAGCGCGAAATACGTCGAACGCGACGGCCTTGTGTTCGGTTTCCTCTATCGCATGCCACCGCCAGATCGCGGCCATCGACGGGTCGACGCCGTCGAGAATGGCCGGATCGCGCAATAGCAGATCGGCCAGAATGGCCGTGTAGTGCTCGAGACATGCCGTGAAGGTCAATTGAAGCAGCGGCGAAGCGACACGCCGGCATTGTTGCTGCCGTCTCCGCATGAGCGCCTCGAGTGCGTCGACCGGCATGCCCTGGCGAGCCAGGCGCCGGTTATACGCGCGGTGCTCGCGGATGTGAGCGGCTTCCTGGTACAGGAAAGCATCCACTTGCGCGGCGAGCGTGCCGTCGGCCGGCAGCGCGTCGCAGTACTGCCTCACGCTATCGACAAAGAACTTCTCGCCAAGCGGAAACATGATCGAGAACGCGTCGAAAAAGCGCGTCACGCGGCGGTTGTCACGATACCAATAGCGCGGAATGTGGTCGGCGAAGCAAAAACGCGGATTGCGCCGACGGATGTCTGCCGCGTCGTTGCGGCGTTCATGCGTTGAATCGTCGGTTCGTTTGGCGTACATGGTCGTGGCCGATCGTGGCGTAACGCGCAGGGTCAGCGCAGGCGGGCGTATTGTTCGATGATGGCGATCGAAGGTATGCTCTGCGTCGCCGCCACCATCCATGTCCGAATTGTATGTTCGTTGCCAATGCAAGCGCCATAGATAATCGTTCGCGACGGTTCGATCGGCTGAATCTCTGCGTGCTGGCGCTGCAGAGCGTTGCATGGGCCGGCATCCTGACGTGGCTGTCGCATGGTACGAGCCCCTTGCGCTGGGTGTCGCTCGTACCGTTCTGCCTGATCATGCAAGGTGTGTTTTCGATGATGCACGAAACATTCCACGGTTTCGGGCATCGGCGCGGGGAAATCAACTACTTGATGATGTGGTGGGCATCGACGATGTTCGGCGCCGCAGCAACGCTGATCCACGTGAATCATCTCGGTCACCACGTGCGGAATCGAACGCCTGCGGAGCGGGTGGACTTCGTCGAGCCGGACGTTTCGCTGTGGCGCAAGCGAATCGAATACTACGTGGCGATCGTCGGCGGCATTTGGTTGGCGAGTTTCGCGGGCAGCTTCGTCCTGGCCGTGCTTCCGAGTCGCATCCCGCATGGTTGGGCGAAGTACGGACACGACAACACGTATGCGGCTGCGTTCAGGGACTTCGACCAGGCCGACTTTCGACGAATTCGATACGAAACCCTCGCAGCCGTGGCCGCGTGGATTGCACTGGGTGCATTGCTGGACTGGCGCGTGCTCGACATCGCGATTGCCTACCTCGCATTCGCGTTTTCGTGGTCGTCGCTCCAATGGGTGTATCACATGCACACTCCGCTCGACGTTGTCGAGGGCACATACAACATGCGTGCCCCCGCACTGATCCGCTGGGCGTTCCTCAACTTCAACTACAACCTGACGCATCACCGGCATCCGAGCCTGCGCTGGCAGGAGCTTCATGCATGCTCCGACGCAGCGGAGACGCGACCGCTGTGGTACGGTTGGCTGCATGTGTTCGAGGCGCCCCGGCGTTTGCCCAGCGATCCGACACAGCTCGAAAAGACCTATTTCTGACGAGAGGACGCACGTGCGTGCACAGGATGCGTGGGCCACGTTTGGCGCGGCAGCAGAACCCTTCCGTCGCGCGTGGCTCAGCGCGCTCGATGCGCCGGGCGACGCGCAGGCGGCCTATCTGTCACGCTTGCTCGCCGCGAATCGGAACACGACGTTCGGCATTGCCAACGGGTTTGCCGATATCGCAGATCCGGCACAATTTCGCGAGCGCGTGCCGGTGGCCCCCTACGCCGGCATGTCCCGATGGATTGATCGTGCACTCAAGGAGTCCGCTCCGATCCTGACCGCGCAAGCGCCACGCTTCTTCGAGCGCACGAGCGGCGGCAGCGAGCAGCAAAAGCTCATTCCCTATACGCCGGCCTTTCTCGAAGAATTGCAGTTCGCGCTGATCGTCTGGCTCTCCGATCTGCATCGCGCCGTGCCCGGCGTCGCGGCCGGGCGCGCGTACTGGTCGATGTCACCTCCAATGCACGCGCGCGAACGCGCTCCCAACGGCATCATGATCGGATCGGACAGCGATCTCGAATACCTGGCCGACAGCCCGCTCGTCGATCTGCTGCCGACGCTCGTCGCACCATCGCTATCGGGTGACGGTCGGGCGTGGCGCAACGAAACGTTGCGCGCGCTGATCGCCGCTGAAGATCTGGCCTTCATCAGCGTATGGAGCCCGACCTTCCTGACCAGTCTGCTTCGTCCGCTGTTCGACGAAGCCGAACCGCAACGCGGCGATACGCTCACCTTCCTGTTCGATTCGCTGCCGTCGAACCGTACGGCAGCGCTGCGGCGCGCACTCGACGATGGCCACTGCAGCCGGCTGTGGCCGCAGCTCGCGGCAGTGAGTTGCTGGATGGACGGTCCGAGCAAACACTACGCCGCACATGCCCGCACCTTGTTTCCGCAGGCCGCATGGCTTCCGAAAGGCTTGTTTTCCACCGAGGCGGTGGTCAGCCTGCCGTTCGGCGATATGGCCGGCTGTCCCCTCGCCGTCTGCAGCCACTTCCTGGAGTTCCTGCTCGACGATGGAACCGCGATAGGCGTGGAAGAACTGAAGCCGGGCGATACGGTCGAGGTCGTCGTGACGACCGGAGGCGGCCTGTACCGCTATCGGCTCGGCGATCGGGTCCGTGTGACCGGATATGCGGGACGAACGCCATGCGTGGCCTTCGTCGGGCGGGCTGGCACGCAAAGCGATCTGGTCGGTGAAAAGCTGGACGAAGCCTATCTGGCTGCGTCGCTTTCCGAGGTGCTGCAACCGGGCGATGAAGGTTGCGTGATTCCGTGCGCAGACGCGGATCCGCCCCATTACCTGCTGTTGCTTGCAAGCGGTACGCAGGACGTCGCCGCCCTGCGTGATGCGCTGGAACAGGCTCTCGCCCGCGCTTTTCACTACCGACACGCACGCACGGTCGGCCAGCTTGGCCCGTTGCGCGTGGTTCGTATACCCGGGGGTGCCGCCCAGCTGGCGGATCTCGTCCAGCGAGCCCACGAGCGTGCTGGCATCCGGGCTGGCGACGTCAAACCCCGCGCACTGGTGGCCAAGCCCGCCGTGGCGGACGCACTCCGCGCATTCATCGAGGACGCGTGCTCATGTTGAACATATCGATCGCATCAACGTGCCCCCCGTGCGACGAATCCGAGCCGGACGCCGATGGCGAAGCCTTCGGCGCGCTCGTCGAGCAATGGTACGTCGCGGGCACCGAAGCCGAGGTCAAGCGGGACAAACCGTTCGGCACGCGCGTACTCGGCCTCGGCATCGTGCTATTCCGGGCGGCAGACGGCGAGATCGTCGCGCTCGTCGACCAATGCGTGCATCGCGGCACCCGGTTGTCGGCCGGGAATGTCATCGACGGCTGCCTCGTCTGTCCGTATCACGGCTGGCATTACGACCAGCACGGCCGCGTCACCCGAATTCCCAGCATCGACGGCGCAAGCGCCGAATCGACCGGTACGACCTACCCATATCGTCAGCGCAGGTTGCCGGTGCTGACTCGGCACGGCCTCGTCTGGGTCTATCGCGGGCGAGGTGATCCAGCGCTGAAGCGGCCGTTCGACATGCCGCACCACGGCGAACGGCCGTGGCAGTCGTACTACATGGTCAATACGTTCGATGGCGATCTCGGTGCGCTGGTCGAGAACTTCATGGACGTCCCGCATACGGTGTTCGTGCACGACCGGATCTTTCGCTCATCCACTGGGCGGCGACTACGGGCGACCGTCGAACTGAAGCAGCAGAGCGTCGAGGTCACGTATCACGATGATGGCGACAAGATCGGCATGCTGGACTGGCTGACCAATCCGTCCAGGGAACCGCTTCGGCATACCGATCATTTTTATGCACCGAACGTCACACGGTGCGACTATCACTGGGGTAGCCGTTCGAGTTTTCTGATCATCAGCCAGATCACGCCGCTCGACACGCGTCGATCGCGTGTCTATACATACATCGCCTATCGCTTTTCCTTGCCGGCTGCGGTGCTGCGCGCGCTGAAACCGCTGCTGCACCTCTACACGCATTCCGTGATCCAGCAAGACGTGCGAATCATGCGCGCGCACCGCGAGGGACTCGACAACGCCGCAGGCTTCACGCCGTCGAGCGTGCGTGCCGATGTGGTCCACATTGCGATCGGTCGGTTGTTGGCCGCGACGCAGCGTGGCGAGCCGTTGCCCGATGCGCAATGCGGCACGAAGCCGATGGAATTCGTGATCTGAGCGTCACCGGCGCGATCGGGCGAGGCGCCCGGCTCGACCGGCGCACCGCCCACGTGCCCCGTATTTCCGTTAGCCTCCCGTCTGGTCCTGGCTCGCGATCAGGCGTGCTCCGCATGCCAGCAAGTCGCCGTCGCATGCGGCGACTTGCCCGTCGAACCGGGCGTAACCCGACACCGTCGCAATGAAGGTCAGGCCGTGAATCTCGCAAATCGCGGGATCGTGCAAGCGTGCAATCGCGCGCCCGTTGATTCGCGAGTTCGGCGCCCCGGACACAACGCGTCCGCCGTGGCTGTGCACATCGCCTTCGATGATGTATCGCTTTTGACCCATGACGTGTCGATCCGGTCCGTCAGAAATCCCAGCTGAACGTCTGCGGATGCGCTTGCCGCGACGCGGCGTCCGACGGCGTCAGCATGACGATCGTGGCATGCAGCGGATCCCGCAGGTTGATCAGTGCGCTCGTCTTCCCGTCGCCATAACCCATCATCAGCGCCAGCGCGGTCTGGACCCAGATCGAGCTCGTTCCGGTGTCGCCGCCGATACGGCGTTGCATGTCGAATGCGTCTTTCGGATCGTCAATATCGATATGCTGCGGGTTGTCGTGCAGCGACTGCACCAGCAACGCGAGATTGGCGGTCGAAGAGCCGGTGTCGTAGAACATCCGTCCCGGCTGCTCGCCGGGCGCAAGCGTGCCCACTGCCTGCTGCCAGCCGGCGCGGATCTTTTCGATTCGCTCGCCCTTCTTCAACGGCGCCCCGTGCCCGTTGCTCAGATCGACTCGCACCGGCCGATGCAGATTGGCCAGGACCGGCCATTTGTCGTACTCCTTCAGTTGCCACGTCGTCCACGGAATCGGCACCCACGGGTTCGGCTTGAAGCCGTCCGGTATCTTCAGCGACGCGGTCTTCCAGAACTCGGGGAGCTTCGCCTGCCAATAATCCGCCGGCATCTCCTTTTCACCCTTCTTCCAGTAGGCTTTCTGAAGCTGCCAGAAATAATTCCACAGCTTGATCACGTCATATCGGGTCTGGGTGTTGTCGATTGCCTCTGGTGCGTCCACCACATATGGACGAATCAATCGGTCAACGCGATCCTTTCTCGTCACGAGCAACGCAACGTAACTGTCCGGATTCTTTGGTACGAAGTTTCCATCTTTTGTGGACAAACCCAGGTAATCGGCGCCCGGAGTACCCAAATAGGATCGCGTGTTGATTCCATCCTCAACCAGCAACACTACTGCCGGCAAGTCCGGCTCGCGGTCAAAAATATCAAACGCTCTAGAGACTACATCGTCCCCATACGCAGTATGTATTTCATCGAGTCTCGTATAAATTGTATTGCCAATCCCCGCCCCGTTATCCGCACTACTGATGTGGGTTGCCATCCGGCCCGCATCCGGATCACTCTCGTTTCGGGGCGGCCCGGCCACTATCACGGGAATCGGCCAATAATCGACCCATCCACGCAATGTATAGCCGAAAACGTTGTTCTCGCGCTTATGTCCCGCAAAGCTTCGATCACTACTCGACCACGGATATTGTTTGGGATCTTGCAGGAGCAACGTTCCATTGGTTCCTGCCTCGTCCAGCCGCATCAATAGCGCACGCTGGCGAAACCGGTCAACGGCGACGCCAAAGCGTCGTATCTCCAATGTGAACCGTGCGTCCCGAGATCCGTCCCCGGCAACGACAGCTTCATTTACGCTCGAGGGACGAGCGGCAGCGGGCGTGTCTCGAGGCGGCGAGTCTCGACGCAACGAGGCACCATAGGCGATACTGACGCATGCCGCCAACAATAGCGGCGGCAAGATCAACAGCGACAAGCGTCGATACATTGCAATATTCCCTCCCAAAAATCCCTCCCTTCCAACAACAAACTCAAAGACTGCAATCCATAAGAGAGTCAGGATTGCGAGTGCGAGCAGAAATATTCGTGAAGCCGGTGGTCGCGTGACGTTTGTCGTAATCATGGCGCATCAATTTGTCAATGTACCGATCGTGCTTCTTTTGTATCTTCGCTATTTCGATCTTTCCTGGTTTCACTGACCACACCGTCAGGAAAATCCTTGGGCACGATATTTTCTTCCGGGAAAACTCCGCTTTCGTAATAGCTGCAATTGGCTTTTACTATTTCGGACGTTACGGGGTCGAGCTTTTTGCCGAGTTTTCTCTCGGCTTTTACTATATCGCTCTCCGGAAGTCTCCAATCGGCAATTGCCCGCAGGAGTTTTGCCCAGTCCGGATCGTCCAGCGCACGCGCCTGGCCTACCGATACATCGAACGCGGTCGCACAGCGGTGATTTCTACGACCGCTCATGACCGCCGAGTGATATGAGCTTTCTCCCTGATGATTATTCATCAGCCGAACCTTGGCTTCGTTGAGCGTCTCCTGCCGATAGACGACGATGTGCCCGGGCGACGGCGGTACCGTCGACACGACCCGGCCTACCTTGCACTGATCGTCTGGATCCTTGCCCGCATTCAACGACGCCTCGACCTCGGCGGTGGTCGGCAGCGTCCCATCCTCGCTCGTTGGCCATTCGATGGTTTGTGCGGGCAATGGCTGCAACGCACCTTCGCCACTGTTCGTGCTCAAGGCAATTTCCGCTTCGAGCTGGTCAATGGATTGTTTGCCGGGCGCATACTCGCCAGCATTATTTGCCGAAAGAGGCGTTACCTCCGTTCCAGGCAGCACATTGCCTTCCATTTCGGGATCGAACGGTGGCGTCAATGCTTCGCCATTGATATTGCGCTCGGTACCGACGCTTATCTGCGTCGATTTCACCCATGTCGTGAAGCCGCCGGGCAAGCCATGGGATGTTTCACCCTTTTCCCGCATCGTAAAGTTTCCGGGCGGCGTACCAACCTGAACCGGCTTGCCCTGCCGCAGACGCCGGGTAAAGACACGCTGCCGGAAAGCCGCCGACAGCAGATCGATTTTCTCAGGCTTGCTTCCCCGCTGCGCCGCACGCACGTGGATTGAGTCGGGCAAGCCCGAGCAACCCATGCCATTGACGCCGCGCAGACCGACGGTCGCATCCTCCGGGCTGAAGTACATATACACTTTGCCGCGATTGTCGCGCTCGGCGAACACGACGCATTCGTTGCCTTGCAACCCGCTCAGGCGCGTCGCCTGCACGGGATCCCACGTCGGGCCGACGATGCCGAAATTGTCCCGACCTGGCACGTACTTCAATTGATCGAGTGGTGGCGTCGAATATTTGCCGCTCGCCACAAACCCGGCCAGGTTTGCCAGGGTCTTTGCACGCGCGTAAGCCGTCTGCTGCTGGTCCCCGCGTTGCAGCAGCCGATCCATGAACTCCTCGCTCAAGCTGTAGGGCGAGTCGATCAGGACCAACGTGTCGGCAGGACGGTCAGCCGGGCCACATTGGTTGGGAATCAGCCCCTCGACGAGATAGGCCTGGGCGAGCAGCGATATCAGCGTGCCCTGACTGTGCGCAATGATGTTGACCGTCCCGTCCGGGTCGATAAGGCGGATTTGCCGCACCAATGCCGCGAGCCGCCGAGCTGCCAGCAACATGTAGTGCCGATTTTCCGCCTCGCGAAGCGGGTGCGTCGGGTCGCCCTGCATCCGGTCGAGAATTTTCGTCGTCATTCCCCCTTTGAAATTCGAGTCGAACATGTCGGGGATGTTGTTGGTCGCGTTGGCGAAGAATCCGCCGTTGCGCGCGCGGTGCTCATCGAGGCGGTTGCCGAACCGGTCGACGTACTGGCCGTTGACGGTTTCCTTATTGGGGTCCCGGGGCAAATCCTCCTTCCCGACGCGTAACCCCCAATAAAACGGAATCAACGGGCTCCTTGTCTCTTCGCTTTCCTGCCGACGATAGATGGCGTCGTCCATGTTCTTCATCATGTCGGCAACGCTCACCTGGCTCGGGTCGTTCGCCATGCGGCCGTGCGAGTACTCCGCGCCCTTGAAATCGGTGCGACCGAGGCGGTCGTTCAATCCATCGCACAGTCCGCCTTCGACCGTGCCGAAATCCGTTCCAAGGTCATTCACGCCATGGATCAGGATCGTCGTGCACGGGAAGCGATTTTGTACGTCGGTATTGACGAACGCATCCTGCGGCCGGTTGCAATTGAGAATCGCCTGATGTTCGCCGACGATCCGGGGCGACGAGGTTGTGGTATCGGACATGATCGCCTGCCTTAAACGTCGAAAACCTGAATGTGTGCAATGTGCATCGCGTCGCTCGATGCCAGCTCCGTCAACCCGTGTGCATCCGAGATCCCGTTAATGACCTGGCCATTGCGCAGCGTGATCTTGTATGGACGATTCGGCACGGGATGCATACCGTCGTCACCGTCGGTGCCGGGGTACCGCAAGCGGAACTTCTGATCGGCTCCTCCGCGATTGAACGCCGGCGGCGCAACGTGGTCCGTGTTCGGGCCGACGAAATCATGTCCCGCCGTGTGCGCGGTGAACGCACCGTCGGAACCGACCTCGACGCCGCCACCGACTTTCACGTAGCTTCCGTCTTCCGCGACGAGCCGGATCGACTTGCCCGAGATCAACACCTCGTCGCCGACCGACATGATCTGTATCCCCTTCTGAGCAGTCGCCGCAAGCGTGTCCTGTTGCGCCTGCAAGACAACGGGGCCCTCGCCGGCAATCGCACGGACGCCTTCTCCGCGCCCGAACAGGTGGATGCCCTGGCCCGCCGTCGTGATTACGCGCTGACCGCCGGCGAATTGCAGGTTCTGCCGCGCGATCTGATCGATGTTCTCGCCGGCGTAGGTCACGTAAGTCTTCGGGGTGATATTGAGCGCGCCCGCCTTTGCGCCGAATGCCATCAGCGCCTGAGAGTCGTCTGCGTCGGCGTTCGACGCACGATCGTCGCCTGAAGCGTGGCCGCCCGGCGTCCATCCCTTGAAGGCGGTCACGACAGCTTGCTGCCCCGTCGCATCGGTCGCCGTGCCGCCGTGCTGTCCGGCGTAATCTCCCAACGCCTTGAACAGCTCAGCGCATTCGCCGAGCAACTCGACGAGTTCATTGCGGTCAAGCTGTCCGCCGCTCGCCTGCGTACGCGCGTAAGTCGTCAGAAGCATCCCTTGCGCCGCGCGCAACGCAGCTGCCGCGTCCGTGCGCAATTCGGCGCCTTGGCCGCGGTCTGCACCCTGTCCGTTGTCGCGTGGTTGCGTCAGGTAGCCGAGATTCAACTGGCTATGCGCATGCTCCGATGCAAGCTGCGCGCTGATTTGCTGCGGTGTATCGTCGAGACGAAGCTGGTTGTAGCGTTGCCCCTTGATTTCCTTCGTCTTGATACCGGAGAGAAAGCGATTGCCCGGCAGACTGCCCGTATGAGTGAAACTCGCCGGCATGTTCGCGCCGTTTGCCAGCACGCCGATGATGACCAGCCTGTCCGGATCCCCGCCGAGGCTCCCGAGCAGAACTTCGGTGCCCACCCGCGGCAAGAAAGTCTCCCCGAAATTCGGCCCGGCCAGACTGGATGCCACGCGGATCGGTGCGCTGTCGCTCTCGTTGCTGTTCGTTCCGGCACCCTGCGCGTGCGCATGATCGCGGGAATCCTGACCGAGAATCTGCACGAACACGCAGCCATTCTCGTCGCAACTGACCTCCTCGCCCTCGGCCCCGACCACGCGCCCGGTAATCAACGGCGTCGGCGGAAGGTCGGTCTTGGGATCGTAAAGCGGCGTGAGAGGCGTGCCACGCGGCACGCACGAGAACGTATTTTCGTAGCGCGTATCCTGCCCGGACGGGTCGCCATCGCTCAGCGAGCGTGGCTGCTGAAGCGTGTGGCTGGCGGCGAACAGCGTCTGCGCACGCTCGTTCAACCCTTTGGGCAGATTGTTCCAGATCTCGTGGTGCAGTGACGTAATCACGAATTGCTGCTTGTCGGACGGGAGCGTGCCCCACTCGTCCTCTCCGGCGATCGTGATCCATGAGCCGACTGCGAGGTCGCGAATTCCGCTCACGCCGTCGTATCGAACCGCCTGCGCTTCATGAGCCAGAATGCGATCTTCCGTCATCCGTTCGTGGTCTGCCCACGAGTCCGCCATATGCGGGACGTCGATCACGAAGTCCGATAGCAATTTCGCGAGATCGTTACCCGATTCGCCTTGATCGATCCTTGTCGATGCGCTCGACTGGTCCACGCGGGCATATCGGTAGTCCCACGAAGGTCGCCCCGATTCCCCCGAAATCAGTTGCTGGCGCATCGTCAGAGCGGTGATGGTGTCGCGCTGTTCCGTTCCAGCGTCTCGTGGATGGACGCGCACTGTACCTGCGGCGGACTCGCTCAGTTTCTGAGGGTCATCGCAGAACACCAGCGTATGCACGGGAGGATCGCCGTCTTTCGCCTCCCCGCTCACCCGTCCGGCGCGCACGAACAGCGTGATGCCGTCGCGACGTGCAATCCGGGAGATGAAACGGGCATCAGATTCGTTGACCTGGCGTACGAAAGAGCGACTTGGATAGCGGGATCTGTCGAGTTGGGACAGGTCGAACTCGAACGCCTGCGCGAGGGCAACACTACGCTGTCGCCATTCGCTCAGGACGACTCCAAGTACATCGACAACGCTGACGTTACGGAAGATGCGGGAATTGGTGCGCTTTTGCAGCAGGTTCACCGCGTCGGTCACGGTGAACTGGTAAACCGTCAGCTCCCCGTCGGTCCGGCCGATCTGAACGGCGCTGACGATTGCGTTGATGGCATGCAGTTGGCCGCGATCCGTGACGATACCGACTGAGACCGGCGCACCAATGAAAAGCTTCGGAGGCAAATCGCCCTGCTGCGAAATGCAGGTCAGATAGCCGCTGATGCCGGTCATCATGCTTTCGCGGATGCTCGCGTGCTGCAACGCGATCTTCGACGCCAGCGCGTGCTGCGCCTTACCCCAATTCAGCACGACCGGCCGGCGATTCGCATCGATTCCCGATACGAATTTGCGGAACGACTCTCGGATATCCACGACGGTCTCTCAGTTTGATTCGTTATGACCCGCCGGATGTTGCTGTTCTAAATAGCTGGCGGCTGCGCGCGAGTTTACCAAAATGTGACACGGAAATAACAATCGGGGATGCCGACTAACAATTTTTCATGTTATTCGACGAAGAACACTATATTCCGCCGCTCTATCTGGACCGCCGCGCAGTGCTCCGAACGTCGGATGTCTCCCGGGCCCCGCCCAAGGCGCGTACACGCTTCCATCGCTGTGTTCGTCTTGGCTAGACGGGCCGAAGTGAATGCTGATGCTATAAATGTGCATATAGCGTGCAATAAAAAGCAGTCGTGGAATCCGATATCACCGGCAGTTCCAGCGATTTCGCCTAATTCATGGCGTCATTGAGAGGACCGACGAGCATCGCTCCGATCGTCTCGGCGAAGCGATTCGCTCTCGCTTTGCACATCCACATCCATATGCAAACGCTCGCGGGGCTGGCCCATGTACACCGTAACATGATGAGCCGTTTGGCAGGCTCCGAGAGCGTACGGAAGTTCCTTGGAGACGCGCCTCGGATCATTCGGGCAGCAACCGATATTTCCGGCGACGTACAGAGCACGCTCTTCTGGTATCGCAATGCCCCGTTGCCAATCCGCAATGCCACAGCAACGATCTCCCGTCTCGAGACGCTGGGCGCCATTTAGGCGGAACTTCCCGTCAACCTCGAGCGGTAGCTATTGAATTGGGAAATTAATAGTTTTGTTCAAATACTGCAAAAAAGGGCCACCGTTTTTCCAGCCTACATCCCCTCCCATCAACATCCGCCCCCCAATAATCCTCCTTGACACCCTATCTTTCGATATATATCTTTAGATATGTTTTACGACATATAGGACACGATCATGCGACACAACTCCTCCCGCGGCCATGCCCGATGCGACGGTCATGGTGCGCATGCGGGCCCTGACTGGTACACCAGTGTCTGGCAACTGATCGGCCGCCATCGACGCGGCCACGATCCGTTCGGCGGCGGCCCGTTCGGTGGCCGTGGCGGACGCGGCGGCTTTGGCGATTTCGGCGACGACGGCATGCCGCGCGGCCGCCAATTCAGTTCCGACGATCTCCAGCTGCTGCTGCTCGCGCTGGTCGCCGAGCAACCGAGCCACGGTTACGAACTCATCAAGGCGCTCGATACGCGCTCGAACGGCTTCTACAGCCCGAGCCCCGGCATGGTGTATCCGGCGCTCACGTATCTCGACGAAGTCGGCTTCGTCGCGTCGCAGGCGGAAGGCAACCGCAAGCGCTATGCGCTGACCGACGCCGGCCGCGCGCATCTCGATGCACAGCGCGAACGCGTCGACACCTTGTTCGCGCGCCTCACGCACCTCGCACGCAAGATGGAATTCATGCGTCGCGCGTTCGCCGGCGAAGCGGCGGGCAGCGAGGCACCGGACGACACGCAGCCCGGCTGGCTGCCGGAGTTCGTCGAGGCCCGCCTCGCACTGAAGCGGGCGCTGCTCCACAAGAGCGCGGCCGATGCCGACGAACAGCGGCGCATCGCGGCAATCATGCGCCGCGCGACGGCCGAAATCGAAGGCGGCACCGGCGCGTAACCCGCGCCGTCCCGTCAAAACCCAAGGAGTACGGATTGATGCATAACCCCTCCGAACGCGCCGTCACGCGCGTGCGCCATACCCTCAAGTTCCGCCTGCTGCAGGTCGTGCGCGTGCACGCCGTGACGCCGCACCTGCTGCGCGTCACCCTCGGCGGCCCCGACCTCGCGGATTTCGAATCGTCGTCGTTCGACGATCACGTGAAGGTGTTCTTCCCGCCGCCCGGCGCCGAACGCCCCGCGATGCCGACGCTCGGCGCGAACGGCCCCGAGTTTCCCGAAGGCGAACCGAAGCCGGTCGCGCGCGATTTCACGCCGCGCCGTTTCGACCGCGCCGCCTGCGAACTCGATCTGGAATTCGTGCTGAACCATCCGGGCCCCGCATCGCAGTGGGCGGCACAGGCACGCGTCGGCCAATGGCTCGGCATCGGCGGCCCGCGCGGATCGTTCGTGGTCCCGATCGATTTCGACTGGCACCTGCTGATCGGCGACGATACGGCGCTGCCGGCGGTCGCGCGGCGTCTCGAGCAATTGCCGGCCGGCGCACGCACGGCGGTCGTGCTGGAAGTCGCGGATCGCACCGCGCAGATCGCGTTCGATACGCGTGCCGACGTGCATGAAATCTGGCGCTTTCGCGCCGAAGCCGACGCCGCGGACGGCGACCCGCTGCTGAACGCGGTGCGCGAGCTGCCGCTGCCGTCCTCCGGCGACGGTTACGTGTGGGCGGCAGGCGAAGCGCAATCGATGCGCGCGGTGCGTCAGCACCTGACCGGCGAGCGCGGCGTCGACAAGTCGCGCATCCGCGCGGCGGCCTACTGGAAGCGCGGCGCGACGGCCGTGCACGAAACGCTGGAAGACTGACGCGAACGGGTGCCCGCGCACGGGCGGGCTTGGCATCGGCGGGGCGGCTGGTATATATCTATGTCTGCGACGCCGCTGTCGGGCGACAGCCGCCGCAGCCCGCCCAGGAGCGCCCGGTCATGACGAGAGAACGCCACGCTTCGCCTTTCCTTCGCAATCTGAAGATCGCCGGTTATTGCGGCCTGGCGGTCGTCGTGCTCGCGCTGTTCGTCGCGATGTGCGCGATCCTGAAGGAAAGCGCGCTCGAACGTGACGCCGCGCAGCATCCGGGCGAGACGCCCGAACTGCATGAAGCGGGCGGCGGCCCGTCCGCTTCGGCGGAAGCGGCCAAGACGCCCGGTTGACGGCGTCCGGCCCGCACTTCTCCCGCGTAGTTTTCCCGCTCAGGGCGTGCGCTCGCGCCCCATCAGCACCGCGTGCACGACGTCGCCGATCCGTTCGAGCAGCTCGACCACGCGTTGTCCGTACAGGTGCGCGGCCAGCGCGCCGGCCGTGCCGACCAGCACGCCGCCGGCCATGTCGAACGGCCAGTGCACGCCCGCATACACACGCCCCCATGCAATCGCGACGGCCATCGCGGCCATCACGACGCCGGTCAGCCGCGTGGTACCGGCGAGCATCATGCCGACCGCGAGACTCCAGGCAAACGTCATGTGATCGCTTGGAAACGAGCTGTCCGGCGCATGCGGAATCAGTTGCGTGCCGATTCCGGCCATGAACGGCCGCGGCGAAAACCAGAAATGCCCGATCACCTGCGCGAGCGCCAGCGCCACACACGTGCCGACGCCGGCCTCGATCGCCTGGCGGCGCGTCGGGCGTTCGCCGAAGATCCAGGTCAGCAGCAGCATCGCGGGCAGCGCATAGACGAGCCAGTCGGCGGCGAAGATCGCGAGGTGGGCAACGCCGGGGTGCGGCGCGGCGCCGGCATTGAAGGCGGAAAACAGGGTGAGATTGAGGTTCTGCATGAATCCGGTTGCGTGGGATGTCGTGACGGGACCGGCGGTGCCGGTCGGATGCGAACGATGCTAGTGCTCACTCGCTTAAGCAGTGCTTAATGCGCCGGGCGACCGGTGACCAGGACCGAGGCCCGCGCGCGAACGCACTTAGAGCCTGTACTGCAACACAAGTTCACACAATTGTCACATTCCCGCGCGACTGTCTCCCGTAAAAGCTCACCGACTATCCCGTAAAGGCTCACCTTTTTCACATCGTGGCGTCACCGGCCCGTGCGAGTATCGGACCGCTCACGCGCGCCATGCCGTTTGCACCGTTCGTCTCAATATTTGCGTCGCAAATCATTCGAAATCGGCAACAATTAATTCCATATGCGGCATCGCACAACGGCAACGCACAGGCATAGGATTACGAGCTTACGAGCACTCATCCACGAAGCGATCAACAACAAGGAGTCCGCATGAAACCCAGCGATGTCCGATCGAAAGCGTTTGCGATGCCGTTGACCAGCCCGGCCTTTCCGATGGGCCCGTACCGTTTCGTCGATCGTGAGTTTCTGATCATCACGTACCGCACCGATCCGGACCGTCTGCGTGAAATCGTGCCCGAGCCGTTGCAGGTCAAAGAGCCGCTCGTCCATTACGAATTCATTCGCATGGCCGATTCGACCGGCTTCGGCGACTACACGGAAAGCGGCCAGGTGATCCCCGTCGAGTACAACGGCCAGGCCGGCGGCTACACGCTCGCGATGTATCTCGACGATCACCCGCCGATCGCCGGCGGCCGCGAGCTGTGGGGTTTCCCGAAAAAACTTGCGTCGCCCACGCTGCACGTGAACACCGACCACCTCCTGGGCACGCTCGACTACGGCAAGGTGCGCGTCGCGACCGGCACGATGGGCTACAAGCACAAGGAACTCGACATCGACGAGCAGACGAAGCGCCTCGCCGGCCCGAACTTCCTGCTGAAGATCATCCCGCACGTCGACGGCACCGCGCGCGTGTGCGAACTGGTGCGCTACTACATGCAGGACATCAGGATGAAGGGCGCGTGGACGGGCCCCGCGTCGCTCGAACTGGCACCGCACGCGCTCGCGCCGGTGGCCGACCTGCCGGTGCTCGAGATCGTCGAAGCGCGCCACCTCGTCGCGGATTTGACACTCGGCCTCGGCGAAGTCGTCTACGATTACCTGGCTCAGTAACACGTCCGCAGTCCTTTCTCCCTGTCAATCCTTTCACCACGGGAATTCGAAATGAGCAACCTGAATGGCAAGACCGCAGTCGTCACGGGCGCCGCAAGCGGCATCGGCAAGGAAATCGCGCTGGAGCTCGCGAAAGCGGGCGC
>NZ_QTQJ01000038.1:0-74175 GCF_003853795.1 Burkholderia sp. Bp8991 | reverse complement strand
AGTGCCTTACGATCGAGCAATTGCCTCTCCTGACGTCCTTAAAGTCAGGCGTCAGGTTACGCAATCGCTCCCAAACCATCCACGGTTTCCTGCGATGAACCAATAAAAAACCCCGATTCGTGTCGTCACGAACCGGGGTTTGTTCATCGACTGCTTCCTGCGGCGGCGATGCCGCCGCTGCATCAACGTGCGGCGACGTCCTCCTTGCCGGACGACGTGCCGCCGACCGCCGTCGGCGCCGCGCCCCATCCGCCGCCCAGCGCACGGATCAGGTTCACGGTCGACACGGCCTGCGCCCCGGTCAGCTGGTTCGCCTGCAATTGCGACTGCAGCACCGACCGTTCGCTGTCGATCACGTCGAGATAGGCCACTTCGCCTTCCTGATACTGCGTCCGCGACAGCGTCGCCGCACGGCGCGACGCATTGACGGCCGCATCCTGCGCGCGAATCTGGTCGTCGAGCAGACGCAGATCGGCGAGATTGTCCTCGACCTCGCGGAACGCGACGAGCACCTGCTGCCGGTAGTTCGCGACCTGCTCGTCGTACTGCGCGCGCGCCTGCTGCACGCCGGCCGCCCGCCGCCCGCCGTCGAACAGCGGCAGCGTCAGCGCGGTGCCGGCGAACGGCCCGAGCAGGAACGTGCGGCTCGACCACATGAACAGGTTGCCGAGCGTCGACGCCTCATAGCCGAATGCACCCGTGATATCCAGCTTCGGGAAGTACGCCGACTTCGCGAGACCGATCCGCGCGTTCGCGGCCGCCATCGCGCGCTCGGCCGCCGACACGTCCGGGCGGCGTTCGAGCAATGCCGACGGCAGACCCGGCGGGACCTTCACCGCGACCGGCACGATCGGCGTTTCCTTGAACGCGAAGTCCGCGGGCGCCTTGCCGAGCAGGATCGCGAGCGCATGCTCGGACGCCGCGCGCCGGCGCGCGACGCCGACCGCATCGGCCTGCGCGGTTGCCAGCTCGTTCTTCGCGCGCGACACGTCGAGCTCGCTGATGTCGCCTTCGTTGAAGCGGCGCTGTACGAGCTTCAGCGCCTGATCACGCAGTTCGACCGTGCGGCGGTACAGGTCCTGGTCCGAGTCGAGCTGGCGCAGTTCGAAGTAGTTCTGCGCGACGTCCGCCTGCAGCGCGAGCTGCACCGAGCGGAACAGCGCCTCGCTCTGCGCCTGGTCGGCACGCGACGCCTCGACGTTGCGGCTCACGCGGCCGAACAGGTCGGCCTCGTACGACACTGTGCCCTGCGCGCGCCACAGCGTCGCGGTGGTCGGGCCCGTGCCCTGCGGCTGGAACTGCGACGCCGACGACAGCCCTTCGCGCGTCGGCCCGAACCCGGCGCCGACCTGCGGGAACCACTGCGAGCGCGCGGTGCGGGTCGCCGCACGCGCTTCCTCGACGCGCGCCGCCGCGGCCTTCAGGTTCTGGTTCGCGGCGAGCGCCTGCGACTCGAGCGAGTCGAGCACCGGATCGCCGAACACCTTCCACCATTCGCCGCGATGCTCGCCGTCCGCCGGTTCGGCGGTCTTCCATGTGCCGGCCTGTTCGCCGGCCGCGAGCGTCGGCGCTTCCTTGAACGCCGCGGGCGTCGACACGTCCGGGCGCTTGTAGTCGGGTCCCACCGCGCACGCGGCGAGCAGCGTCGCGAGCAGGGTGCTCGCGGCCGCCACCTTCGCGAAGCGCATCAGGCCATTCGTGTTGTGCATGTTGTCCATCTTGTTGTCCTCAAGCATCCGTAGCCGGCGCACCGGAAGGCGACACGCCATAGCCGGCCGAGTCCTTGCCCGCGACGTGGATCTTGCCGCCCGCCAGCGTGCGCAGCACGACGTAGAACACCGGTGTCAGCATCAGCCCGAACAGCGTCACGCCGAGCATCCCGAAGAACACCGCGACACCCATCGCATGGCGCATTTCCGAACCCGCCCCCGTCGACGTGACGAGCGGCACGACACCCATGATGAAGGCGATCGATGTCATCAAAATCGGGCGCAGCCGCAGCCGGCTCGCCTCGATCGCGGCCTCGAGCGGCGTCCTGCCGTCATGCTCCAGTTCGCGTGCGAATTCGACGATCAGGATCGCGTTCTTCGCGGACAGCCCCACCAGCACCATCAAGCCGATCTGCGTGAAGATGTTGTTGTCGCCCTGCGTGAGCCACACACCCGTCAGCGCCGACAGAATGCTCATCGGCACGATCAGGATCACCGCGAGCGGCAGCGTCAGGCTTTCATACAGCGCGGCGAGCACGAGGAACACGAGCAGCACGCTGATCGGGAACACGTACATCGCCGAATCGCCTGCCAGGATCTGCTGGTACGTGAGGTCGGTCCATTCGAACCGCACGCCGCGCGGCAGCGTTTCATGCGCGATACGCTCGATCGCCGCCTGTGCCTGACCCGACGAGAAGCCCGGCGCCGGGCCGCCGTTGATGTCGGCTGCGGTGTAGCCGTTGTAGCGCACGACCATTTCCGGGCCGAACGTCGGCGTCACCGTGACGAGCGACGACAGCGGCACCATTTCGCCACGGTCGTTGCGGGTCTTCAGCTGCAGGATGTCGTCCGCGCGCTGACGGAACGGCGCGTCGGCCTGCACGCGCACCTGGTACACGCGTCCGAAGCGGTTGAAGTCGTTCACGTACAGCGAGCCGAGATACACCTGCATCGTGTTGAACACGTCGGTGACCGGCACGCCGAGCTGCTTCGCCTTCACGCGGTCGAGATCGACGTTGAGTTGCGGCACGTTGATCTGGTAGCTCGTGAACAGCGGGCCGAGTTCCGGCGCCTGCTGCGCGCGCTTGATGAAGTCGTTGGTCGCATCCGACAGCTTCGCGTAGCCGACCGCGCCACGATCCTCGATCTGCATCTTGAACCCGCCGAGCGTGCCGAGGCCGAGCACCGGCGGCGGCGGGAACACCGCGACGAACGAATCCTTGATCGCACCGTACTGCTGGTTCAGCGCACCGGCGATCGCACCGGCCGACAGCGCCTTGCCGTGCCGCTCCGAGAACGGCTTGAGCGTGACGAACACGATGCCCGCGCTCGAGCTGTTGGTGAAGCCGTTCACCGACAGCCCCGGGAACGCGACCGCGCTCTCGACGCCCGGCTGCTTCAGCGCGATCGAACCCATGTCGCGGATCACCTTCTCGGTGCGGTCGAGCGACGCGCCGTTCGGCAGCTGCGCGAACGCGATCAGGTATTCCTTGTCCTGCGCGGGCACGAAGCCGCCCGGCACGACCTTCGACACGAGCACGGTCGCACCCACCAGCACGAGGTACACGCCGAGCATCAGCGTCTTGCGCGACAGCACGCCGCGCACGCCGCGGCCGTAGTTCTCCGCGCCGCGATGGAACACCTTGTTGAAGCCGCGGAAGAAGCCGCCGAGCACGCGGTTCATCACGCGCGTGAGCCAGTCTTCCTTGTCGCCGTGGCCCTTCAGCAGGATCGCGGACAGCGCCGGCGACAGCGTCAGCGAGTTGAACGCCGAGATCACCGTCGAGATCGCGATCGTCATCGCGAACTGCTTGTAGAACTGGCCGGTCAGGCCCGACATGAACGCGAGCGGCACGAACACGGCGACGAGCGTCAGCGCGATCGCGATGATCGGCCCGCTCACTTCCTGCATCGCCTTGTAGGTCGCCGCCCGCGCGTTCATCCCGCTCTCGATGTTGCGCTCCACGTTCTCGACCACCACGATCGCATCGTCGACCACGATCCCGATCGCGAGCACCATCCCGAACAGCGACAGCGCGTTGATCGAATACCCGAACGCCAGCAGCAGCGAGAACGTGCCGATGATCGACACCGGCACCGCGATCAGCGGAATCAGCGACGCGCGCCAGGTCTGCAGGAACACGATCACGACGATCACGACCAGCGCGATCGCTTCGAGCAGCGTGTGCACCACGGCCTTGATCGACGAGCGCACGAACTGCGTCGGGTCATAGACGATCTTGTAGTCGACGCCGGCCGGCATGTCCTGCTTCAGCTCGGCCATCGTCTTGCGCACTTCGTCGGAGATCTGCAGCGAGTTCGCGCCCGGCGACTGGTTGATCGCCATCGCGACGGCCGGCTTGTTGTCGAGCAGCGAGCGCAGCCCGTACTCGGATGCGTCCAGCTCGATGCGCGCGATGTCGCGCAGATGCGTGACGCCGCCGTCCGGCGTCGTCTTCACGACGATGTCGCCGAACTCGTCTTCCGTCTGCAGACGGCCACGCGCGTTCACCGACAGTTGCAGCGGCGTGCCAGGCAGCGACGGCGACGCGCCGATCACGCCGGCCGCGACCTGCACGTTCTGCTCGCGGATCGCCTGCACGACGTCCTCGGCCGACAGTCCGCGCTGCGCGACCTTCTGCGGATCGAGCCACACGCGCATCGCGTAGTCGCCCGAACCCCACAGCTGCACCTGGCCGACGCCCTGGATCCGCGACAGGCGATCCTTCACGTTGATCAGCGCGTAGTTGCGCAGGTAGGTCATGTCGTAGCGGTTGTCCGGCGAGATCAGGTGGACCACCATCGTCAGCGTCGGCGAGCTCTTCACCGTGGTGATGCCGAGCCGCTGCACGTCTTCCGGCAGGCGCGGCAACGCCTGGTTCACGCGGTTCTGCACGAGCTGCGTGGCCTTGTCCGGATCGGTGCCGAGCTTGAACGTGACGGTGATCGTCATGTTGCCGTCGCTGTTCGCCTGCGACTGCATGTAGAGCATGTCCTCGACGCCGTTGATCTGCTCTTCCAGCGGCGACGCGACCGTCTCGGCGATCACTTTCGGGTTCGCGCCCGGATACTGCGCCTTCACGATCACGGACGGCGGCACGACTTCCGGATACTCCGAAATCGGCAGCAGGAACATCGCGATCACCCCGCCGAGCAGGACGATCACCGATAGGACTCCTGCAAAGATCGGCCGGTCGATAAAGAATTTGGAAATGTTCATGGGTTGCTCTGTCTGGTTGAACGCGGAAATCGAAGCGGCGGGCCGCTTACGATTCCGCCTTCGCCGGTGCGGCCGGCTTCGCGTTGTCCGCGAGCGGCGCGGACGGCGCATCGCCGCCCGTCATCGGGACCATGTGCGGCTTCACCTGCTCGCCCGGCCGCACGCGCTGCGTGCCGTTCACGATCACGCGATCGCCGGCGGCGAGGCCACTCACGATCACGCGCCGGTTGCCGTGCTGCATGCCCTGCTGCACTTCGCGATACGACACGCGGCCCTGCTGGTCGACGACGAACACGAACTTCTTGTCCTGGTCGGTGTTGATCGCCGCATCGTCGACGAGCAGCGCCTCGTGCGGTGCGCTGCCGCCCACCTTCACGCGCGCGTAGAGCCCGGGGACGAGCGTGCCGTCCGCGTTGTCGAAGCGCGCGCGCACGCGGATCGTGCCGGACGACGTGTCGAGCCGGTTGTCGACCGAGTCGATCTCGCCGCTGCGCGAGTAGCCGGTTTCATTCGCGAGGCCGAGCTCGACCGGCACCTTGCGGCCGTTGCGCGCGCCGTTGATGTATTGCAGGTAGGTCTGCTCGTCCGCGTCGAACGACGCGTAGATCGGCGACACCGACACCAGCGTCGTCAGCGGCGCGGCGGACGCGCCGGCCGACACGACGTTGCCGAGCGTGATTTCCGCGCGCGATACGCGGCCCGACACGGGTGCGGTGATGCGCGTATAGCCGAGGTTGATGCGCGCCGTTTCCAGCGCGGCTTCGGCGGCCTTCAGGTTCGCCGTCGCTTCGCGCGCCGCGTTCTGCTTTTCGTCGTAGTCGCGCTTCGCGATCGCGTTGTCGCCGATCAGCCGCTGCGCGCGCTGCCAGTCGCTTTGCGCATAGCCGTTGCGGGCCTGCGCGGCGGCGAGCTGCGCGGCCGCGCGGTCGGTTTCCGCCTGGTACGGGCGCGGATCGATCACGAACAGCACGTCGCCCTTCTTCACGAGCGCGCCGTCCTTGAAGTTCACCGCGACGATCGTGCCCGACACCTGCGGGCGCACGTCGACTTTCTCGACCGCCTCGAGGCGGCCCGAATAGCCTTGCCAGTCGGTGACGGTCTGCGGCACGACGGTCGCGACGTCGACTTCGGGCAGCGGCGCTGCCGCCTTTTCGGGCGCGTTCGCGTTCACGCGCATCGCGCCGAACGTGCCGAGGCCGACGACGGCGAGCGTCGCGATCGCCGCGGTCGCGATTCGGGAGCGGGAGGTGCGTAGGATGGCCATGTGGATCTCCAATAAGCGTGGATTGGTTCTGGTTATTCGGAACGGTTCGGCTGGCGCGCCTGGAAGCGGCACTGGAAGAAGCGCACGGCCTCCTCGAGCGCGGCCTCGTGCGTCGCGAGCGCCGCGTGCGTGACGTCCGGGTAGCGGATCACCTGCGTGAGCACGCCCGATGAAATCAGGCAGCCCGCATATTTCTCCGCTTCGACGTGCAGCACGTCGTTCTGCGCGGTGACGACGAGCGTCGGCGGCAGGCCCGCGAGGCGCACCGATTCGAGCGGCGCCGCATACGGGTGCATGCGCTGCGCCGCCTGCGGCAGATAGGCGCGATAACAGGCCGCGCATTCGCGCGCGGTGATGTCCGACGCAAGGCGTTCGGCGTCGCCGATGCGCGTCATGCTCGGGTCGAGCATCGGCCCGAACAGGGCCTGCGCGGCAATCGACACTTCGCCGCGATCGCGCGCGATGAACGCGAGACAGTTCGCGAGCTGGCCGCCCGCATCGTGCCCCGCGACGCCGATCTTCTTCGGATTGCCGCCGAACGCGCGGGCGCGCGTCGCGGCCCACACGGCCGCGCGATACGCATCCTCCGGCGCGGCCGGAAAAGGAAACGCCGGCGCGAGCGAATAATCGACCGACACTACGAGAGCCGGTAAGCGTTCTGCTAAAAAGCGCGCGGCGAAATCGGCGTCATCCAGCGTGCCACGCACGAAACCGCCGCCGTGGAAGTAAAGCACTACCGGCAATCCGGTCTTGTCCGCGCGCCGATAGAGGCGCAGCACGATGTCCTGCGCGTAGCCGGGGATTTCCACCTCCGCGACCGTCAGTGCCGCGCCAGCTCTGGCTTCGGCGGGCAACGCGGCTTTCAGGAATTTGCTGAATTCAGAAGCGTCCATGACGATGCAGCATCCATTTCGAGATGGAACGAATTCTGGGTCCGGCAGACATCCGGATAAATGCCTATAATCCGGCAACACAATTCAACGCCCCCGAACAATCCAGGCTGCGCTTACCCATGAGGTAGCGCAGCCTTGTCGTTCGGGCGGCAAATTAGATTGCGGAGGTTGTGATGGACCGGCTTCAGGCCATGCAGGTGTTTACTCGCGTCGTCGATACAAGCAGCTTCACCAAGGCAGCAGAGTCGCTCAGCCTGCCGCGGGCGTCCGTCACGACGATCATCCAGAATCTCGAAGCCTTCCTCGGCGTGCGGCTGATGCACCGGACCACGCGCCGGCTGTCGCTCACGCCGGACGGGGCCGCGTACTACGAACGCTGCGTGCGGATCCTCGCCGATGTCGAGGAAACCGAAGCAAGCTTCCAGAACAACAACCGCAAGCCGCACGGAAAGTTGCGTATCGACATGCCGGGCTCGATCGGGCGGCTGCTGGTGATTCCGTCGCTGTGCGAATTCCACACGCGCTATCCGGACATCGACCTGCAGCTCGGCCTGTCCGACCGGCCGGTCGACCTGCTGCAGGAAGGCGTCGACTGCGTGATCCGCGTCGGTGCGCTGCAGGATTCGTCGCTGGTTGCGCGCCGGGTCGGATTGTTCGAGTGCGTGTCGGTCGCTGCGCCCGCGTATCTCGAGAAGTTCGGCGAGCCGCGGACGATCGAGGATCTGAACGACCACAAGGCCGTCAACTACTTCTCGAGCCGCACGGGCCGCACGATCGACTGGACGTTCCTGACCGACGGCAAGGAAGTCGAGGTCAAGATGAACGCGATCGTGTCGGTCAACGATGCCGATGCGTACGTGACGTGCGGGCTCGAAGGCTTCGGCCTGATCCAGCCGCCGCTGTTCATGGTGCTGCCGCACCTGCGCGACGGCCGGCTCAAGGAAGTGCTGCCCGGCCTCAAGCCGCTGCCGATGCCGATCTCGGTCGTGTATCCGCACAGCCGGCACCTGTCGCCGAAGGTACGCGTGTTCGTCGACTGGATCGCCGAAGTGTTCGACCGCTGCCCGCTGCTGAGCGGCAAGGGCAGCCTCGACGCGACGTGCAGCAAGCGCACGTTCGAGGAAGCCGAGCGCGCACCGGCGCTCGACACGCCGGTCATCAACGAATGGGTCGCGTAATCGTCTGAACCGCGGCGCGCGGGCTGTGCGGCCCGCGCGCCGTCCTGCCTTCGCGCCGCCACGGCGTCACGTTCGTGCCGCCTCCCCCGCCGCACAGCGCCTTTCCTGAATCCGCATCACACCTTTGCGCCGTGCGCGGCAATCAGCCGCGTGCGTGACGACGCGCGTCGCGCTAAATCGCCGGGAGCCCCGCTGCAGGCGGCTGTGCGCGATTTTCGAGTAACCCTGCCGACAGTACGGATCGCGATTGTTCCACCATCACGACAATTCAATTCGCGTCAGCCGCATTTATCGCGCCGGAACGTCCCCCTAGAGTAAACCCTGTCGCGCACCTCGTTGCGCATCGAACAGATCCCGCTTGACGGGACCGGAGCAAGCGCCGACGCGCCAACTCCGACCAACACAGGAGTTACGTCATGAACCGCCGCCATCTTCTCTCCGCCGTCGCCCTCGCACTCGCCGTGTCCGCACCGGCCTTCGCCGATACGACCACCCCGCACGCAGGCGACTACGCGAACACGTCGTGGTACACGCAGCACAACAACGGCCCGCGCACGCGCGCCGAAGTCAGCGCGGAAGTCGAGCAGGCCCGCCGCGACGGCACGCTGGCCTGGCTGCGCAAGGCGAATTCGTATCCGCAAGGGCTCGAACTCGCGCAAGGCCCGTATCGCCCGACACCGGAAGGCAATCAGCTCGCCGGCGCAGGCCGTTGAGCATCGGTCAACGCGCAACGCCGCGCAGCGGATGATCCGCGGCGCGGCATCGAGACACCGCCATCGAACACCCGATTAGTCAGTTAGTTGCAGGAGCCTGTGATGAACGATCAACTTCCTTCGCCGCTCGATCATTGGGACGACACGACGCCCGTCTGGACGCCGTTCCGTTCCGCGCCGCACGCGCATTGAACTTCGCGTCGATCTCTCACTGAAGACGCTGGCCGTCACCGGCGCGGCACGCCGTCGCGCCATTCGCCCCAGTGCGTAACGATGTCCTGAACGAGCGGATTGCCCGCGCGGTACAGGTTTTCGGTCGCCGGGGCGAAGCGTCGGCCACTACGGCATATTTGTGCCGTAGTCACTGCACCAGTGTAGCGACACAATTGGTGACGTTATCCAAGGTCAATCCAGCGACCAAGTCGCATCCATGCCCGATACAGCGATTGACACGAGCTGATTAGTCTGCCGGTCGCGTTTGCCGTCGTAGTCGATGGTCGATCGGCTGCATATTGCATGTCCAGCGGGCTCAATCCAGATCATCACGCCGGTTGAGCCAGCGAAAGGTTGCTTGTTCGCCGCAAGAACCCGCCGTCTTTCCCACCTTCCATTCACACTTCCCAATACTCATTCGTTGCATCGACCGAAATCTGGTACACCTTCGGTCCTACTTCAGGCACTTAGCATCAGCACTCCAAATGATATCCATATGGAGAGTGCCTATGACAACATCGCCACTGCCTGGTGTATCTCTCGACGGACCACCCATCTGTCCGAACATGACGGACGCGGCGTTCAGGAAACGGATGCTCGAATTGCGGGACGAAGCAGTCGAGATCACACTGCGACGGCGCAGGGAACTGATGCTCTGGAACCCGGCCACGGAAGCACGAGTGATCGAGTGGTTCGGCTCGGCAAATAGCGATACAAGACGCAGACTTACTTCAGGGCTCGACGCCCTCGCCAGGGTGATGGCCACGCTCGGGCCAGAAAATTTCGTCCGCATCGGTTCCGATGCCGACCGCGCAACAGGATGTCTTCCAAACATGAAACATCTCGACGCCGAGGTCGCGCATGTCTGTCGCTCCGACACCGCAACTCATACAATCGCCATCAATCTCCCGTTCTGCTCGCTACCCGAGCGATCAGCCGGGAACCTCTCCTCGCAGCAATTGACCATCGTTCACGAATGCGCGCATTTTGCAGACACTTTCGACGCGGGCGACCATCCAGCGGCATACGGTCGACGGGCCAGCGCCCAGTTCGCGAAACGCTACCCGGGCATGGCGATCGGTAATGCAGACAACATCGCGTGGTTCATTCTGGCACGTTGAATCGGAGCAACTCATGCGACGTGCCCTCTCTGTCATATTCGGCGCCCTCCTGTCACTCCCGATACAGGCCAATGCGTGCAAGGTCCTGTTGACCGACAGCATGGAACTGCCGCTGAATTCGACCGAAATCGCCAACAGCGACAGACTCTCCGTCGTCAGACACTACCTGACCGCCAGGGAATGGACGCGCGAAGGGGCGGCGGTCTCGATCGACGCGACGGCCTACGATTGGGAAAGCCGCCCTAATCAACTCGCGCGGCAACGCGGTGCGCAGATGAAATCGTTTCTCGTGCAACTCGGAATGTCGCCCGACGACATTTACATCGACGAGCGAATCGTGTCGCGCAGGAACGGCAAGCTCGATCCCGATGACAGGAAGCAGCTTTGGGTCCAGTTCGTCCCGAAATGCCCGCCTGCGGGCTGTCAGAGTCTTTGCAACTCGGCAGGTACGCCCGGTGTCGCCAGTCATGCACCGACACCCGAAATGCCGGGGCCCGAGCCCGACTCGAGCCGCTTTTCATGCGGCGACAGTCGGGAACCCACGTCGGCACGTTTCGTGACAACGGAGCGCTGGACCGCACGCACGCGCAACCAGACCTTGCTTTTGCGAAATCAAGACCACCGGCTGCTAACGCATACCTGCTACCGGATCAGCACCAGTGCCACGCAATACATCGGCATGACGGACGAGCACGGTGAGACTGCGCCCATGCAGCTATTGGGGCCGGAATATACGCGCATCGAACTCAAACTCGCGCGCCCCGGCCCGTGATCCTCCGCAGCCGGTCCCGCGGGCCCCAATCCGGTCGCTCCAGGCGATATCGACTCGCCCGGAGCCCGGCCACGCGTGAATGATCGAGTGACTCCAGCGCGGCGCTACCCCCTCACCGGCGCGGCACGCCGTCGCGCCATTCGCCCCAGTGCGTGACGATGTCCTGAACGAGCGGATTGCCCGCGCGGTACAGGTTTTCGGTCGCCGGGGCGAAACCACCCTGGTCCGCATAGTTCAGCAGATTGTCCGCGCTCGTCTGCCCTGCATACGGCCGGTCGAAATCGGAACCCGTGCGCAGCACCGCGACGCGCGACAGGTCGACCCGCTTCACGCTCGCCGCGCGCTTGAGCGCTTCATACGTCGCGTTGTCTTCCTGCGCGGTCATGCAGTAGGTGCCCTTGCCGTCGGTGAGGATCTTGGTCCACTGGCGCGCGCGCTCGCCGATCAGCGTGCCCGAGAACCACGTATTGCCCGATGACGTGTCGCACTGGATCACCGTCGGCGGCCGATTCGCCGGCGCATACGTGAACTTCGCGCGCGCGGCCTGGGCCTGCGCGCTGTCGGCGAGCACGACGTTGCGCGACAGCGCATACGCGGCATCGGTCAGCTGCGGGTTGAGCTGGAATACTTCGGTGCGGTAGTCGAGCGGCGGCTTGTCGTTCGGGCTCTTCGTATTGATGCCGAGAAAGCCGGTATTCCAGCCTGCTGGAATCTCGCGCGCATCGAGTTCCCACTGCAGGCTGAAGTCGACCAGGTATTTCGACCAGGCGGCGGAACCGACCGTGCCTTGCGCGGGGTCGACGCCCGCGATGCCCGACACGAGGAAGTACGTGCGGCGCAGGTCGAAACGCTGCGAGAACGTGAGCGCCATGATCGTCGCGGACGCGTTCGCGTAGCCCATGCCGGTCGTCACCACGCACACGTCCTGCTTGTTGCAGTGAACGGCCGGATAGTCGGGCGACAGGCCGGGCACGGTGATGTCGCGCCACGGGCCGAGCCGGTCGAGCCATGCCTGGCCTTCCGGACCGAACATCGTGATGATCATGACCTTGACCGGGCGGCCCTGTGCACCGGTCTCGGCGAATGCAGCGTTGCCCCCATCGTTGCCCTGGTTGTTCTGCGCAATCGACGGCGCGGTCGCACAGGCGGCAAGCGAGAATGCAGCTGCGGAAAGGATGGAGCGAGTCAGCATCGGCGTTCCTTGTTTCGGTGATGTTGGGTGAGAACGGCTCTCGGAGACTGCGCGAGGGAGTATAGAACGCGTGTGTGCGATGCGGAACCCGACTACGAAACGGCGGGCGGTGTGCGCGACTCCAGGATTCGCATGAAACGCGGACGGGATCGACATGCGCGCCGCGCAATAACATCAGGAATACTATCTGATCGACCGACACACGAGTCGACGTCGATGCGAATGACTGGATGCAAACCACGACGAGCCTTGTGTTTCTCGATCCACGGCCCGAACAGGAAATCGTTCATCGGTCGTCGATGCCTTCGAGGGAAGGCATCGATTCTAGCGACCGACAGCGATCCAGCGTGAAAAAAACCGCGTCAGGCGACGTCGACGCGCGCGGGCCCGTCCACCATCTCGCCGATCACGGCCGCACGGTCGAAGCCGTCGGCGCGGAAGCATGCGAGCACGTCGTCGACGGCATCCGGCGCGCACGCGACCAGCAGGCCGCCGGACGTCTGCGGATCGGTCAGCAGCGCCTGCGCGACGGGCGGCAGCCCGTCGGCGAGCCGCACGTCGGCGCCATACGCGGCCCAGTTGCGGCCCGATGCGCCGGTGAACACGCCGTCGGCGACGAACGCCTCGACGCCCGCCAGCCACGGCAGCGATGCGTAATGCACGCGTGCGGTCAGCTTCGCGCCGCGCGCCAGTTCGAGCGTATGGCCGAGCAGCCCGAAGCCCGTGACGTCGGTCAGCGCATGCACGCCCGGCAGCGCGGCGAGTTCGGCGCCCGGCCGGTTCAGCTTGGTGGTCGTCGCCACCATCTGCGCGTAGCCCGCGTCGTCGAGCTGGTTCTTCTTCAGCGCGGCCGACAGCACGCCGACGCCGAGCGGCTTGCCGAGCACGAGCACGTCACCCGCGCGCGCGGCCGCGTTGCGCTTCACGCGCGACGGATGCACGACGCCGATCGCCGCGAGCCCGTAGATCGGCTCGACCGAATCGATCGAATGGCCGCCCGCGACCGGAATGCCGGCATCCGCGCACACCGATTCGCCACCGCGCAGCACGGCCGCGATCGTCTCGTGCGGCAGCACGTTGATCGGCATCCCGACCAGCGCGAGCGCGAGAATCGGCTTGCCGCCCATCGCGTAGACGTCGGACAGCGCGTTGGTGGCCGCGATGCGGCCGAAGTCGAACGGATCGTCGACGATCGGCATGAAGAAGTCGGTCGTCGCGACGATCGCCTGCTCGTCGTTCAGCCGATAGACGGCCGCGTCGTCGGAGGTCTCGGTG
Organism: Burkholderia sp. Bp8991; assembly: GCF_003853795.1. Taxonomy (NCBI): domain Bacteria; kingdom Pseudomonadati; phylum Pseudomonadota; class Betaproteobacteria; order Burkholderiales; family Burkholderiaceae; genus Burkholderia; species Burkholderia sp. Bp8991. The sequence continues at coordinate 60,625 of NZ_QTQJ01000038.1, read as the reverse complement.
CCGACCAGCAGGTCCGGGAACAGCGCGGGCGGCGTCGCCCGCTTCAGCAGCTCGGACAGCACGCCCGGCGCGATCTTGCAGCCGCAGCCGCCGCCATGCGACAGGCTCGTTAGGCGCGGAACGGCGGGCGGGGTGAGGGGGGCTTCGGTCATCGTCGGCATCCGGTGAATAACAACGTTCTATTATCGACAATTCCGCGCGAGCGCGCCCGGCACCCACATAATTGACGCCGCCCGCCCTCGTCCGCTCGCTCATTCATGGATCACCTGTTCATCGGCCTCGTGCTGTGCTCCGCCCTCTTGCACGCGATCTGGAATGCATTCCTCCACGTGAGCGAAGACCGTCTCGTCCAGCTCGGCACGATGTCGCTGCCGTATCTCGCGTTCGGCATCGCGGGCGTTGTACTGCTGCCCGCGCCAGCGCCCGCCGCGTGGCCGTATGTCGCGGCGTCGGCCGTGCTCGAGGTCGCGTACTGCTTCACGCTGGCGCGTGCATACCGCAACGGCGAGTTCGGGCAGATCTACCCGATCGCGCGCGGGATCTCGCCGCTGCTCGTATCGGTGCTGGCGCTCGCGATGCTGCACGAGCGACCGACGCCGTTCGGCTTCGCAGGCATTGCGCTCGTGTCGTTCGGCATCATGTCGCTCGCGTTGCGGCGCGGCTTCCGGTTCTCCGGCGAAGGCGTGCCGTACGCACTGCTCACGGGCGTGTTCATCGCCGCGTATTCGATCTGCGACGGCATCGGCTCGCGTGTGTCGGGCAGCGCACTCGGCTATATCGCGTGGGTTTATCTGCTGTGGAGCGTGCCGCAGCTCGTGCTGGTGTGCGCGATGCGCGGCGGCCCGCGCGTGGTGTTCGGTTCGCGCGCGTCGCTGCGGCAAGGCGCGATCGCCGGCACGATCTCGCTCGCCGCCTATGGAATCGTGATTCTCGCGTACCGGCATCTGCCGGTCGCGACGGTATCGGCGCTGCGCGAGACAAGCTCGATCTTCGCGGTCGCGATCGGCTGGTTCGTGATGCGCGAGCGGCCCGGCGCGCAGCGGCTCGCGGCATGCGCGCTGGTGGTCGCGGGTGCGGCGTTGATCCGGCTTTGACGCGCGTGCGTACGCCCTCAGGAAGGACCGGCAGTCACGGCAGGTCCGGTGCACTCGGCAGTCGGGCCGTTGTGTGCTTGCAGCCGAGGTTTTTCCAGGCGAGGCAATTGTCTCCGCACCGCGGAGACAATTGCCCTGGACCTGCTTGAAAACGCTGATCCATATCGACTCCCTCTCATACGTGACTTTCGCATCGCGCTCTGCCGTCTCGAGCGTTGGTCGTCACCTCAACTGCCGCACACGTCAAGCCGCCGCAATCATCCCGTCGAACGCCCGCTCGTCGATCGCCTCGGCCAGCGTCGCGAACGCCGTCGCGATCTCGTCCTCCGGCACGCACGCATAGCCGAGCAGCAACCCCGACGCCGCGCGCTCGCGCTCCGCGTAGTAACCGGACAGCGGCCGCACGACGATGTTGCGTTCGAGCGCGGCCTGCGCGACCGCGCGATCGTCGACCCCGTCCGGCAGCCGCGTGACGAGATGCAGCCCCGCATCGCTGCCGAGTGCCTGCAGCGTGTCGCCGTAGCGGCGCGCGACCGCATCGAGCAGCACCTCGCGGCGCTGCCCGTACAGCGTGCGCATCTTGCGGATATGCGACACGAAGTGCCCTTCCGCGATGAACTCGGCGAGCACCGCCTGCTGCAGCAGCTGCCCTTCGCGATACAGCTCGGCGCTCGCGGTCGCGAAGCTTTCCGCGAGCGGCTCTGGCGCGACGAGGTAACCGACGCGCAGCCCCGGGAACAGCGTCTTGCCGAAACTGCCGACGTAGATCACCTGCCCGGCCGTATCGAGCCCCTGCAGCGACGCGAGCGGCCGGCTGCCGTAGCGGAATTCGCTGTCGTAGTCGTCCTCGATGATCCAGCAGCCGTGCTGGCGCGCGTATTCGAGCAGCATCCGCCGCCGCGCGAGACTCATCACCATCCCGAGCGGATACTGGTGCGACGGCGTGACGAGCATCAGCTTCGGCGGCTCGGCGAGATCGGCGGCCGACGGCGCGATCCCTTCGTCGTCGACCGGAATCGGCCGCGTGGTCAGCCCCGACACGTTCAGCACGCTGCGCACGCCCCAGTAGCACGGATCCTCGGTCCAGATCGCGTCGCCCGGATCGGTCAGGAGCCGCACCGCGAGGTCGATCGACTGGTGGATCCCGGTCGTGATCACGATCTGCTCGGGCGTGCAACGCACCGAACGCGACGTGCGCAGGTAGTCGGCCAGCGCCTCGCGCAGCAGCGCGAGCCCGCCGCCCGGCGCGTAGGTCAGCAAATCGGGGCGCAATCTCCGCCAGTACTTGTTGTGCAGCCGCGTCCACACGCGCGCCGGAAAGCGCGACACATCGGGCACGCCGGGCATGAACGCGCCGCCCTGGCGCTTCGACACGCCCGCGCCCTCGACGAGCCGCGTGCCGCGCGCGGACAGCCGCCGCGCGGACGATGGCGCCACCGCCGGGCCGGCGGCCGGGTCGGGCGACGCGCCGACGATCTCGTCCGGCGCGCTGTCGGCGACGAACGTGCCGCGCCCCGTCGCCGAGTTCACATAACCTTCGAGCGCAAGCTGTTCGTAAACCTGCGTGACCGTGTTGCGGGCGATCCCGAGCTCGGCCGCCAGCAGCCGCGACGACGGCACGCGCGTGCCGGCCGGCAGTTCGCGCGACAGGATCGCCTGCTGCAGCAGCCGGTGCAGCTGCCGGTAGATCGGCTGTTCGCCGCCGCGCACGAGGCGCTGCGCCAGCCAGTCCGACAACACGCTTGCGCGCATGATTGGCTCCTGAATATTTATTGAAATGGCTCTGATTGCCAGAGCCAAATGTGATTATAGTCGCCTCCATGGGCTGCCAATGCGGCCGATTTTTATCCCACCGGACAGAACATCAAGGAGATGACCGTGAAGAATGCCGACCTGCAGGCCCGCAAGAACGCCGCCACCCCGCGCGGCGTCGGCGTGATGTGCGATTTCTACGCAGCCCGCGCCGAGAACGCGGAGCTGTGGGATGTCGAAGGCCGCCGCTTCATCGATTTCGCCGCCGGCATCGCGGTGCTGAACACGGGCCACCGCCACCCGAAGATCGTCAAGGCGATCGCGGATCAACTGAACAGCTTCACGCACACCGCTTACCAGATCGTCCCGTACGCGTCGTACGTCGAGCTGGCGGAAAAGATCAACGAACGCGCGCCGGGCGACTTCCCGAAGAAGACCGCGTTCTTCACGACCGGCGCCGAAGCCGTCGAAAACGCGATCAAGATCGCGCGCGCCGCGACCGGCCGTCCGGGCGTGATCGCGTTCTCGGGCGGCTTCCACGGCCGCACGATGATGGGCATGGCGCTGACCGGCAAGGTCGCCCCGTACAAGCTGAACTTCGGCCCGTTCCCGGGCGACGTGTTCCACGCCCCGTACCCGAACGCGCTGCACGGCGTGACGACGGCCGACTCGATCAAGGCGATCGAGATGCTGTTCAAGGCCGACATCGATCCGAAGCGCGTCGCCGCGATCATCTTCGAACCGGTCCAGGGCGAAGGCGGCTTCAACCCGGCGCCGGCCGAGTTCGTGCGCGCGCTGCGCAAGATCTGTAACGAGCACGGCATCCTGCTGATCGCCGACGAAGTGCAGACTGGCTTCGCGCGTACCGGCAAGCTGTTCGCGATGCAGCACTACGACGTGCTGGCCGACCTGATCACGATGGCGAAGAGCCTCGCGGGCGGCATGCCGCTGTCGGGCGTCGTCGGCCGTGCGGACGTGATGGACGCAGCGGCGCCCGGCGGCCTCGGCGGCACCTATGCGGGCAACCCGCTGGCCGTCGCGTCGGCGCACGCGGTGCTCGAGATCATCGACGAAGAGAAGCTGTGCGAACGTGCGACGCAACTCGGCGACGTGCTGAAGGCGAAGCTGAATTCGCTGCAGGCCGACGTCCCGCAGATCGCCGACGTGCGCGGCCCGGGCGCGATGATCGCGGTCGAGTTCCTGAAGCCGGGTTCGGGCGAGCCGGACGCGGAATTCACGAAGCGCGTGCAGACGCGCGCGCTCGAGCGCGGGCTGCTGCTGCTCGTGTGCGGCGTGTACTCGAACGTCGTGCGCTTCCTGTTCCCGCTGACGATCCCGCAGGCCGTGTTCGACGAAGCGCTCGTGATCCTCGAGGAAGTGCTGAAGGAAACGGTCGGCGTGCCGGCCTGAGTTCCGGTCCACGTCAACCGAATGCGCCGCCGCCGTCGTCAGGACGGCGGCGGCCTTTTTATCCGTCATTTTCAAGGCAGGCGATTCATATGAGCACCGTTCAGGAAACCCTGGCACTGAAAGATCTGTCGCTGTTCCGCCAGCAGGCGTATGTCAACGGCGAATGGCAAGGCGCGGCGAACGGCGAGTCGTTCGAGGTCCGCAATCCGGCAACCGGCGGCCTGCTCGGCACCGTGCCGGCGATGGGCACGGCCGAGACGCGCCACGCAATCGAGGCCGCGAACGCCGCATGGCCGGCATGGCGCAAGAAGACCGCGAAGGAGCGCGCGGCGATCCTGCGCAAGTGGCACGACCTGATGATGGAAAACGCCGACGACCTCGCGCTGATCCTGACCACCGAGCAGGGCAAGTCGCTCGCCGAGGCGAAGGGCGAGATCGGCTATGCCGCATCGTTCCTCGAGTGGTTCGCGGAGGAAGGCAAGCGCGTGTACGGCGACACGATCCCGACGCCGGCGAGCGACAAGCGCATCGTCGTGACGAAGGAAGCGATCGGCGTGTGCGCGGCGATCACGCCGTGGAACTTCCCGGCGGCGATGATCACCCGCAAGGTCGGTCCGGCGCTCGCGGCAGGCTGCCCGATCGTCGTGAAGCCGGCCGAGGCGACGCCGTTCTCGGCCCTCGCGATGGCCGTGCTGGCCGAACGCGCGGGCGTGCCGGCCGGCGTGTTCAGCGTCGTCACCGGCGACCCGAAGGCGATCGGCGGCGAGCTGACGTCGAACCCGATCGTGCGCAAGCTGTCGTTCACCGGCTCGACGCCGGTCGGCCGCCTGCTGATGTCGCAATGCGCGGCGACGGTCAAGAAGGTGTCGCTGGAACTCGGCGGCAACGCACCGTTCATCGTGTTCGACGACGCCGATCTCGATGCCGCCGTGCAGGGCGCGATCGCATCGAAGTACCGCAACAGCGGCCAGACGTGCGTGTGCACGAACCGCTTCTACGTGCACGAAGCCGTGTACGAGCAGTTCGCGCAGAAGCTCGCGGCAGCGGTCGGCCAGCTGAAGGTCGGCCGCGGCACGGAGCCGGGCGTCACGCAGGGTCCGCTGATCAACGAAGCGGCCGTGCTGAAGGTCGAGGCGCACATCGAGGACGCGCTCGCGAAGGGCGCGACCGTCGTGACGGGCGGCAAGCGCCACGCGCTCGGCCACGGCTTCTTCGAGCCGACCGTGCTGACGGGCGTCACGCCGGCGATGAAGGTCGCGAAGGAAGAGACGTTCGGGCCGCTCGCGCCGCTGTTCAAGTTCGGCAGCGACGACGAGGTGATCCGCCTCGCGAACGACACCGAGTTCGGTCTCGCCGCGTACTTCTACAGCCGCGACATCGGCCGCGTGTGGAAAGTCGCCGAAGCGCTCGAGTACGGGATGGTCGGCGTGAACACGGGCCTGATCTCGAACGAAGTCGCGCCGTTCGGCGGCGTCAAGCAGTCGGGCCTCGGCCGTGAAGGCTCGCACTACGGCATCGACGACTACGTCGTGATCAAGTATCTCTGCCTGGCCGTCTGACGGTTCGGGGCCTGGCGCTTCGGCGACAGGCCCTGACCGCCCGGCCGGAACCGGGCGGTCCGACGCGGGCCGGTATCCCTCTCCGCCGTGCCCGCGTCACCTCGATACGCACGAGATCGCCCCCGCTCTGCGCACCCGATTTCGATCGCCGTATCCGCCGATACGTCATATCGCGCGAATTTCGTTTCAGTCTCATTTCTCACTTCGCTGCACACCGCAAGATTGGGCGCTCCGCCTCGATACGGTTTGCACGCGCACGAACACGTCATCCTACGGCCCCCGGTGTGCAGAGTCAGCGCACGCAGGAACCGCGGCGGCGGGTGGTGCCGTGACATACGTTAACAGTCTCCGACATGCCGGACGGGCGGTTATAACGCTCGGCCGCGTTCTGCTCGATACCCCTTCGCGTCGGCCTCGATGATCGTTTTGGATCATCAATCTCCGTCGGACTCCAAAATAATAATCGTACACGTTCTATAGACAGAGAAAGTCTTACCGCCCACTGTCTATGGCTCGTCCATACACAAGGTATCCGAGTCCATGGAAGAACAACATGCCGCATGCCCGTACTTTCTTCACTCATCGATCCGGCTTTACGCGATGGTGCAGCAGCGACACACGCCACAGGCCGATGCGGAAACAGAAGCACTCGCGCGCACGCCTACGTCCATTGCCTTCGCAAAATTTCACGGTCGACCAATACGCGATTTATGACCTGGAGTCAGCCGATTGGGTCTTTACCAACTTCGATTGAGGACATAGCCATGAGCCGACGAGCGATCAGGAACGGCGACGCAACGACGACAGGTGGAATCGTTATCGCAAGCACTGCAAGCATATTCGTGGACGACAAGCACATTGCCTTGGATGGCGACAAAGCGACGTGTGGAAATTGCGAGGGAAGGTTTCCGATAGCGGGAAGCGCGGTATCCGTCGTCGGTGACGGACGCGCCGTAGCCGTCGAGGGCGACGCGGTACTTTGTCCATGCGGTCAAAACTTTTTAGTCGCGAGCAACGACTGCATGTTTTTCATTGAAGACAGCGGCGGCCATGGCTCGGCTACTCCCTTCATCGGATATTCGGCATTCCCACCCACGCGGTACGCGTCGGCATCAGACATTTACAGCGATCAATTTGTGATCCGCGACGTGAGGACGAAGCAACCGCTAAGCAACGTGCGCTACTGGATCAAGGATCGATCCGGAAACGTGCATGCATCCGGCGTGAGCGATCAGCACGGCTGTACCGTGCGCGTACGAACCGAACATGCGGAAACATTGAAGCTGGTCATCGAGGATTGAAACGATGGGAAATCAAACTACCGTCGCTGAGACGACAACAAACACCATCGCGGGATCGCAGACATTTGCTGATGTTGACTTGCGACCGATCTGCGAAAACATGACCAATTCGGAATTCCGCAAGGTTTTTTCCGTAGCGCAAGGACGAGCGATTGACCGGTTGACGATCCGCATTGCTGATTTACAAAAGTGGTCGAAGGTCGATAAGGGCCGGGTATTCAAATGGTTCGGTCGGAACGACGAGCGCACGCGTATGCACCTACTCACCGGCCTGACGAAAGTGCTTGCCGTGGTTCGAGCATTCAACGAGAACAATGTGGTTCGAAGCGGCAGCGCTGGCGATCTTGCGACGGGTTGCACGCCTCACCCACGAGGAACGACAAACGAGGCCGCCCACGTATGCGCGCCGGACACGGCAACACACACGATCGCCATCAGTGGGCGATTCTGCACGATGCGCCCGTGGACAGCGAACGCTGATTCGCACGTGTCGACTATCATTCACGAAGCCACCCATTTTCACGACACCATGTCGTCGACCGATGACCAATACACGATTACGCCCTTGCTCCCCGGTTGGGGACGGTCAAACCCGGACTTGGCAATCAACAATGCCGACAGCATCGCGGGGTACGTTGTTGACATTGAATAAGGTCGTCACTGCCGTCACGCTCGTGTTGATCTGCGCACATACGGCGCTCGCATGCGATGGTCCGTCGAACATGCCCGGTTGGGATTTTGATGTTCGATTCGACAACAATTCAAGCGACCTATCTACCTCCGAACTGACGAAGCTTTCCGTATGGTCGAACGACATGCGCAATCGCTTCCCCATTGTCGATGTGGTGTCGGTTGTCGGATTAGCCGAGCCGACGGAACGAAGCGCGCAAGCGCTTGCGCGCCGACGTGCAGCGAACGTCAAAGGCGCGTTAGATCAATTCTTGATTCGAGGCGAACGAAATTCGATGATCGCGCGAATCTACAAACTGCCATTTCCCGCGAGCGAGTTCGACGACAACGGGCGGCGCGTCGAGATCACATTCGGTCCGGGATGCCCTCACCACTGTTGCCCGAACCTGAATCCCATACCCAGAGCGCAATGAGGTAGCACGACGCACCCACGCCGGCCCGCGCGATGCGGGCCGTCTTCCTCCTGCCTCGCAGGTTCCCGTGATTAGCGGAACAGGTTGAGCGCCTCCACCGGCCGCGTCGCCCGCTGCTTCAGACTCTCCGACAACAGGAATCCAATTGTGCAAGCCTGCCGGACAGCGGCCAAAATCACGCCGTCGTATGCGAACCAAGCCCGCACAAGCGAGGCATTGCCGGCTATTCGAAATTCTGCAGTGACTCGTTCGGCTAGCAGTATCACGAATCAAAGATAAAGGTAGCTGTGCATGGATGTGCGACGACCCACGAGTAGCGCCACACAGCAAACTCATCAATCGCTGACCATGGAACGCATCCCGGATGCGGGTCTCCTCATTCAATAATGCCAACAGCGCCGCGGGTACGATATCGATGGCGACTAAATTCCTGACCACCGCCGCGCTCGCGTTGAGCTGCGCACAGGCAGCGTTCGCCTGTGACGGCGCGTCGAACATGCCCGCCCATTACATCGATATTGTTTTCGATGCGGATTCGAGTGCGGTTTCTCCGACCGAACTCTCGAGGTTGTCGGCATGGTCGACCGACATGCACAAGCGCTTTCCGATCATTGATACGGTTTGGCTTATCGGACTGGCCGAACGAACCGAGAACAACGCACAACAGCTCGCAACGCAAAGAGCGGAAAACGTGATGGCTGTTCTGGATCAGCATTCGATCCGCGGCGAGAAAAGCGCCTTGGCGGGGAAAATTTTCAAGCCGGACGAGTTCGGTCAATCCGGGCGACGCGTCGAAGTGAACGTCAGTCCGGGGTGCCCCAACCACTGTTGCCCGAACCCGAATCCCATACCCAGGGCGCAATGACGTAGCAGGACACTCACCGCACCTGCCCGCACAACGCGGGCCGCCATCCTCCTGCCTCGCTCCCGCCATCAACGAAACACGTTCACCGCCTCCACCAGCCGCGTCGCCTGCTGCTTCAGGCTTTCCGACGCCGCCGTGCTCTGTTCGACGAGCGCCGCGTTCTGCTGCGTGATGTTGTCCAGATGCACCACCGCCTGGTCGACCTGCGCGACACCCGTGCTCTGCTCGGCCGTCGACGAGCTGATCTCCGCAATGAGATCCGACACGCGCTTCACCTGCGTGACGATGTCCTCCATCGTCTTGCCCGCGCCATCGACGATCCGCGCGCCCGATTCGACCCGCTCGACGCTCGCGCCGATCAACGTCTTGATCTCCTTCGCCGCATTCGCGCTGCGCTGCGCGAGCGCACGCACCTCGCCGGCGACCACCGCGAAGCCGCGCCCCTGATCGCCGGCCCGTGCCGCCTCCACCGCCGCGTTCAGCGCAAGGATGTTGGTCTGGAACGCGATGCCGTCGATCACGCCGATGATGTCCGAGATCTTTCGCGAGCTGGCCGTGATGTCGTTCATCGTCGCGACGACCTCGCTCACCGCCTGCCCGCCGCGCCCGGCGGCTTCGCTCGCCGACACCGACAGCTGGTTCGCCTGCAGCGCCGTCTCCGCATTGCTCGACACGGTCGCCGTCATCTCGGCCATCGATGCGGCCGTCTGCTGCACGCTCGTCGATGCCTGCTCGGTGCGCGCGCTCAGGTCGTTGTTGCCCTGCGCGATCTCATTGCTCGCGCGCTGCACGTTCAGCACCTGTTCGCTGACATCGTCGACGAGCCAGCGGAACATCAGCCCGAGCTGGTTGATCGTGCGCAGCGTCATGCCGATCTCGTCGACGCGGTTCATCCGCACGCCGCTGCGGCTCTCGCCGGTCGCCACGCGCAACGCCTCGTCGCGCAACTGTCGAAGCGGCCGCACGATCTGCACATCGAGCCACAGGCCGGCTGCCGCCGTCACGCCGACCGCCGCGCCGGCAAATGCCGCGAGCGTGCCGCCGGGCAGCCCGCATGCCCAGCCCGCACCGACGACGGCCGGCGCCAGCACGCACAGCGTCGAATGCACGCGCGCGCGCACCGACATCGTCTGGAACAGCGACGCGACACGCATCGCGCCCGTGCGGACGATCAACCCCTTGTGGAAACGGCGATTGCCAGCCTTGCCTTCGCGGAAATCGCGATACAGCGCTTCGGCGGCCGCGATCTCGTCGCGCGTCGCCTTCGTGCGCACCGACATGTAACCCTTCGGCTGCCCGTTGCGCATCACCGGGATCGCGTTCGCGCGCACCCAGTAGTGGTCGCCGTTCTTGCGGCGGTTCTTCACGAGCGCGGTCCACGGCTCGCCGCCCTTGAGCGTCGCCCACATGTCGGCGAAGGCCTCCTTCGGCATGTCCGGGTGACGCACGACGTTGTGCGGCTGACGTTCGATCTCGTCGGGAGAAAATCCACTGACCTGGATGAATGCCGCGTTTGCATACGTGATGTAGCTGTCGGCATCGGTCGTCGACATCAGCGTCGCGTCATCGGGAAAGTCGAATTCGCGTTGCGTGACGGGTTGGTTATTGCGCATGGTGAGGATCTCCGGGTAACGGATCTTGCGTCCGCTTGTCGATGGATTCGAGACCCGCGCACCGCGGTCGATCCGCATGCGCGCTGGCCTGGCTCCTGCGCTTTCGGCAAATTTCACGAAAACATTATGGTGTATTGGGGTAAATATGCATTACTTATGCATCATCTTGTTTTTACCGAATTATTTGTTTATGGATGAAACTAAACACCATGCTGGGAAACGGTTTCACGGACATTCATCTGATTATTGATCGCCATTCGTCCGGTTCGATTTAATGCAAGACCACATATCCGGAATACGAATATTTCTCGTTTGAGTCGACTTGTTCGAATCAAAAAAATGAATGTGCGTGACGCGCGACGCTCGGGACGCATCGATCGAGTCCGCGCGTCGCGCGCGCTTGCGGCCATCACCTGAACACGTTCACCGCATCCACGAGCCGCGTCGCCTGCTGCTTCAGGCTCTCCGACGCCGCCGTGCTCTGCTCGACGAGCGCCGCGTTCTGCTGCGTGATGTTGTCCAGATGCACCACCGCCTGGTCGACCTGCGCGACACCCGTGCTCTGCTCGGCCGTCGACGAACTGATCTCCGCAATGAGATCCGACACGCGCTTCACCTGCGTGACGATGTCCTCCATCGTCCTGCCGGCCTCATCCACGCGTCGTGCGCCCGACTCCACGCGTTCGACGCTCGCGCCGATCAGCGTCTTGATCTCCTTTGCCGCGTTCGCGCTGCGCTGCGCGAGCGCGCGCACTTCGCCGGCGACCACCGCGAAACCGCGCCCCTGCTCGCCTGCACGCGCGGCCTCGACCGCCGCGTTCAGCGCGAGGATGTTGGTCTGGAATGCAATACCGTCGATCACGCCGATGATGTCCGCAATCCTGCGCGAGCTGTCGGTGATGTCGCTCATCGTCGTGACGATCTCGCTCACCGCCTGCCCGCCGCGCTCGGCCGCGTCGCTCGCCGACACCGACAGCTGGTTCGCCTGCAGTGCCGTCTCCGCGTTGCTCGACACCGTCGCCGTCATCTCGGCCATCGATGCGGCCGTTTCCTGCACGCTCGACGCGGCCTGCTCGGTGCGCGCGCTCAGGTCGTTGTTGCCCTGCGCGATCTCGTTGCTCGCGCGCTGCACGTTCAGCACCTGTTCGCTGACGTCGTCGACGAGCCAGCGGAACATCAGCCCGAGCTGGTTGATCGTGCGCAGCGTCATGCCGATCTCGTCGACGCGGTTCATCCGCGCGCCGCGCCGGCTTTCACCGGTCGCGACGTTCAGCGCCTGCTCGTGCAGCCGCTTCAACGGTTGCACGATCTGCGCGTCGAGCCACCAGCCGGCCGCGGCCGCCACGCCGACCGTCACGCCGGCAAACACCGCGAGCCCGCCGCCGGTCAGCCCGCATGCCCAGCCGGCGCCGGCGACCACCGGCGCCAGCACGCACAGCGCCGAATGCACGCGTGCGCGCACCGACATCGTCTGCGGCAGCGACGCGATGCGCAGCAGCCCGGTACGGATCACGAGCCCCTTGTGGAACCGGCGCCGGCCGGCCTTGCCTTCGCGAAACGCGCGATACAGCGCATCGGCGGCCTTGGTTTCATCGCTCGGCGCCTTCGTGCGCACCGACATGTAGCCCTGCGGCGCGCCGTTGCGCATCACCGGAATCGCGTTCGCACGCACCCAGTAGTGGTCGCCGTTCTTGCGGCGGTTCTTCACGAGCGCGGTCCACGGCTCGCCGCCCTTGAGCGTCGCCCACATGTCGGCGAAGGCCTCCTTCGGCATGTCCGGGTGGCGCACGGCATTGTGCGGCTGGCCGACGAGCTCCTCGTTCGAGAAGCCGCTCACCTGCGAGAACGTCGTGTTCGCGTAGGTGATATAGCTGTCGGCATCGGTCGTCGACATCAGCGTGACGTCGTCGGGAAAATCGAATTCCTGTTGGGTAACAGGCTGGTTATTGCGCATGCAAGGCTCCGAAAGGCGGATCTGTTGTCCGCGCCGCGCTGAAATCACGCTCAGTAGCCGAAAAACGGTTGATCGCTTTACGACACTCTCGTCCTTACTGTCGGCAATTCATCGAAAAACCTTAATCCTGTCGCGCAAAAAATATGCAATCCGGCCATTACCATGATTTCGATCAAATATTCCGGCGATAATCGCCAGGCGCGTTTATCCGACTGTCACGACGCGCCGCCCGGCATGCCAATTCCGGCACCCGTTGCATACGGCGAAACGATTTGACTTATCCTGCTCCATTCAACCGGAATTCGAATTCGATGAAAAAGGAATTGCACGAACTGAATCGGCTGTCCTGGAATACGGCGACGGTCGCGCACAACAGCCATAAAGGCGATCAGGCGGCGTTTTTCCGCAATGGCGGCTCGACGCTGTTTCCGGAAGAACGCGAGTTGCTCGGCGATCTCGCGGGCCTGCGGCTCCTGCATCTGCAATGCAACGCGGGACAGGACACGCTGAGCCTCGTGCGCGACGGCGCGGACGCAACCGGCGTCGACATCTCGGACGAAGCGATCGGCTTCGCTCGGCAACTGTCGGCCGACGCGGGCCTGCCCGCGCGCTTCGAGCGCGCCGACGTGCTCGACTGGATGCCCGAGGCCGCCGCTCGCGGCGAGCGCTTCGATCGCGTGTTCACGTCGTACGGCGCGATCTGCTGGCTGTCGGACCTGGGCGCATGGGCGCGGGGGATCGCCGCGCTGCTCGCGCCGGGCGGCCGCTTTGCGATGGTCGAGTTCCATCCGTTCGCGCTGTATTTCGACGAACACTGGCAGCCGCGCTACGACTACTTCAAGGTCGACGCGACCGAGGAGCCCGCAGGCGTCGGCGATTACGTCGCGGCGTCCGGCACGGGGCTCGGCGCGCAGCACGACCACCCGGGTGTCGTCGATTTCGCGAACCCGCATCCGAGCTACGAGTTCATGTGGGGCATCGGCGACGTGGTGAATGCGCTCGTGTCGGCCGGGCTCGCGATCGACCGCCTGACCGAATATCCGTACTCGAACGGCTGGAAGGGCTTCGACGGCATGCGCGAGCTGGAAGGCCGCCGGATGGTGCCGCCCGACGGAATGCCGCGCCTGCCGCTGATGTACGGGATCGCCGCGCACCGGGTGGCCGCATGATGCGCCGCACCGCCGCCGAGCGCGACGCGCTGTCCATCCGCCTCCTTGCGCGCGACGACGTGCCGCTCGTGTGGACCATCGACCGGCGCGAGATCATCGAGCACCTGTACGTGCTGCGCGACGGTACGCTGCGCCTCGTGCCCGAGTTCTACGACGTTGCCGGCTGGCCCGACGGCGAAGCCGAGCACTACACGCCGATCCTGCTCGACTGCCACGATCGCGGCGGCTGGTGTCTCGGCATGTTCGACGGCGCGCGGCTGGTCGCGGCGGTCATCGTGGACGCCGATCCGCTCGGCCCACGACGCGACATGCTGCAGCTGAAGTTCCTGCACGTGAGCCGGGACTGGCGCGGTTGCGGGCTCGGCGAGCATCTCTATCGCGCGGCCCGCGCGCAGGCACGGACGATGGGCGCCGCACGGCTCTACGTGTCCGCGACGCCGTCGCAGCGCACGATCGACTTCTACCTGCGCCTCGGTTTCACCGTCAGCGCATCGCCCGACCCGGCGTTGTACGCGCTCGAGCCGGAGGACATCCACCTGGAAGCGCCGACGGCCTGACGCGCGCGTACGCCACCTGCGCGCAGCATTTCCGCTCGCCCGACAACACCCGCACGGAGAACGACATTGCAGAACCCGCCGCAGCCGCCGGTCACGCCGAAGATCCTCGTCAGCATGTGCGTGCTCGGCCACCCCGTCCGCTACAACGGCTCGGCGAGGACCGCCGCGCATGAAACGCTCGCACGATGGCGGCGTGAAGGGCGTCTGGTGCCCGTGTGTCCGGAACTGGCAGGGGGATTGAGCGTGCCGCGTCCGCCCGCCGAGATCGCGGCAGGTGAATCGGGGCAACACGTGCTGTCGGGTGCCGCGCGCATCGTCGACGTGCACGGCACCGACGTGACGGCCCCGTTCGTCGACGGCGCGCACACCGCGCTCGCGCTGGCACGCGCGCACGACTGCCGCTTCGCGATCCTGGCGGACGGAAGTCCGTCGTGCGGAAGCAGCTTCATTTACGACGGGAGTTTTGCGGGCCGGCGGCATGCCGGTGCCGGCGTGACGGCGGCGTTGCTGCGCCAGCATGGCATCGAGGTGTTCGCGGATACCGAGATCGACGCGCTCGCGGCGCACATCGCGCGGCTATCACGAGGCTGAATGACGATGTGGCCGACACGACGATCTTCTCGTGCCGGCCACATCGTCCGGAAAGGCAGGGCTAAGCGGCGCGCATTCCGCGCGCTTCGCCGCATCGCGCGATCAGACGCGCTCGATCGCGATCGCGATACCCTGGCCGACGCCGATGCACATCGTGCACAGTGCGAAGCGGCCGTTGGTGCGATGCAGCTGGTACATCGCGGTCGTCACGAGACGCGCGCCCGACGCGCCGAGCGGATGGCCGAGCGCGATCGCGCCCCCGTTCGGGTTCACGCGCGGATCGTCGTCGGCGACGCCGAGCATGCGCAGCACCGCGAGACCCTGCGACGCGAACGCCTCGTTCAGCTCGATCACGTCGAACTGGTCGATCGTCATCCCGAGCCGCGCGAGCAGCTTCTGCGTGGCCGGCGCCGGGCCGATGCCCATCACGCGCGGCGCGACGCCAGCCGTCGCGATACCGAGCACGCGCGCACGCGGCGTCAGGCCGAAGCGCTTCGCGGCTTCCGCGTTCGCGAGCAGCAGCGCGGCGGCGCCGTCATTGACGCCCGACGCGTTGCCGGCCGTCACCGAGCCGTCCGGGCGCACGACGCCCTTCAGCTTCGCGAGTGTCTCGAGCGACGTTTCGCGCGGATGCTCGTCACGCGCAAAGACGACCGGGTCGCCCTTCTTCTGCGGAATCGTGACCGGTACGATTTCCTCGGCGAGCGTGCCGTCCTGCTGCGCACGCGCGGCCTTCTGCTGGCTGCGCAACGCGAACAGGTCCTGATCGGCGCGGCTGACGTTGTAGTCGACAGCGACGTTTTCGGCCGTCTCCGGCATCGAATCGACGCCATGCAACTGTTTCATCAGCGGATTGACGAAGCGCCAGCCGATCGTCGTGTCGTAGATGTCGGCCTGGCGCGCGAACGCGCTGGCGGCCTTGCCCATCACGAACGGCGCGCGCGTCATGCTTTCGACGCCGCCGGCCACCATCAGCGCGGCCTCGCCCGACTTGATCGCGCGCGCGGCCACGCCGACCGCGTCCATCCCGGAACCGCACAGGCGGTTGATCGTCGAACCCGGCACGCCCTCCGGCAAACCCGCGAGCAGCGCAGACATGCGCGCGACGTTGCGGTTGTCCTCACCGGCCTGGTTCGCACAGCCGTAGATCACGTCGTCGATGGCCGCCCAGTCGACGTTGCGGTTGCGCTCGACGAGCGCCTTGAGCGGCACCGCGCCGAGGTCGTCGGCGCGCACGCCGGAGAGCGCGCCGCCGTAGCGGCCGATCGGGGTACGAATCGCATCACACAGAAAAGCTTCGGTCATCAGTGTCTCCGGTCTCATGCAAGCTGGGAAGTGAGTGAAACGCGCCCCTTGCTTTGCCCGCCGGGATGCGCTTAAATGTTCTATATACGAACATACGATCGTGTATCGAACGTTCAACGCATCATAGGGAGTGCGGGGACGACCTGTCAAGCGCCCGGTCCGCCGTGCGGTTGGCGTGTCAGGCCCCATGCGCTATCTTCTCGGCTGCACGACAATCCGACCGTTCATGACAACCGAAGACATCCAGACGAAACCGGGCGACTCTTATGTGCAGTCGTTCGCGCGCGGCCTCGCGGTGATCCGCGCATTCGACGCCCAGCGCCCGGAGCAGACGCTCACCGAGGTCGCCTCGGCCACCGGGCTCACGCGCGCCGGCGCACGCCGGATCCTGCTGACGCTGCAGACGCTCGGCTACGTCGAGGCGGACGGCCGGCTGTTCCGGCTCACGCCGAAGATCCTCGAGCTCGGCTTCGCGTATCTCACGTCGATGCCGTTCTGGAATCTCGCCGATCCGGTGATGGAGCAGTTGTCCGCGCAGATCCACGAAAGCTGCTCGGCCGCCGTGCTCGACCGCACCGAGATCGTCTACGTGCTGCGCGTGCCGACCCGCAAGATCATGACGATCAACCTGTCGATCGGCAGCCGCCTGCCCGCGTACTGCACGTCGATGGGCCGCGTGCTGCTGTCCGCGCTGGACGACGCGGCGCTCGACGAAACGCTCGCGCAGAGCGGCATCCGCGCGCATACCCCGCGCACGATCACCGACATCGCCGAACTGAAGGCGACGATCGCACAGGTGCGCCAGCAAGGCTGGGCCGTGGTCGACCAGGAACTCGAAGTGGGCTTGATGTCGATCTCCGCGCCGATCCGCAACCGGCGCGGACAGGTGATCGCCGCGATGAACATCAGCGGCAACGCGCAGCGGCACACCGCGAAGCAGATGGTGAGGGAGTTTCTCGGGCCGCTGCAGCAGGCCGCGCAGACGGTGTCGGAACTGGTCGCGCGGCGCGGGTGAGCGGTGACTTCGCCCGCCGGATCGGCAACACGGTCATTCGCGCATATAAACGCGGATAGCGCGGATATAAAGACGGGCGGCATAAGCCGCCCGCTCAACCCTCAGACTCTGCTTGCAACGTCCTTCTCTCGGAACGCGGAGCTCCCTCCGCATCGCCCAATTTAAGGATGCGGCACAGCCCCGTCAATTTGACGAGAACGAAATTGCACCGCGTCGCTTCGGACAGCGGCATCCCGCATCAGTCCATCGACTCGCGCGCCGTCTCGCGCAGCATCGCGACCGCGACCAGCGACAGCACCACGCACGCGGCCACATAGCCGGCCGGCGCGAGCTTGCTGCCCGTCGTCTTCACCAGCCAGGTCGCGATCAGCTGCGCGGTGCCGCCGAAGATCGTCACCGCGAGCGCATATGCGATCGAAATGCCCGTCGCGCGTACGTGGCGCGGCAGCGATTCGCACATCAGCGCCATTTCGGAAGCCGACCCGAGCGAATAGAACAGCAGCATCAGCGCGGTCAGCGGCAGGATCACCGACAGCGTCGGATGATGGTTCATCAGCCAGAACGCCGGGAACAGCAGCAGCACCAGCACGCCGCGCCCGACGAAGATCGGCAGGCGCCGGCTGCCGAGGCGGTCCGACAGCCAGCCGAACAGCGGACACGTCACCAGCATCACGCAGCCCGACGCGACGCCGACGAACATCGACAGCTTCATCGGCAGCCCGAGCGTGTGGATCGCATAGGTCGGCATGTAGAAGGTCAGGATGTAGGTCGACACCGTGCCGCCCATCACCGTCAGCATCAGCAGCAGCACCGTGCGCGTGTGCTGAGAGAACAGCTCGCGCAGCACGCCGCGTTCGATTCCGTGGTGGTTGTCGCCGGGCGCATCGTCCGCGAGCCGGCGCCGCAAGTACATGCCCACCGGCGCGATCAGCACGCCCACGAGGAACGGCAGGCGCCAGCCCCAGCCCTCGAGCGCGTCCTTCGTCAGCGTGTTCGACAGCAGCGCCGCGAAGCCCGAACCCATCAGCGCCGCACCGCCCTGCGTCGCGAGCTGCCAGCTCGCGCGGAACGCGCGATGCGACGTGCCGCCCTGCTCGATCAGCGTGGACGTCGCCGCGCCGAACTCGCCGCCCTGCGAGAAGCCCTGCATCAGCCGCGCGAAGACCACCAGCAGCGGCGCGGCCACGCCGACCTGCGCGTAGGTCGGCGCGATCGCGATCAGGCCGGTGCCGAGCGCCATCAGCATGATGGTCAGGTTCAGCGCGGCCTTGCGGCCCTTGCGGTCCGCATAGACGCCGAGCACGACGCTGCCGAGCGGCCGCGTGAAGAAACCGGCGGCGAACGTCGCGACCGACAGCAAGAGCGACGTGGTCGGATCGCTCGACGGGAAGAACAGCTTGCCGATCAGCACCGCGAAAAAGCCGTACACGGTGAAATCGAAGAACTCCAGCCAGTTGCCGATCACGGCCGCCGCGATCGCGCCGCGCTTCGTGACGGCCGGCGCGCCATGCGCATCGGTTGCGGCGGCGCCCGTCGAAGCGGGGTGCAGCGCGAGATGGTCTTTCTGCATCGTTCGTCTCTCCTCTCAATGCGGCCGGAAGCGCCGGCCGCTCGTCGCGTGCCGCCGCCGGGGTTACTGCCCGAGGTAACGCTCCACGAGGCGCGTCCAGAACGCCGCGCCGATCGGCAGGTTGCGATCGTTGAAGTCGTACTTCGGGTTGTGCACCATGCAGCCGTCCTCGCCTTCGCCGTTGCCGAGCCGCACGAACGAGCCGGGCCGCTGCTGCAGCATGAACGCGAAATCCTCGCTGCCCATCAGCAGGTCGGCCTGCTCGACCACATGCGCGTCGCCGACCAGTTCGCGCGCGACCTGCGCGGCGAAATCCGTTTCGGCATCCGTATTGACGACGACCGGATAGCCTTCGATGTACTCGACGTGCGCGGTCGCGCCATAGCTCGCGGCCTGCGACTCGGCGAGCTCGACGATGCGGCGCTTGAGCAGCGCGCGCACGTCGGGGCTGAACGAACGCACGCTGAGTTCGAGACGCGCGCCGTTCGGGATCACGTTGTTCGCGGTGCCCGCGTGCATCGAGCCGACCGTGACGACCGCCGGCTGCGACGGGTCGACGTTGCGCGCGACGATCGTCTGCAGCGCCATCACGATGCTGGCCGCGACGACCACCGGATCGACCGTCAGGTGCGGCCGCGCCGCGTGGCCGCCGACGCCCTCGATCGAGATGATCGCCTTGTCGCCGGCCGACATGAACGGGCCGCGCCGCGTGAGGAACACGCCGGGTGCCGCGCCCGGATGGTTGTGCATGCCGAACACCGCATCGCACGGAAAGCGCTCGAACAGGCCGTCGTCGATCATCTTCTTCGCACCGCTGTCGACGCCGTGCTCTTCCGCCGGCTGGAAATACAGGTGCACGGTGCCGGAGAAATTGCGCGTCTTCGCGAGGTGCTGCGCGGCACCGAGCAGCATCGTCGTGTGGCCGTCGTGGCCGCACGCGTGCATCTTGCCGTGCGTGCCGCTCGCATAAGGCAGGCCGGTCGCCTCGAGGATCGGCAGCGCGTCCATGTCGGCGCGGATGCCGATGCTGCGCGTGCCGTCGCCCGCGCGCAGCGTGCCGACCACGCCCGTCTTGCCGACCCCGCGCGTCACCTGCCAGCCCCACTGCTCGAGCTTGTCCGCGACGAGCGCCGCCGTTTCGTGCTCCTCGTACGCGAGTTCCGGGTGGCGGTGAATGTGATGGCGGATCTCGCGCAACCCGCCGGCGGCGGGCATCAGATCCTCGATTTCGGTGAATCGGGCGTCGGTGGTCATCAAGCGGCTCCTGCTGATCGTCAGCGTGTCAGCCGCACGCAAACGGTGCGTGCGGGAAAGCGAGCCACTATAGCGAGCCGATATCGGTTCAATAAGATGCGGAATTTTTCACCGCGATAAGCTTTATTAATCAGGGTTAACGCGGGCAAAGGTCGTCGGCACGCGTTCGCCCGGCGCGATCGACACGCCCGCTATTGATTTTTGAGACGAACGGTCTATTATTCGCCCATGGACGTTCGAACCGATCCGCCGCGCCGCCGCGGCAGGCCACCGAAGCAGCACGAAGACCTCGTCGCGACACGTGACATGCTGTTGCGCACCGGGCTGGAGGTGCTCACCGAAAAGGGCTTTTCCGCCACCGGGCTCGACGAGATCCTCGGGCGCGCCGGCGTGCCGAAGGGCTCGTTCTATCACTACTTCGACAGCAAGGAGGCGTTCGGCCTCGAGCTGATCGATCGCTACGCCGAGTTCTTCGCGCGCAAGCTGGACCGTCATTTCAGCGAGACTGAAGCAACGCCGCTGGCGCGCGTGCGCGCGTTCGTCGACGATGCGCGCGACGGCATGGCCCGCTACGAATACAGCCGAGGCTGCCTGATCGGCAACCTCGGCCAGGAAATGGGCGCGCTGCCCGAGCGTTTCCGCGCGCGCCTGCGTGAGACGTTCGAGGATTGGCAGCGCCGTCTGGCCGACTGCCTGGTCGCGGCACAGCAAGCCGGCGAACTGGCGGCCTCGGCCGATCCCGCCGAGCTGGCCGCGTTCTTCTGGATCGGCTGGGAAGGCGCCGTGCTGCGCGCGAAACTCGAACGCAGCGACGTGCCGCTCGCACTGTTCGCACAGTTTTTCTTCGATGGATTGCCTCGCCGCTGAGTTTTTTTGCCATTAACTAGACGATCGGTCTAGAAAGGAGGACGGATGTTCCAGGGCATCGTGATCGACAAGGACGAGACCGGCCAGCACGCGCGGCTGCAGACGCTGGACGACGCGCAGCTGCCTGCGGGCAACGTGACGATCCGGGTCGGCTATTCGACGTTGAACTACAAGGACGGGCTCGCGATCACCGGCAAGAGCCCGGTGGTCCGCAAATTTCCGATGGTGCCGGGCATCGACCTCGTCGGCGAGGTCGAACACAGCACGCACCCGGACTACCGGGCAGGCGACCGCGTCGTGCTGAACGGCTGGGGCGTCGGCGAAACGCATTGGGGCGGCCTCGCGCAGAAGGCACGCGTCGACGGCGACTGGCTGGTGCCGCTGCCGTCCGCGTTTTCGCCGCAACAGGCGATGGCCATCGGCACGGCCGGCTACACCGCGATGCTGTGCGTGATGGCGCTGGAACGGCATGGCGTGCGCCCGGACGATGGCGAGATCGTGGTGACCGGCGCGGCCGGCGGCGTCGGCAGCGTCGCCACCGCCCTCCTCGCGCGGCTCGGGTATCGCGTCGTCGCCGTGACCGGCCGCCCGGCCGATGCCGACTATCTGCGCCAGCTCGGCGCGGTTGAGATCCTCGACCGTTCGCAGTTCGGCGCACCCGGCAAGCCGCTCGGCAAGGAACGCTGGGCCGGCGCGGTCGACGTCGCCGGCAGCCATGTGCTCGCCAACGTGTGCGCGACCACGCGCTACCGTGGCGTGGTGACGGCCTGCGGCCTGGCCGCCGGCATGGACTTCCCCGCGACCGTCGCGCCGTTCATCCTGCGCGGCGTGACGCTCGTCGGCATCGACAGCGTGATGTGCCCGCGCGCCGAGCGTCTGGAGGCATGGCGCAGGCTCGCGTCCGATCTCGACGTCGAGAAACTGGGCACCATCAGCCATCAGGTCGGCCTCGCAAATGTCATCCCGCTCGCCGAGGACCTGATCGGCGGCAAGGTGCGCGGCCGCATCGTCGTGGACGTCAACGCATGACGCCGGCGACGGCGACGCATCGTTTCATACCCGGCCGGCGGCGCGCGCATCGCGTTCGCCCGTGCCGCTTTATCCAGGAGACCGCATGACCGCTGCAGACCACGCGCCCGTCAGCCGCTTTCCGGTGCCCGCGCTCGAAGACCTGCCCGACGACATTCGCGAACGCATCGCGGCCGTCCAGGAAAAGTCGGGCTTCATCCCGAACGTGTTCCTCACGCTCGCGCATCGCCCGGACGAGTTTCGCGCGTTCATCGCGTATCACGACGCGCTGATGGACAAGCCGGGCAACCTCACCAAGGCCGAACGCGAAATGATCGTCGTGGCCACCAGCAGCGTGAACCAGTGCCAGTACTGCGTGATCGCGCACGGCGCGATCCTGCGCATCCGCGCGAAGGATCCGCTGATCGCCGACCAGGTCGCGACCAACTACCGCAAGGCCGACATCACCGCTCGACAGAAGGCGATGCTCGACTTCGCGATGAAGGTTTCGCAGACCGCGCACCAGGTGGGCGAAGCGGACTTCGACACGCTGAAGTCGCATGGCTTCACCGAAGAGGACGCGTGGGACATCGCGGCGATTTCGGCGTTCTTCGGGATGTCGAACCGCATCGCGAACGTGACGAACATGCGGCCGAACGCGGAGTTCTACGCGCTGGGGCGCTGAGGACCGCCGGCAACGGCGATCGCCGTCGAAGACCGGGGCGTGCATGCGCCCGGTCTTCCTCGGGTCGCCGCGCGCAATTGGCGTCGGCGTCGGCGTCGGCGTCGGCGTCGGCGTCGGCGTCGGCGTCGGCGTCGGCGTCGGTGTCGGCGTCGGCGTCGGCGTCGGCATCTGCATCTGCATCTGCATCTGCATCTGCAATCGGCAATCGGCAATCGGCAATCGGTGATCGGCGACGCGGCGCGACGCTCGCGCAAACCCGCGCCGCCCCGGCTCCCGGGCTTACCCGACCTGCTTCAACGCCTGCAGCCCATCGGGCAGCTTCGCGTCCGGGAACATCGTCGACAGCGTCGTATCGCGCCACCGCGCCGCCTCCTCTGCGCGCTGCGCTTCCGCCTGCTCGCACACGAACAGCGCATCGCCGCCGAGCAGCAAGCGCATCGGCACGTCGTCGCGACGCGACAGCTCGACGATCAGCGCCGCGATCCGCGCGGGATCGCCGACCTCGTGACCGCCGTACGCGCCGAGCAATTCGAGCATTTTCCCGACTGACGGCTGATAGTCGGGCAGCAGGCCGTCGACCGCACGCTTCGCCTCCGAGGCCCATTCGGTGCGCATCCCGCCCGGCTCCAGCGTGCAGACGCGCACGCCGAACGGCGCGACTTCCTTCGACAGCACGTCGCTGAACCCGCCGACCGCCCACTTCGCGGCCTGATACGCGGACAGGCCAACCGTCGCCGTGCGCCCGCCGACCGACGAAACCTGGAAGATGTGGCCCGCGCGCTGCGCGCGCATCGTCGGCAGCACCGCGCGCGTCAGGTTGACCACGCCGAACAGGTTCGTTTCGATCTGGTCGCGGAAGTCGTCGGCGCCCATCTGCTCGAACGGTGCCGTATGACCGTAGCCCGCGTTGTTCACCAGCACGTCGATGCGGCCGAACGCGTCGCGGGCCGCCGCCACCGCATGCTCCGCCGCCGCCGCATCGGTCACGTCGAGTTCCATCGGCAGCAGCCGGTCGCCGTACCGTGCTTCCAGATCCGCGAGCCGCGCGGGATCGCGCGCGCCGGCCACCAGACGATCGCCCGCCGCCAGCACCGCTTCCGCGATCGAGCGCCCCAGGCCGCGTGCGGCCCCCGTTACCAGCCAGACTTTCGACATTTTCCACTCCTCGACAAAGTTGAAATCAAAAAATGAATGATTACTCACTCATTAATATGGACGATGAAACGGTTGTTTTCGCCGCGCCTCGCCCTGCCTGAAACCGCCTTCCGTCGGTGCGGCAACGCCCGAACCCAAGGCGCCGCCGATCACCCGTCTTCAGCTTTCCGTCACGCCGATCGCCGCTTACACCGCGTGCAACACGGCCCACAGTGCGCGAAACCCGGCCTCGCGGTACGCATCGGCCAACGCCGGGTCGCGCGCGATCGACTCCATCGCCGTTTCCGCGATCGACGTGAACAGCGCCGCGCAGAACGCGTGCGCGTCGTCGGTCTTCAGCCCGCCCGCCGCGGCGACTTGCGCACGCAGCAACGCGCTGATCGCGCCGAAGCCTTCGGTACCGGCCGCGCGATGCGTGTCGTCGATACGGCCGCTCACGCCGAGCTGCTGCAGCGCGCGCCGCCCGTCCGGGTTCGCGACGCCCCACGACACATAGCCGTTCCACGCATGCCGCATCGCCTGTTCGGCCGGCGCGTGCTCCGGAAACCCGGTCATCATCGCGTCGCGCAGGCCGGCCTTCAGGCTCAGGTACAGCGCGTTCAGCAGCGCATCCTTGGTCTCGAAATAGGTGAACACCGTGCCTTCCGCCACGCCGGCGAGCCGCGCGATGCGCGCGGTGGTCGCGCCCGCGCCGTCCTCCGCGAGCGCGCGGGCGGCAGCGGCGAGGATGGCGTCGTGCTTGTCGGGACTGCGCGGTCGGGCCACGTTCGATTCCTTTAATGAGTGAGCACTCAATCATAATCACGCCAACGCTGGTCATGCAAGCCCTGTTACATACGCGGGAACCGATCCGCAATCGATCAAAAGCGTGCACTATTAGTGTTTTCACGTACTGGCGCGCCAACCCACCGGCGCCCGGCGCTCGCCGTTCGTTCCACGCTCACACCGCTTCAGACCGCGAACCACTCATGACGAATAAGCCCAACCAGACCGAAGCCGACCAACCCGTCGACATGATCATCTTCGGCGGCGGCGGCGACCTGGCCGCCCGCAAGCTGTTGCCCGCGCTGTACATGGCGCACCTGCACTGCAACCTGCCGCCGGAGACGCGCATCATCGCGGTCGGCCGCCGCGACTGGGGCATCGACGGCTACCGCAAGTTCATGGACGAGCAATCGCGCCCGTTCATCGACGACAAGGCCTTCGACGCCGACGCGTGGAGCCGTTTCCTCGACCTGTTCCAGTACGTGCTGATCGACGTGAGCGCGCCGGAAGACTACGCGCGCCTCGCCGAAGCGGCGCGCAGCGACGCGATCCGCGTGTTCTACCTGTCGACGTCGCCCGAGCTGTTCACGACGATCTGCGACAACCTGTCGGCCGCGCACCTCGTCGACGCGCGCTCGCGCGTCGTCCTCGAAAAGCCGCTCGGCCACGATCTCGCGTCGGCGAAGGCGATCAACGATGCGGTCGGCAAGCATTTCGCGGAATCGCAGATCTACCGGATCGACCATTACCTCGGCAAGGAAACCGTGCAGAACCTGATGGTGCTGCGCTTCGGCAACCCGATCTTCGGGCCGCTGTGGCAGGCGCCGAGCATCCGCAGCGTGCAGATCACGGTGGCGGAGACGGTCGGCGTCGGCAGCCGCGCGGGCTTCTACGATCACACTGGCGCGCTGCGCGACATGGTGCAGAACCACCTGCTGCAGCTGCTGTGCATCGTCGCGATGGAGCCGCCGGTGTCGCTCGACCCGGACGCGGTGCGCGACGAGAAGCTGAAGGTGCTGCGCTCGCTGCGGCCGATGGCGCTGTCGGACGTCGCACGCGACACGGTGCGCGGCCAGTACACGGCCGGCGCGGTCGACGGCCAGCCGGTCAAGGGCTATC
Organism: Burkholderia sp. Bp8991; assembly: GCF_003853795.1. Classification (NCBI taxonomy): domain Bacteria; kingdom Pseudomonadati; phylum Pseudomonadota; class Betaproteobacteria; order Burkholderiales; family Burkholderiaceae; genus Burkholderia; species Burkholderia sp. Bp8991. Next base: position 34,914 of record NZ_QTQJ01000038.1, on the reverse strand, counting down.
TCGACGAGGAGAACGTGCCGGCGGACAGCCACGCGGAAACCTTCGTCGCGCTGCGTGCGCACATCAACAACTGGCGCTGGGCGAACGTGCCGTTCTTCCTGCGCACCGGCAAGCGGCTGCAGCGCCGCCAGTCGGAAATCGTGATCGAGTTCGCCGACATGCCGTTCTCGATCATCCCGACCGGCCCACGTCACTACAGCAACCGCCTCGTGATCCAGCTGCAGCCGGAAGAGTCGATCCAGCTGCAGATGCTCGCGAAGGAGCCGGGCAGCGGGATGAAGATGGTGCCCGTGAGCCTGAACCTCGACCTGCAGCAGGCGATTCCGGAACGGCGCGCGGAAGCGTACGAACGGCTGCTGATCGACGTGATCCGCGGGCGCCTCACGCACTTCATGCGCCGCGACGAACTCGAGGCCGCCTGGTCGTGGGTCGAGCCGATCCTCAACGGCTGGAAGCAGCTCGGCGACCGTCCGCGCCTGTACACCGCAGGCACGTTCGGGCCGGCGGCATCGTCGGCGCTGCTGGCGCGCGACAACATGTCGTGGTCCGAAGAGGCGTAAGAAGCGCCGCACGGGACGGCATGTCGGCGGCGCGAGCGCCGTCGGCGTGCCGGATCATATCGGCGCGCCCGCCGCGCACCGTCCGCCGCCCCGCCGTTCGCTTCGGCCGGAGGAAGTCCGCCGAGCCGTCCTGCGCGGGAACGGCACCCGGCGGCGACGACGCAGCCGTCCCCGGCTACACCGTCCCCATCCACGCCGCCTTGCGCCGCGCCGGCGCATCGCTGCCGCCGCTCCCGCCGCCCAGCACCTCGATCATGTAATCGACGAACGACGCGATCCGCGACGAAATCGCGGTATTCCGGTAATACACCGCGTTGATCGGCTGCTCGACGTCGAGCGTCTGCCGCGCGAGCACCTGCACGAGCCGCCCGGCCTCGCGATCCTGCGCGGTCATGAAATCCGACAGGCACACGACGCCCGCGCCCTCCAGCGCGAGCTGCCGCAGCGTCTCGCCGCTCGACGACCAGATACCGGGCTCGATGCGGCTCGGCTCGCCGTCCGCGCCGAGGATCGGCCACACGTTCAGCGATTCGGGCTGCGTGAAGCCGAGCAGCGTGTGCTTGCCGAGATCCTCGACCTTGCGCGGCTGGCCGTGCGCTTCGATATAGGCTGGGCTCGCGAGGATGCGCAGCCGGCTGTTGCCGATCCGCCGGCTGTGCAGGGTCGAATCCTTGAGCCGGCCGATCCGGATCGCGACGTCGGTGCGCCGCTCGAGCAGGTCGATGATCCCTTCGTTGCTGTTCAGCTCCAGGTCGACCTTCGGGAAGCGTTCGCGGTAGCCGCGCACGAGCGGCACGATCACGTGCAGCATGAACGGCGTCGCGGCATCGACGCGCAGCCGCCCCGACGGCATTTCGCGCCGCGCGAGCATCTGCTCCTCGGCGTTCTCGACCGATTCGATGATCGCGCGCGCGTCCTGCAGGAACGCGCGCCCCTCTTCGGTCAGTTCGAGCCGGCGCGTGGTCCGGCGCAGCAGCGTGGTCTTCAGCTTCTCCTCGAGCCGCGCGAGCGTGCGGCTCGTGGCCGACACGGTGAGGTCGAGCTGCTGGGCGGCGGCGGTGATCGAACCGGTGTCGACCACGGCGGCAAAGGCCTGGAGTTCGTCGAGGGTGATCTTCATTGTTGATCTGAAATCAAAACAATTTGGTTTATAGACCAGTTTTTCCGCAAAAGTAAAGGCGGCACACTGCGCTCCATCCTCACTGGAACCAGGATCCCGCCATGCCACTCGCCCTGCTTGCGCTGACCATCAGCGCCTTTGCCATCGGCACGACCGAATTCGTGATCGTCGGGCTGATCCCGACGATCGGCGCCGATCTCGGCGTCAGCCTGCCGTCGGCCGGCCTGCTCGTCAGCCTCTACGCGCTGAGCGTCGCGATCGGCGCGCCGCTCCTCACCGCGCTCACCGGCCGCGTGCCGCGCAAGATGCTGCTCGCCGCGCTGATGGCGCTCTTCACCGTCGGCAACCTCGTCGCCTGGCAGGCGCCGGGCTACGAATCGCTGATCGTCGCGCGCGTGCTCACCGGCCTCGCGCACGGCGTGTTCTTCTCGGTCGGCTCGATCATCGCGACCACGCTCGTGCCGAAGGACAAGGCAGCCAGCGCGATCGCGACGATGTTCAGCGGGATGACCGTCGCGTTCGTCGCCGGCATTCCGCTCGGCACCTTCATCGGCCAGCACTTCGGCTGGCGCGCGACGTTCCTGATCGTCGCGCTGTTCGGCCTCGTCGCGTTCCTCGGCGCGGTGGCGTTCGTGCCGCGCGGTCTTCCGCAAACGCCGCCGGCGCCGCTCGCCCGCCAGTTCCGCGTGCTCGCCCAGCCGCGCCTGCTGCTCGTCTACGCGATGACGGCGGTCGGCTACGGCGGCTCGCTGATCGCGTTCACCTACATGGCACCGCTGCTCGAACAGATCGCCGGCTTCACGCCGTCGCAGGTCAGCCTCGTGCTCGTCGGCTACGGCGTGTCGGTCGCGGTCGGCAACGTGTGGGGCGGCAAGCTCGCCGACAGCGTCGGCCCGGTCAAGGCGCTCAAGCGGATCTTCCTGCTGCTCGCGATCGTGCTGCTCGCGCTGACCTTCACGGTGCACGTGAAGTGGCTCGCGGTGCTGACGATGCTCGCGTGGGGCGCGGTCGCGTTCGGCAACGTGCCGGGCCTGCAGGTGTACGTCGTCAAGCAGGCGCGCCACTTCGCGCCGGACGCCACCGACGTCGCATCGGGCTTCAACATCGCCGCGTTCAACCTCGGCGTCGCGGGCGGCTCGTCGCTCGGCGCATTCGCGCTGACCGCGCTGAGCGGCCGTCTCGACCGCGGCCAGGGCCTGCCCGAACGCACGGCCGAACCCGTCGAACTCGCCCATTGAACGTCAACCTTTTGCAGGAGCTATTCAGCATGAACGCATCGACCCAACGCCCGCCGTTCGCCGGCAAGACGTTCGAAGTCCGTTACGAGGGCCTCACCGCGCTCAACGCCTATGACGAAGACGGCCTCCGCATGCGCTACGAAATCACCGAAGGCGCATACGCCGGCGCGAAGGGCGAAGTCGCCTGCACGTGGCAGCACGTCGCCGGCGAGACCTATGCGATCTCGTGGCAGGAAGCCGACCGCGCCACCGTGGTGCACATCGACGACTTCGCGGCCGGCACGTCGCGCTCGTTCTTCACCGCGGCGTCGCTCGATTTCTACCGGCTCGAAGGCAGCCTGCGCGCGATCTGAACGGAGACGCCCGATCATGTCCACCTCACTCGACAAGCTCACCGCCGGCGGCTTCAGCATCGGCATCGAACTGCCGCTCGACAACGACTGGTCGCCGGCCGGCGACGCGAAGCGCCAGCACGACGGCCGCCGCCCCGGCGTGCCCGACCTGGAAATTCACGCGGAACTCGCGCAACTGGCCGACACGCTCGGCTTCCGCGCGCTCTGGGTGCGCGACGTGCCGGTGTACGACCCGTCGTTCGGCGACGCCGCGCAGGTGTTCGAGACCTTCTCGTATCTCGGCTACCTCGCCGGCATCACGCGCGACATCCTGCTCGGCACGGCGGCCGTCGTGCTGCCGCTGCGCGAACCGCTGCTGACGCTGAAATCGGCCGCGACGATCCAGGAACTGAGCCGCTCACGCCTGCTGCTCGGCGTCGCGAGCGGCGACCGGCCGGTCGAATATCCGCTGTTCGGCCGCGACTTCGCATCGCGCGGCGCGAATTTCCGCGACCAGATCGCGCTGCTGCGCGACGGCGCGCGCGCTCACCTGCCGCCGGGCCTCGACGTGCTGCCGGCCGCGCGCTCGCCGGTGCCGCTGCTCGTCGCGGGTCTCGCGCAGCAGACGCCCGCCTGGATCGGCGAACACATGGACGGCTGCCTCGCGTATCCGGGCACGCCGGACGATCACCTGAAACGGGTCGCGAACTGGCGCGCGGTGGCCGGCAACAAGCCGTACGTGAGCTTCATCCACCTCGACCTCGCGGACGATCCGCACGAGCCGCTGCAGCGGCACCGCTTCGGCGCGCGCGCCGGGCGCATCGCGCTGACGGAGGAACTCGCGGCGATGCGCGACGCGGGCGTGCAGCACATCGGCCTGCATTTCCGCCGCAACCGCCGTCCGCTCGACGAGACGATGGCCGAGATCGCGTCGGACGTGCTGCCGGCATTCCATGCGAATGCGAACGACGCTGCCGACACGAGCGCGCACACGGCCACGGCCTGACGAAGGCACGCCGGCAGCCGGCTCGACCCACGACCGATATTTGACTTTAAATCAAATATTTTTGACCTCTAAAGGCGTTTATCTCATCAGTATCAAGCGCCAGAATGACTTCCATACCGCAATCGGTCCACCTATCCCAGGAGCACAAGATGAGCAACATTCCCGCATTCGGCCTCGGTACGTTCCGCCTGCAAGGCCAGGTTGTGATCGACTCGGTCCGTAACGGCCTCGAAGTCGGCTATCGCGCGATCGACACCGCGCAGATCTACGGCAACGAAGCCGAAGTCGGCGAAGCGATCGCCGCGTCGGGCGTGCGCCGCGAAGACCTGTTCCTCACGACGAAGATCTGGGTCGACAACTATGCACCGGAAAAGCTGGTGGCGAGCCTCGAGGAAAGCCTGCGCAAGCTGCGCACCGACTATGTCGACCTGACGCTGATCCACTGGCCGGCCCCGGACAACGGCGTGTCGCTCGAGGCATTCATGACTGCGCTCGCCGAAGCCAAGGCGAAGGGCCTCACGCGCCAGATCGGCATCTCGAACTTCAACATCGAACTGACGAAGCAAGCGATCGCGGTGGTCGGCAAGGATGCGATCGCGACGAACCAGATCGAACTGAGCCCGTACCTGCAGAACCGCAAGCTGGTCGAGTTCCTGAACGCCGAAGGCATCCACGTGACGTCGTACATGACGCTCGCGTACGGCAAGGTGCTCGGCGACCCGGTGATCGGCGCGATCGCGCAGCGTCACGACGCGACGCCGGCGCAAGTCGCGCTGGCCTGGGCACTGCAGCTCGGCTACTCGGTGATCCCGTCGTCGACCAAGCGCGAGAACCTCGCGAGCAACCTGCTCGCGCAGACGCTGCGCCTCACCGACGAAGACATGGCGCAGATCGCCGCGCTCGAGCGCAACGGCCGCGAAGTCGATCCGGCCGGCCTCGCGCCGACGTGGGACTAAGCGCGCCGCACCCTCAATCGACCCGTCCGCGGCCAGCCGGCCGCGGCACCGACAGGAATCCATCATGACCCAGGACCCGCTGTTCCAACCGCTGCAATTCGGCGCGCTGACGCTGCCGAACCGCATCGTGATGCCGCCGATGACGCGCTCGCGCGCGAGCCAGCCCGGCGACGAAGCCAACGAACTGATGGCCGCGTATTACGCGCAGCGCGCGAGTGCGGGCCTGATCGTCAGCGAAGGCACCTACATCGCGCCGCTCGGCAAGGGCTACGCATGGACGCCCGGCATCCACACGCCATCGCAGGTCGCCGGCTGGCGCAAGGTGACGGACGCCGTCCACGCCGCGCACGGTCGCATCTTCGCGCAGCTGTGGCACGTCGGCCGGCTGAGCCACACGAGCCTGCTCGGCGGCCGGCAACCCGTGTCGTCGTCGCCGCTCCAGGCGAAGGGCGTGAACGTGTTCATCGCCGGTGAAGACGGCAGCACGCCGGGCTTCGTGCAGGCCTCCGAGCCGCGCGCGCTGTCCGTCGACGAAATCCGCGAGATCGTCGATCAGTACCGCGCCGCCGCGCGCAACGCGATCGAGGCAGGCTTCGACGGCGTCGAGCTGCATGGCGCGAACGGCTATCTCGTGAACCAGTTCATCGACTCGAACGCGAACACGCGTACCGACGCGTACGGCGGCTCGCTCGAAAACCGGCTGCGCTTCCTGCGCGAAGTCACGCAGGCGCTGATCGAAGGCACCGGCGACGCATCGCGCGTCGGCATCCGCCTCGCGCCGTTGACCACGCTGAACGGCTGCGTCGACGACGATCCGGAAACGACCTACCTCGCCGCCGCGAAGCTGCTCGGCGAACTCGGCGTCGGCTACCTGCACATCGCGGAAGCCGACTGGGACGATGCGCCGCTGATGCCGGTCGAATTCAAGCAGCAGCTGCGTGCCGCGTACCCGGGCGTGCTGATCTACGCCGGCGCATATACCGCAGAGCGCGCCCGCGAAGCGATCGCCGCCGGCTGGGCCGACCTCGTCGCCTTCGGCCGCCCGTTCGTCGCGAACCCCGACCTGCCCGAGCGCCTGCGCACCGGCGCCGCGCTCACGCCGCACGACCGCAATACGCTGTTCGGCGGCGGCGCACAGGGCCTGACCGACTATCCGACGCTCGCGCAAGCCGCGGCGTAAACGATCCGAAGGAATCCTGCATGAAAGCAACGCTCGCCCGGCTCGCGCTCGCCGCGATCCTGCCGTTCACGGCGGCCCAGGCGGCGCGCGCCGCGCGGCCAGCATGCTTGCAACGTCTCGCCGCTCAGCCGATCCGCATCGACAGCTCGACATCGCCGCCGAACGGCACCGACAGGTAGCCGTTCTCCGGCGCACGCACGTAGGCCAGGTAGTCGGGGCTGTATTCCGCGTTGTCGGCGACGACGAACGCGCCGGGCCGCAGCCGCGGCTCGACTCGCGCGAGGATCTCCGGATACAGCGCCTTCGCGCCGTCGAGCAACACGAGATCGACGGTCTCCGGCAGATCGGCCGCCAGCGTGCGCAGCGCATCGCCCACGCGGATTTCCACCAGATCGGCCAGCCCGGCCGCCGTCAGATTCGCGCGCGCCCGTTCGACCTTCGACGCTTCGAACTCACTCGTGATCACCCGGCCGCCGCCGTTGTCGCGCAGCGCGGCCGCGAGGTGCAGCGTCGAGATGCCGAACGACGTGCCGAATTCGACGATCGAGCGCGCACCGCAGCCGCGCGCGAGCATGTACAGCAGCGTGCCCGTCTCGCGCGACACCGCGAGCGGATAGTCCTTCAGGCGTGCATAGAAATCGGCGTAACCGGTCTTGCTGCGCATCAGCCGCGCGTGCTCGTCGTGCGACAGGTCGGCGAAGTCCGGGCTCGACGCGGGCGACGATGCCTCGGCTTCGTCGAACAGGCGCGCGAGCAGCGCCGCCAGCGGGTCGTGAATCAGGGTGGTCATGCGAATCTCCGGTGTCAGGTTGAGTGCGTCAGGGCGCCCGACTAGAATATGACGAACTATTCAGGTTTTACTATTCGCATTGGCAGACCCGTCATGACCGACCGCCGCAACACCCCGATCGCCTCGCGCAGACTGCCTCGGCAGGCCCGCTCGACCCAGCTCGTCGACGCCGTGCTGCAGGCCGCTATTCAGGTTCTGGCGACCGAAGGCGCGCAGCGCTTCACGATGGCGCGCGTCGCCGAGCGCGCCGGCGTGAGCGTCGGCTCGCTGTACCAGTACTTCCCGAACAAGGCGGCCGTGCTGTTCCAGCTCCAGCACGACGAGTGGCGGCAGACGTCCGGGATGCTCTGCGCGATTCTGCAGGACCCGCGGCAGACGCCGCCCGAGCGCCTGCGCACCGCCGTCCACGCGTTCATCCGTTCGGAATGCGACGAAGCGCCCATGCGCATCGCACTCGACGATGCCGCGCCGCTCTATCGCGACGCCCCCGAGGCGCAGGAAGTGAAGGCCGCGTGCAACCGGATCTTCAGCGCGTTCATGCGCGAAGCGCTGCCCGACGTGCCCGACGCCACGCATGCGCTCGCGTGCGAATTGATCATGACGACGCTCACGACGGGCGGCAAGGCATTCTCCGAAACCGCGCGCACGCCTGCGGAAATCGACGCATATGCGACCGCGATGGCCGACATGTTCTGCACGTACCTCGCGCATCTCGCGCGTGTCTGATGCAGTGGCAGGCCAGGACGAGCGCGGGCGCGGCCCGCGCGCGGCACCGGCATCATCCGGATGCGGGTTGCGCACGGCCGCGTTTTCACATCCGGCGCGGCTGTTTCCGCGCGCCCGCGCAGCCTCTCCGAAAGTCCTTCGTAAGACTCGATGCATCACCCGCTCCCGCCCTGCCCGCCGACCCCGCATTCAAATAGTCGCCTTAACGGATTCGAACTAGGCGTATACACGCGTTCCGCGACGACGAAGCCCCGTTGCACGCCGATATAAGCGCTGCGACATGCGCTGCATGCTCTTCCCCCAATGGGACGTGATGGGCCGTTCGCCTAACCTTCGCTACGGCAAAGCACACGTGACGGGGTCGACCGCACCACGCGTCGCACGACGCGGCACACGCGCCCCTTCGACGCGCGTACGACGACACGACTCACGCGTGATGCGTCCCCACGACGCCGCCGAACATTCCAACCAGATTCGAGACACCCTGACGACGGTCCGCCACGGGCCGTTTCAGCATGCTGATAAAGGAGCAAGCTCATGAGTGATACCCCGGTGCAGCCGACGGTCGGCGTCGGCGCGGAAGAAACGGACTTCGGCACCAAGGGAGTCATCGACCGGTACTTCGGCATTTCGTCGCGCGGCAGCACGCAGCGTCGCGAAATCGTCGCGGGCGTGACCACTTTCCTCGCGATGGTCTACTCCGTGTTCGTCGTGCCCGGCATGTTCGGCAAGGCCGGCTTCGACACGAGCGCGGTATTCGTCGCGGTCTGCCTCACCACCGCGTTCGGTTCGCTGCTGATGGGCCTGTGGGCGAAGCTGCCGATCGCGATCGGCTGCGCGATTTCGCTGACGGCGTTCACCGCGTTCGGGCTCGTGCTCGGCAAGGGCCTGCCGCCGGCCGTCGCGCTCGGCGCCGTGTTCCTGATGGGTCTCGTGTTCACGGGCATCTCGGTCACCGGCGTGCGTTCGTGGATCCTGCGCAACCTGCCCGCGGGCGTCGCGCACGGCACCGGGATCGGCATCGGCCTGTTCCTGCTGCTGATCGCGTCGAACGACGTCGGCCTCGTGATCAAGAATCCGGGCGCCGGCCTGCCGGTCTCGCTCGGCCAGATCACCGCGTTCCCGGTCATCATGTCGGTCGTCGGCCTCGCCGCGATCTTCGGGCTCGAGAAGCGTCGCGTGCCGGGCGGCATCCTGCTCGTCGTGGTCGCGATCTCGCTGATCGGCCTCGCGTTCGATCCGGCCGTGAAGTACCGCGGCATCTTCGCGCTGCCGTCGCTGAGCGCACCGGGCCACGCGTCGCTGATCGGCGCGATGGACATCAAGGGCGCATTGTCGATGGCCGTGCTGCCGAGCGTGCTGGCGCTCGTGATGACCGCCGTGTTCGACGCGACCGGCACGATCCGCGCGGTCGCGGGCCAGGCCGGCCAGCTCGACGAGAACGGCCGCATCATCAACGGCGGCCGCGCGCTGACCGCCGATTCGGTCAGCTCGATCTTCTCCGGCTTCCTCGGCGGCGCGCCGGCGGCGGCCTACATCGAGTCGAGCGTCGGCGTGGCGGCCGGTGCGAAGACGGGCCTCGCGGCCGCGGTGGTCGGCGTGCTGTTCCTGGTCGTGATGTTCTTCTCGCCGCTCGCGGGCCTCGTGCCGTCGTACGCCACGGCCCCCGCGCTGATGTACGTCGGCCTGCTGATGCTCGGCAGCGTGAGCAAGCTGCACATGGACGACATGGTCGACGCGATGTCGGGCCTCGTGTGCGCGGTGTTCATCGTGCTGACCGCGAACATCGTGACGGGCATCATGCTCGGCTTCTCGACGCTCGTGATCGGCCGCGTCGCCAGCGGCGAATTCCGCAAGCTCAACGTCGGCACCGTGCTCATCGCGGCCGTGCTCGTCACGTTCTATCTCGGTGGCTGGGCGATCTGACCGCGGATCATGCGCGACGTCGCCTGCCGAAGGGCGGCGCGCATCGGGACGGCATCGTCTCCTCCACCATCGTCGTTGATGGTCTCCAGGCTCGGGAACGTACGTTTCCGGGCTTTTTTTCGTCGGTGCGGCGGGGGTGCCACCGGGCCGTTCGACCGACACGGGAAACCGCGGCAGCGTGCCGCGCATCTCGAATCCGCACGCGGTGCTACGATCGCGTTTTATCCTCCGGAACGCTCATGAATCCGTTCGGCATCGTCTCCGAATCAGACACGCGGACCGCGGCGCGCAAGCCACCGTTCATCCCGTCGTTCGGTTTCGTCGAAGTTCATGAATCGCGGCCGATCGACGCGCCGCCGTCGCGCATCATCGATGCGGTGGCCACGCTCGACATGCGCGCCGATCCCGTCATCGACGCGCTGCTTGCCGTGCGCGAAGCGCCGGCGGCCATCGCCCGCGCGCTGGGCCAGCGTCCGGCCGGCGCCGCCCGCGAGCGCTTCGGCTTCGATTCGTTCACGCTGCTGCATCGCGACGACACGTCGCTGTCGCTCGGGCTCGTCGGACGCTTCTGGCGTCCGACGCCCGACGTGCGCACGATCGATGACGCCGCGGCGTTCGTGCGGCACGACGATCCGGATGACGCGAAGCTGGTGTTGCGCTTCGAGGTCGTCGGGCTGTCGTCAGGCGCGCGGCTGCTGCGCACCGAAACCTTCGTGCACTGTCCGAGCGCGCGCACGCGCCTGCTGTTCCTGCCGTACTGGCTCGCGATCCGGCTCGGGAGCGGCTGGATCCGCCGCCGCACGCTCGCGGCCGTCGAACTGGCGCTCGCCTGACACGCCGGGACGCCGTCGAACGGAAACGCGATGATGTCGTATCGCGGCATACATCGACGGCATCTCGAACACGCACGCAACATCATCTGCAATCCTGATCGGTTTACCGCCGCACACAACGAAACGGCGCCGCGCACCGCCGCGCGATTTTTGTTCCGCCCCGCGGCCGCCGTCACCTCGCGCTACCCTATCGATCTTCGCGCCGGCGCCCCGGCCCGCCGCCAGATCCGAACCGATCGATGACCCGCATCCGCAACCACCTGAACATCGCGCAGCTCCAGGCCTTCGTCTCCGCCGCGCATCACAAGAGCCTGCGCGCCGCCGCGCGCGAGCTCGGCGTCACCCAGCCCGCGATCACGCACACGATCCGCGAACTCGAAACGGCGCTGAACGCGGAACTGCTCGTGCGCAGCGTGCGCGGCGTCGAGCTGACCGCGTGCGGCCACGCGCTGCTGCCGCGCGCCGAGCAGCTGCTCGGCGACATGCGCCGCACCGTCGAGGCCGTCGAGCAGGTGAAAGGGGAAATGTCGGGGCGCGTCGCGGTCGGCACGATGCCGTCGATCGCGCTGACCGCGCTGCCGCACGCGGTCACCGCCTTCCGCCGGTCGATGCCGAACGTGAACCTGCATCTGGAGGAAGTGACGGTGCCCGACGCGCTCGCGCAGCTGCGCAACGGCACGCTCGACATCGCTGCGATGCACCATGTGCCCGCGCTCGACCGCGATTTCACGCAGGTCCCGCTGCTGTCGACCGAGTTCACCGTCGTGATGCGCGAAGGCCACCCGCTCGCGCACGCGCGCCGATTAGAGGAATTGCTCGACGCGGAATGGATCGTCACGGTCGGCGCCGAGCAGTTTCCGCACAGCGTGATGGTCGGGATGTTCGAGGCGCGCGGGCTGCCGCTGCCGAAGCGCCTGCTGCGCTCGCCGATGTCGTTCGCGGTGACGCTCGGGCTCGTCGCCCGCTCCGACGTGATCGGCTGCTTCACGCGCCCGCTGGCCGCGATGGTGGCGCCGCTCGGGATCCGCACGGCCGATCTCGACGAAAGCATGCCGCGCTTCGACCTGTCGATCATCGCGCGCCGCGACCTGCTGCCGACGCCGGCGGTATCGCAATTCGTCACCTGCCTGCGGCGCGCGGTCAACGAAACGCTAGGTTGAATCGTTCCTTCCTCTGAAACGGTCGCGCGCCGCATGCGCAGCCGTCGGGTCCGGTATCGGGGCTTGTCCTAGGCGCCCTGCCGGTATTTTGTCTTGATAATCTTGCGCACGTCGCGCGCCCGCATCGGGCAGCGAAACGGACAGTCCGACGCGAAGCCGCGCCGGGCCGAAGGCTTACGGCGCGGCACAACCGCGCACCCATCGAACAAAACGAGGAGTCACCGAGTGAAAAAGATTCTTGCGGCTGTGACCGTGGCCCTGCTCGCCGTATCGGCCGGCACTGCATACGCGAAGGACTGGACGACCGTACGCTTCGGCGTCGACGCAAGCTACCCGCCTTTCGAATCGAAAGGGGCTGACGGCAAGGTGGTCGGCTTCGACGTCGATCTCGGCAACGAAATCTGCCGCCGCATCAACGCGAAGTGCGTGTGGATCGAGAACGACTTCGACGGGATGATCCCCGCACTGAAGGCTCGCAAGTTCGACGGCGTCCTGTCGTCGATGTCGATGACGCCGGCACGCGAGGAACAGATCGCGTTCTCGTCGAAGCTGTTCAACACGCCGACGCGCCTCGTCGCGAAGAAGGGCGCCGGCCTGATGCCGACGGCCGAATCGCTGAAGGGCAAGTCGGTCGGCGTCGAGCAGGGCACGATCCAGGAAACCTACGCGAAGACGTACTGGGCCTCGAAGGGCGTGAACGTCGTGCCTTACCAGAACCAGGACCAGGTCTACGCCGACCTGATCTCGGGCCGTCTGGACGGCGCGCTGCAGGACGCGGTGCAGGCTGAAATCGGCTTCCTGAAGACGCCGCGCGGCGCGAACTTCGATTTCGCCGGCAAGGACATCGACGATCCGAAGACGCTCGGCAACGGCGCCGGCATCGGCCTGCGCAAGGAAGACACCGACCTGAAGGCGAAGATCGACGGCGCGATCGCCGGCATGCGCAAGGACGGCACGTACGACAAGATCGCGAAGAAGTACTTCGATTTCGACGTGTACGGCAAGTAACACCGCGCAACGCGCGCCTCGCGACCGCGCAGACGGGCTCCGCAAGGAGCCCGTTTTTTTTGCTCGCGCGCGGCGAAAGGCCGCTCGACACGCGTGGACGAAGGGCTGCGGCGCCGTTATTTTTTACGCGCCAACCCGATGATTCGTAAAGGAAATCGACATGGCCGGCGCGCGGTTTGATAGGTTCGCGGAAGGCAACGTACAATCGATCTTCCACGCATACCGGATCACTCGCGGCTGCGCCGCCCTCCCCTCATCATGCAAACGCAGACCCATCCGCTGATTTCCCCCGCCGTCGGCACCGAACGCCAGATCACGAGCTTCCACTACGGCCCGCGCGGCGGCAAGAAGGTCTACATCCAGTCGTCGCTGCACGCGGACGAACTGCCCGGCATGCTGGTCGCCACGCTGCTGCGCCGCAAGATCGCCGCGCTCGAGACGGCCGGCAAGCTGCGCGGCGAAGTGGTCATCGTCCCCGTGCCGAACCCGATCGGCCTGTCGCAGCACGTGTTCGGCGATCACCTCGGCCGCTTCGAGCTCGGCTCGATGCAGAACTTCAACCGCAATTTCTACGATCTCGCGGCGCTCGTGCTGCCGCGCATCGAAGGCCGCCTGACGAACGACGCGCAGCGCAACCTCGCCGCCGTACGCGCCGCGATGCGCGAGGCGCTCGACGAACAGAAGCCGCGCACCGAGCTCGAATCGCAGCGCCTCGCGCTGCAGAAGCTGTCGTTCGACGCCGACATCGTGCTCGACCTGCATTGCGACAGCGACGCGGTGATGCACCTGTATACGAACCCCGATCTGTGGGAAGACGTCGAGCCGCTGTCGCGCTACCTGGACGCGCAGGCGTCGCTGCTCGCGCTGAATTCGGTCGGCAACCCGTTCGACGAGATCCACAGTTTCTGCTGGTCGGATCTGCGCAACCGGTTCGGCGATCGCTTCCCGATCCCGAACGGCGCGATTTCCGTCACGGTCGAACTGCGCAGCGAGCGCGACGTGTCGTACGAATTCGCGGAGAAGGACTCACAAGCGATCGTCGAATACCTGACCGAGCGCGGCGTCATCGACGGCACGCCCGCGCCGCTGCCGCCGCTCGCGCATCCGGCCACGCCGCTCGCGGGCACCGATCCGCTCGTCGCGCCGGTGTCCGGCGTGATCGTGTTCCGCACGCCGGTCGGCGCATGGATCGAGGCCGGCCAGGATGTGGCCGACATCGTCGATCCGCTGACCGATCGCGTGATCACGCTGAAGAGCAGCGTATCGGGCGTGCTGTACGCGCGCCAGATCGTGCGCTTCGCGACCGCCGGGATGGAAGTCGCGCGGATTGCCGGCGCGAATCCGATCCGCACCGGGTCGCTGCTGTCGGCCTGAGTCGCCTCCGGTCCGGGCCGCCTGAACGGCCGGCCCGCGCGCCGCATCGCGACGCGCACCAACGAAATCGCCCGCTTGCGCGGGCGATTTGCTTTTTGGCCTGACGGCATGCCCGGCGACGTGGCCGGGGGGGCAGCCGGGCGCAGCGTTCAGAACGCCGGCACGATCGCGCCGCCAAACTTCTGGTCGATGAACTTGCGCACGTCGTCCGATTCATAGGCCGCGACGAGCTTCTTCACCCACGGCTTGTCCTTGTCCTGCGCGCGCACCGCGATCAGGTTCGCGTACGGCCCGCGCAGGTCCTCGATCGCGATCGCATCCTTCACCGGCGTGAGCCCGGCCTTCACCGCGTAGTCGGTGTTGATCGATGCGGCGTCGACATCGGGCAGCGCGCGCGGCAACTGCGCGGAGTCGAGTTCGACGATCTTGATCTTCTTCGGGTTCTCGGCGATGTCGAGCGGCGTCGCGTTCACGCCGTTGCTGCCCACGCCCGGCTTCAGCTTGATCACGCCGTACTTCTGCAGCAGCAGCAGCGCGCGGTTGCCGTTGGACGGATCGTTCTGGATCCCGACCTTCGCGCCGGCCGGCAAGTCCTTCAGCGACTTGAGCTTCTTCGAATAGAAGCCCATCGGCGCCGTGTAGGTCAGCCCGACGTTGACGATCTTGTAGCCGCGCTGCTTGATCTGGCTGTCGAGAAACGGCTGGTGCTGGAAGCCGTTCGCATCGAGGTCGCCCGCATCGAGCGCCGCGTTTGGCTGCACGTAATCGTTGAATTCGATGACCTTGATCGCGAGTCCTTCGCGTGCGGCGACTTTCGTCACCTCGGTCCAGATCTGCGCGTCGGGGCCGCTCATCGTGCCGATCTTCAGCGTCTGGGAATCGGCGTGCGCGCCGGGCGCGGCAAAGGCCAGCACCGCGGCAAGCGCGCCGAGGCCGGTCAGGATCGAACGTCGCATGGTGTCCTCTTGTCCCGTGTCGTTGTTGAAGCGCGCATCGTGGCACGGGGCCGGACCGGCACCAACCAAGCTTATTTCATGTGCATATTCCTCACTCCGATCGAATCTCAGGCGGAATCGGTATAACTCCCTGCTGTACAACCGGGCAGAATCCAATGTCGCATCGGCACCACAGATTCGTAATATGACAAGGCTGTCACATTCATTACGTCGCCCGCCGATAAAGTTGCGACCGGTCCGTGAAAGCGCCCATAGAGAGCGCCGGAACCGCAACTGGACACGCCATTTACTCGCTCGGAGAATCCTTTGAACAAGAAACTGTTGACCATCGCCATCCTCGCAGCAACGGCTGGCACGGCGCACGCACAAAGCAGCGTGACCCTGTACGGTGTCATCGATGCCGGTATCAGCTACGTGAACCACAGCAAGACCGCGAACGGCGGCAGCGGCAAGCTGTTCAAGTACGACGACGGCGTGGCCCAGGGCAGCCGTTGGGGCCTGCGCGGCACCGAAGACCTCGGTGGCGGCCTGAAGGCGATCTTCGTGCTCGAAAACGGCTTCAACAGCGGCAACGGCACGATCGGCCAGGGCGGCGCGATCTTCGGCCGTCAAGCGTACGTCGGCCTGAGCCAGGCGCAATACGGCACGGTCACGTTCGGCCGTCAGTACTCGTTCTCGACCGACATCCTCGGCTCGAACTACTCGACGGGCGGCAACACGGTCGCGGGCAACTACGCGTACCACGTGAACGACGTCGACCAACTCACGTCGAGCCGCATCAACAACTCGGTGAAGTTCCAGAGCGCGAACTACGCCGGCTTCACGTTCGGCGCGTTGTACGGCTTCTCGAACTCGACCGACTTCGCAGGCGCACCGTCGACCACGACGGGCACCACGACGACGGCCGGTTCGTCGCGCGCATACAGCTTCGGCCTGAACTACGCGAACGGCCCGTTCGCACTCGGCGCCGCCTACACGGACATCCGCTTCCCGAGCCAGTCGACGCCGGCATTCTCGACGTCGATCGCGAACATCGCGCTGACGAACATCCGCGACCTGCGCACGTACGGCGTCGGTGGCCGCTACCTCTTCGGGCCGGCAACGGCATGGCTGCTCTGGACGCGCACGCAGTTCACCCCGATCGCGGCTGGCGCATCGGGCACGTTCTACAACGCGTATGAAGCGGGCGTGAAGTACGCGATCACGCCGGCCCTGTCGGCAGCCGTCGGCTACACGTACACGAACGCCACGCAAAGCGGCAACTCGGCACACTGGAACCAGGGCAACATCGGCCTCGACTACGCACTCAGCAAGCGTACGGACGTGTACGCGCTGGTCATCGGCCAGAAGGCGTCGGGCAACAACGTGCAAGCGCAGATCGGCTCGAGCACGAGCTACTTCAGCACGTCGGGCAACGGTGCGACGAACCAGATCGCCGCGCGCGTCGGTATCCGCCACAAGTTCTAAAGCATCCGCTTAACTCGTCCGCTCATCGCGCGGATGACGACGGCACGAAGCGCCCCGCTCCATGCGGGGCGCTTTTTTATGGGCTTTTAAGTTTCGCTTAATTCTGGGCTGAGAGGATGCTCTCACCCCCCCTGTTGGCCGCCTGAGCATCGGCGGCTTCTTTTTTTTGAGACCCACTACGGCACCGCCATCAACTGCCCGCAAGACAGGATCGGAGGCCAAGATGATCGAAGATACCGTTTTCAGCCATCTGCACGCGATTCTGACGCGTCAGCATTCGCTACCGGTCCAGAGCTGCCGCGTGTCGGTGGCGATGCAGCGCCCATGGGGCCGCCCGTACCGGCTCGTCGAATGGACGATGCATCTCGACGCGCCCGCGCGGCGCCAGATCGTACCGGCCGAATCGACCGACGAAGAGATCGCCGAGGTCGTCGCGTCGCACGTGCCGGGCCGCCTGTACGGCGACGGCCAGCTGCAGTTCTGACTTCCCCCTCGTTACGCCTCGTTACCCGTCACTGCCCGCAGCGCGGCCGGCCCGCACGCATCGTGCGGCACTCGGTCTCGTTTGACGCGGCAACGAAGTCTGCTACGCTGCGCGTTTTCGTCCACGCACCATACGATGGAAAACGCATTCAACGAACGCGGCGTGATGGTCACGCGCAACGGCCTGTCGGCCGCCGGGCAGGTCTTCCCGCTGCGTGACATCCGCAACGTCGACGTCGTCAAGATCCCGAAGAATCGCCTCGTGCCGTCGCTGATCTCGCTGATCGGCGTGGTCGCCGCCATTGCCGGCGGCATCGGCGGATCGAGCGCCGCGCTGGTCGTCGGCGTGATGCTCGCCGTCGTCGGCTATCTCGCCTGGACCACGCAGGACATCACGTACCGGCTGATGGTCGAGATGCCCGACGGCAAGCGCGAAGCGCTGTCGAGCGTCGACCCCGAATTCGTCGAACGCGTCGCGCAGGTCGTGCGCGATGCACGGACGGCGACGGCCGCCGGCTGATTTCCGCTGCGCGCGCCGACCACCTACTATGAAATGAGCGGCACGCCGCCGCGTCGTTCGAGGAGGTCGGCATGAACCCCCAATCGCTGTCCGGCATGCTGCGCGCGCAGGAACTGCTGCTCGTCACGATGATCCGCGCGCTTCCGCCCGACGCACGCAGCGCGCTCGTCGACCTCTACGCCGAACAGCTCGCGTTCGCCGAACAGGCCGGCTTCGAAGGTCACGGCGATCGCGCGACACACGACGCGTTCATCGCGCATGCGCGCAACCTGCTGATTCGCATCGAATCGCTCGCATAGGGCCTCTGCTCACGCCGATAACGGACCCGCGCCGGCCCGCTTCTCCCGAATTTGCCCCTGCGCGGTGCGTCCGGTCCGCGCCGGCGGCGTACGTCCGCAGACGCCGCTTTCCGTTCTTGTATTGATAATAGTTCTCATTTACACTGAACGAATCATCAATTCCCTTTCAATTCGCCGTTCGCCGCCTGCCGCACGCGAACGGGCCAGCCAGGTGAACGCGTCACCCAGCCAGCCTTCGGGCTAGTCATCGTCAATGGGAGACCACCTGTGCATTGCTATCCGCTGGCGCGGCGGCCGATCTGTGCCGCGCTGTTCGGCGCGTTCGGCCTGTCCGCCGCCCCGGCTTACGCCGATTCGTCGCCGCAAGGCGCCAACCCGCCACCTGCCGTCCTGACCGCCGCCGCACCCGCGCGCGGCGATGCGGCGCTGCTCGACCCCGTCACCGTCACGGCCACCCGCACCGCCACCGCCGCGAGCCGCACGGCTGCATCCGTGTCGGTCATCACCGACGACGATCTCGACGAGCAGCAGGCGACCAACATCAAGGACGCGCTGCGCTACGAGCCGGGCGTCACGGTGCGCCGCACCGCGTACCGCCCCGGCAGCGCCGCGCTCGGCGGCGGCCGCGACGGCGATTCGAGCATCAACGTCCGCGGCCTCGAAGGCAATCGCGTGCTGCTGATGGAAGACGGCATCCGCCTGCCGAACGCGTTCTCGTTCGGGCCGCTCGAAGCCGGCCGCGGCGACTACGCGGATCTCGACATGCTCAAGCGCATCGAGATCCTGCGCGGGCCGGCGTCGGCGCTGTACGGCAGCGACGGGCTGACCGGCGCGGTGAACTTCATCACGAAGGATCCGCGCGACCTGCTGTCGATCTACGGCAAACCCACCTACTTCTCGCTCCGGCCGGGTTACGACTCGGCCGACCGCAGCGTCGGCGCGACGGTGTCGGCCGCGGGCGGCAACGATCGCGTGCAGGGGATGATCATCGCCGACGGCCGGCGCGGCCATGAGGTCGACACGCGCGGCAGCGACAATTCCGCGAGCACGCTGCGCACGACGTCGAACCCGCAGGACGTCTATTCGGAATCGCTGCTCGGCAAGCTCGTGCTGACACCCACCGCGGGCGACACGATCAAATTTACCGCGGAAACCGTGCAGCGCCGCGTGAGCACCGACGTGCTGTCGGCGATCAACCCGCCCGGCACGCTCGGGCTCACGACGCACGACCGGCTCGAGCGCAACCGCTTCAGCATCGACTACGACTTCCGCGACGATGCGTTGCGCTGGTTTCAGAACGCACACGTTCAGTTCTACTACCAGGATGCGAAGCAGGATCAATACGCGTTCGAGACGCGCGGCGCGCCGCTGAAATCGCGCTCGCGCGACAACCAGTACAAGGAGCGCACGTTCGGCGGCGCCGCATTCGCCGAAAGCGGCTTCTCGACGGGCCCGCTCGCGCACAAGCTGCTGTATGGCGTCGACGGCAGCGTGTCGCGCGTGACGAACCTGCGCGACGGCACGGTGCCGGGCGTCGGCGAGGCGTTCCCGAACAAGGCGTTTCCCGATACCGACTACACGCTGTTCGGCGCGTTCGTGCAGGACCAGGTCGGCTATGGCCGCCTGCTCGTCACGCCGGGGCTGCGCTTCGACACGTACCGGTTGAGCCCGACGCGCAACGATCCGCTGTTCACCGGCACCGCGGTGTCGACGAGCGCGAACGAAGTGTCGCCGCGCGTCGCGGTGCTCTACGAGATCACGCCCGCGCTGATTCCGTATGCACAGTACGCGCACGGCTTCCGCGCGCCGACGCCCGACCAGGTGAACAGCAGCTTCTCGAACCCGGTGTACGGCTACACGTCGATCGGCAATCCGAACCTGAAGCCCGAAACCAGCGACACGTTCGAAGCCGGCCTGCGCGGCAAGGCCGGCACCGGCTACGGCGTCCTGCGCTACAGCGCGGCCGCGTTCACGGGCCGCTACCGCAACTTCATCGCGCGCACGACGATCGCGGGCGGCGGCCGGCCAACCGACCCGTTCGTGTTCCAGTACGTGAACTTCGCCGACGCGCGCATCCACGGCCTCGAAGGCCGCGCCGAATGGATCATGCCGAACGGCGTCACGCTGAAGACCGCGATGGCGTTCACCAGGGGCTCGACGCGGAACGACGGCGCGGCGAGCCAGCCGCTGAACACGGTCAATCCGTTCTCGGCGGTGTTCGGCGTGCGCTACGAACCCGGCGAACGCTGGTTCGTGCAGACCGACCTGCTGTTCCAGGCCGCGAAACGCGACAAGGACATCGACAAGTCCGACTGCTCGAACAAGGCGTGCTTCGCGCCGCCGTCGTCGTTCGTCGTCGACCTGCGCGGCGGCTACCGCTTCAACAAGCATGTGAGCGCGACGATCGGCATCCGCAACCTGTTCGACCGCAAATACTGGAACTGGTCGGACGTGCGCGGCATCGCCGCCGATTCGCAGGTGCTCGACGCGTATACGTCGTCCGGACGCACCGTCGCCGTCAGCATGAAAGTGGATTTCTGATGCGCGCGATCGCGCGTTCCTGCCCAACCGTTACTTGAAGGAGTCCGACATGATGCATTCCGCCCTTCCCGGCCAGCCGGCCACGCCGGCCCGCGCGCCCGCCGCGTTGCGCGACGCATTCGTCAAGCTCAAGGCCGAGCGCCAGCTGCGCAACCGCGACGTCGCGCAGGCGCTCGGCGTCAGCGAAGGCGAGGCGCTCGCCGCGTTCGTCGGCGAGCACGTGGTGCGGCTCGACGCGCGCTTTCCGGCGATGTTCGAGGAAATGCCGCGCCTCGGCCGCGTGATGGCGCTCACGCGCAACGACACGGCCGTCCACGAGAAGGACGGCGAATATGCGCAGATGAGCCACGACGGCCAGGTCGGCCTCGCGCTCGGCGACATCGACCTGCGCATCTTCTACCGTCACTGGGCGTCCGCGTTCGCGGTGCGCGACGAAACCGCGCACGGTCCGCTGAAGAGTTTGCAGTTCTTCGACGCGCAGGGTCATGCGATCCACAAGGTCTACCTGCGCGCGCACAGCGATCACGCGGCGTACGACGCGTTCGTCGAACGCTGGCGCGCGGCGTCGCAGGAGCCGGGGCTCGACGTCGTGCCCGCCGCACCGAAAACGCCCGAGCGGGCCGATACCGGGATCGACGTCGCAGGCTTTCGCGTCGCATGGGACGCGATGACCGACACGCATCAGTTCTTCGGCATCACGCAGCGCTTCGGCGTGAGCCGCATGCAGGCGCTGCGCCTCGCCGAGCCGCGGTACGCGTATCCGGTCGAGGCGACGCGCGCGCTGCGTCACGTGCTCGAACGGGCAGCGGGCAGCGGCCAGCCGATCATGGTGTTCGTCGGCAATGCAGGGATGATCCAGATCCACACGGGCCCCGTCGCGAACGTGCGCGAGGTCGGCACATGGATCAACGTGCTCGACCCGGGCTTCAACCTGCACGTGCGCGAGGACCTGATCGCCGCCGCGTGGGTTGTGAAGAAGCCGACGAGCGACGGCATCGTCACGTCGCTGGAGCTGTTCGACCGGCAGGGCGACCATGTCGCGCTGCTGTTCGGCGAACGCAAGCCCGGCCGCGTCGAACGCGACGACTGGCGCGCGCTCGTCGCGACGCTGCCGTCGGCGGCGCGCGGAGACGCGCGGTGAGCGCGCGATCGTTCCAGCCGCGACGCCGCGTCGTGCTCGCGGGCGCGATCGCCAGCGCACTCGCGGGCGCGCTGCCCGGCCGAGCGCTCGCGCAAGCCGCGCCGAAGCGCGTGGTCGTGATCGGCGGTGCGCTTGCGGAAACCGCGTTCGCGCTCGGCGGCGCCGACGCGCGCGGTTACCGGCTCGTCGGCACCGACACGACCTGCACGTACCCGGACGCCGCGAAGCGCCTGCCGAAGGTCGGCTACCAGCGCGCGCTGTCGGCCGAGGGGCTGCTGTCGCTACGGCCCGATCTCGTGCTCGCGTCGGCGGAGGCCGGCCCGCCCGCCGCGATCGCGCAGGTGAGAAGCGCGGGCGTCGCGGTCACGACGTTCGACGAGCGGCACGACGTCGATTCGGTGCGCGCGAAGATCACCGGCGTCGCGCAGGCGCTCGACGTGCGCGACGCGGGCACCGCGCTGCTGCAACGCTTCGATCGCGACTGGCAGGCCGCGCGCGACGCGGTCGCCGTGCGCGTGCCCGGCGGCGCGCAGCCGCCGCGCGTGCTGTTCGTGCTGAACCATACCGGCAACCAGGCGCTCGTCGGCGGCCAGCGCACGGCCGCCGACGCGATGCTCCGCTACGCGGGCGCGCGCAACGCGATGCAGGGTTTCGATCACTACAAGCCGCTGACGACCGAGGCGCTGGCCGCCGCCGCCCCTGACATCGTGCTGATCTCCGACGAAGGGCTCGCGGCGGTCGGCGGCCGCGCCGCGCTGCTCGCCGCGCCCGGCTTCGGCGCGACGCCGGCCGGCCGCGCACGGCGCGTCGTGTCGCTCGATGCGCTGTTCCTGCTCGGCTTCGGTCCGCGCCTGCCGCTCGCCGTCACGACCCTGCACCGGCGCCTGTCGGATGCGCTCGCCTGATTCCGGAGCGTCCCGATGCCTGTTCATGCTTCGCCTTTCCCCGCGCGGTCGCACGTATCGCATGCCGGTGCCGCGCGCGTCGGCGCGTCGCGCCGCCTCGTACCGTTCGCGCTGGCCGCGCTGGCCGCGCTCGTGTGTGTCATGTCCGTCATCGCGCTGTGCGTGGGCGCGTACCGCATTCCGTTGGCGGAGGCCTGGGCCGCGCTGAGCGGCGACCCGGCCGCCCGGCAGGCAGGCGCGGTGCTGTTCGACATCCGCGCGCCGCGCGTCGTGCTCGCGCTGCTGGTCGGCGGCGGCTTCGGCGCGGCCGGCGCCGCGATGCAGGCACTGTTCCGCAATCCGCTCGCCGACCCGGGGCTCGTCGGCGTATCGAGCGGCGCGGCGCTCGGCGCAACGACGACGATCGTGCTCGGCCCCGCGCTGTTCGCCGCGCACGCGAGCGCGGCTGTGCTGTCCGTCGCCGCGTTCGCCGGCGCGCTCGCGGTCGCGGCGCTCGCCTACCGGCTCGCCGCGTCGCGCGGCCGGCTCGCGCTGCCGCTGCTGCTGCTCGCCGGCATCGCGATCAACGCGCTGGTCGGCGCGGCGATCGGCCTGCTCACGTTCGTCGCCGACGACGCGCAGTTGCGTTCGCTGACGTTCTGGAGCCTCGGCAGCCTCGGCGGCGCGCAATGGTCCGCGCTGGCGGCCGTCGCGCCGTGCGTCGCGATCGGCTGCGTGCTGCTCGCGCGCGACCGTGACGCGCTCAACGCATTGCAGCTCGGCGAAACCGAGGCGCTGCACCTCGGCGTGCCCGTGCAGCGGCTCAAGCGGCGCGTGCTCGTCGCGGTCGCGCTCGCGGTCGGCGCGCTCGTGTCGTGCGCGGGCATCATCGGTTTCATCGGCCTCGTCGCGCCGCACTGCGTGCGCCTCGCGTGCGGCCCCGACCAGCGCGTCGTGCTGCCCGGCGCAGCATTGCTCGGCGCGCTGCTGACGCTCGCCGCCGATCTCGCCGCGCGCACCGTCGCCGCGCCCGCCGAGATTCCGCTCGGCGTGCTCACCGCATTGCTCGGCGCACCGTTCTTTCTCGCGCTGCTGTGGAAAAGCCGCGGCGCGCTCGGCGGCTGATCCTTCATGCACCCATCATGCTGACTGCCCATCATCTCGGCGTCGCCCGCCGGCACCGCACCGTTCTGCACGACCTGTCGCTGTCGATCGAACCCGGCCGCGTGACCGCGCTGCTCGGTCGCAACGGCGCGGGCAAGAGCACGCTGCTGAAGACCCTGGCGGGTGAACTGACCGGCAGCGTCGCGCCGAACGGCGTGCGCGTGACCGGCGACATCACGCTGAACGGCGAACCGCTCGCGCACATCGACGCGGCGCGGCTCGCGTGCCTGCGCGCCGTGCTGCCGCAGGCCGCGCAACCGGCGTTTCCGTTCAGCGTCGACGAAATCGTGCTGCTCGGCCGCTATCCGCATGCGCGGCGCGGCGGCGCGCGGCACGTGATCGCGCATCGCGATCGCGACATCGCGTGGCAGGCGCTCGAACGCGCGGGCGCCGACGCGCTCGTCGGCCGCGACGTGACGACGCTGTCGGGCGGCGAGCTCGCACGCGTGCAGTTCGCGCGTGTGCTCGCGCAGTTGTGGCCGGACGACGACGCGCAGCCGGACCCGCGCTACCTGCTGCTCGACGAGCCGACCGCAGCGCTCGATCTCGCGCACCAGCACCGGCTGCTCGATACCGTGCGCACGGTCGCGCGCGAGTGGCGGCTCGGCGTGCTCGCGATCGTCCACGATCCGAACCTCGCCGCGCGGCACGCGGATACGATCGCGATGCTCGCGGACGGTACGATCGTCGCGCAGGGTGCGCCGCGCGACGTGATGACGCCCGGCCATATCGCGCAGTGCTACGGGTTCGCCGTGAGGATGGTGGAAACGGGCGACGGGGCGCCGCCGCTCATGGTGCCGGCGTAGAACACGCGTATCGTCGCGTCCGTGCGGCACCCTCGCTCAACGCTCAACGCTCGACGTCCGCGACACCGAACGTGCGCATCTTCCACCCGAGCCGTACGGCCAGCATCCGCATCGTGAAGCCGGCCGCCAGCGCAACCGCCGTCGCGAACCCGGCATCGACGCCGAGATGCTGGATCCCGACATACAGCGTGCCCGTGAAGAACGCGACGCTCGCATACAGTTCGTCGCGCAGGATCAGCGGCATCTCGTTGCACAGCAGATCGCGCAGCATCCCGCCGCACACGCCGGTGATCGCACCGGCCAGCACGACGATGATCGGCGCGGTGCCCGTCGACGCGCCGATGTCGCAGCCGATGATCGTGAACGCCGCGAGGCCGATCGCGTCGACGGTGACGAACAGCGTCTTCATGCGCGCGACGTGCCGCGCGGCCCACGACGCGACGGTCGCCGCGGCGAGCGTGATCACGAGGTACTCGGGATGCGCGATCCAGCCGAGCGGATAGTGGCCGAGCAGCACGTCGCGCACGGTGCCGCCGCCAAGCGCCGTGACCGCGCCGACGAGCGCGAGCCCGAAGCGGTCCATCCCGCGCCGCATGCCCATCAGCGCGCCCGACATCGCCTCCGCGACGATCGCGATCAGATAAAGCGTATGCATCGCGCGCCTCAGTCTTCGGTACGGAACAGGTCGAGCACGCGTTCGCGTTCGGCCGCGTCGACGGCGGCCGGCATCGGCTCGCCGGACATGCCGCGCCCGTCCGGCGCATCGGACGCCGGCGCACCGCCACAGGCAAAACGGCTGCGGATGAACGGCGGCATGTCGGCGGTGCAAGTGCCGCGCATGTATTCGGCGTACACGAAATCGCCGTCGACGAGCGCGACGTCCTGCGGCGGCGTCGCATCGACCGGCGTACGTCCGTCGACGGCCGTCTTCATGTAGTCGAGCCAGACCGGCAGCGCGAGCGTCGCGCCGGTCGCGCGCCCCATCGGGCGCGGCGTGTCGTAGCCGAGCCACGCGACCGCGACGATGCCCGACGAATAGCCGGCGAACCACGCGTCCTTCGAGCCGTTCGACGTGCCCGTCTTGCCGGCCGTGTCGTCGCGGCGCAGCGCGAGCGCGCCGCGCGCGGTGCCGGCCCGCACGACGTCGCGCAGCATGCTGTCCATCACGAACGCATTGCGCGCCGACACGACGCGCGTGCCTTCAGGCGTCGTCGCCTCGTACATCGCACCGCCATGACGCTGCTTCACCGACAGGATCAGCCGCGGCACCATCCGCATCCCGCCGTTCGCGAACACGCCGTATGCGCTCGCGAGTTCGAGCGGCGTCACGGCGCCCGCGCCGAGCGCGAGCGGCAGCGACGCCGGATTGCGCCGCGCGTCGAAACCGAAGCCCACCGCGTGCTGCTGCACGTAGCGCGCATCAGCCGCCTGCATCAGGTTGACCGCGACGAGGTTCTTCGAGCGCGCGAGCCCGCGCCGCACCGGGATGAAGCCCTCGTAGCGGTTGCCGAAATTGCGCGGGCGCCACGGCCGCGCGCCGGTTTCCGCATGCGTGAGCGTGCGCTGCGTATCGTCGACCAGCACGCCCGGGAAGTAGCCCTTCTCCAGCGCCGCCGAATAGACGAACGGCTTGAAGCTCGACCCCGGCTGGCGATACGCCTGCAATGCATGGTCGAACACGTTGCGGCCGAAATCCGCGCCGCCGACGAGCGCGAGCGTGTCGCCCGTCGCCGCATCCAGCGACACGAGCGCGCCTTCGAGCCCGTTGCGCACATCGCGCTTGCCGGGCTGGCGGCGCAGCGTGCGCCCGAGTGCGGCCTCGGCCGCGCGCTGGTCGCGCATCGAGATCGTCGTCGTCACGTCGAGGCCGAGCGTATAGGCGTCGTCGTGAAAGCGCTCGACCATCATCCGGCGCGCGCGCTCCGCGACGTACGGCGCCGCGACGATGCCGGGCGGCGGCGTGGTCGCCAGCACGATCGGCAGGTCGACCGCCGCGCGATAGGTCGCCTCGTCGAGTTCGCCGAGCGCGTGCATGCGGCCGAGCACGTAGTTGCGCCGCGCGGTCGCGCGCGCCGGATTGACGACCGGGTTGAACGTGGACGGCGCCTTCGGCAATCCGGCGAGCACGGCCGCCTCGCCCGCGCTCAGCGCGTCGAGCGGCTTGCCGAAATACACGTTCGCGGCCGCCGCGAAACCGTACGCGCGCTCGC
Organism: Burkholderia sp. Bp8991; assembly: GCF_003853795.1. NCBI lineage: Bacteria > Pseudomonadati > Pseudomonadota > Betaproteobacteria > Burkholderiales > Burkholderiaceae > Burkholderia > Burkholderia sp. Bp8991. The sequence goes on along the minus strand of NZ_QTQJ01000038.1, from coordinate 8,234 downwards.
CGAGATAGATCTGGTTCATGTACAGCTCGAGCAGCTTGTCCTTGCCGTATTCGCGCTCCAGCTTGATGGCCATCAGGATCTCGGCGAGCTTGCGGCTCAGCACCTTGTCGCGTGTCAGGTAGAAATTGCGCGCGACCTGCATCGTGATCGTGCTGCCGCCCTGCCCCGGCTGCCCGGTCACGACGTTCGCGAAGGTCGCGCGCGCGAGGCCGCCGACGTCGATCGCGCCGTGCTGGTAGAACTTCGCGTCCTCGGCCGCGAGCAGCGCGTGGCGCATCAGCGGCGGAATGCGTTCGAGCGGCACGAACTCGCGGCGCTCGACGCCGTACTCGGCCAACAGGTCGCCGTCGCGCGAAAAAATCCGCAGCGGCAGCGCGGGACGGTAGGCGGCCAGATGTTCGACGGATGGCAGTTGCGTCCAGATGCGGTGAATCGTCCATGCACCGATGCCCGCGCACGCGAGCGTCAGGCCGAGCAGCGCGCCCGCGAGCATGCGCCATGCGCGGCGGCGTGGCGGTGCGGACGGCGGTGCGGACGGTGGCGCGGGGGGCGGCGATGGGTTGGCGGTGGGGTCGGTCATGTCGGGCTCCTTCTTCAGTGCCGCGACGGCCGGCGCGCGAGCGGCGCCGATCGTCGCGAAAGGCGCGCATTGTCGAAGGGATGGCGCGAAACCGGAACATTCTTCAGCCAAAGTTTGGCTGGCTGAATTTTATTTAGGAAAGCGCGGCGGGGGCCGCTCGCGCGGTGCACGCAGGCCTATGGCATGTCGTCACGGCCGAGCGCACCGGGCGCGCGAGCCGGTTCGCTTGTACCATCGTCGGATGTTCGATCGATACCTCGACCTGTGGGGCCTCGTTCCCGACGGCGGCCCGATCCTGACCGCGAGCGGCGGCCTGTTGCCGGTCGTCTGGCGCACACGGCCGGCAATGCTGAAAGTCGCGACCTGCGACGAAGAGCGTCGCGGCAATGCGCTGATGACCTGGTGGAACGGGGATGGCGCCGCGCGCGTGTGGTTGCACGACAGCGACGCGGTACTGCTCGAACGCGCGCAGCCGGCGCCGACGCTCGCCGGCTTGTCCGCCGCGGGACACGATGACGACGCGATCCGGATCGCATGTCGCGTGGTCGCGCGGCTGCATGCGCATCACGCACCGGCACCGCCCGCGGCCGTGCCGCTGCCCGACTGGTTCCACGCGCTGCTGTCGCACGACACGGACGACGACGTGCTGCGGCGTTCTGCCGAGACGGCGCACCGGCTGCTGGCCGTGCCGCCCGTCGATGACGTCGTGCTGCACGGCGACATCCATCACGGCAACCTGCTGTATTTCGGCGATCGCGGCTGGCTGGCGATCGACCCGAAGGGGCTGCGTGGCGACCGCACGTTCGACTACGCGAACCTGTTCTGCAATCCCGCGCACGACATCGCTGTGGATCCCGCGCGCTTCGAGCGTCGCGTCGTGCTCGTTGCGGATGCCGCACAGCTCGACCGGCGGCGGTTGCTGCAATGGATTCTCGCGTGGTCGGGGCTGTCGGCCCTGTGGTTGATGGAAGACGGCCTGCCGCCCGATACGCGGCTGCAGGTTGCGCAACTCGCGGCAATAGCGCTCGGTCCGTAGCAATGTGCACGACCATGAAAATATGGTCCATAGCGGATTTCCGAGGGAAAGCGGCGAAGACCACCGTATCCGGCCAGAAGCGGTTGCTCACGCAAGTTGGCCGAGTGACCGCTTCGCTCCGCTTAACCGCCAAACCGCTTCGTGCACAGGCATGCGACGTGAACAAGCGTCACTTCAGATGTTTTCGGTCATCGTCAGAATGATCTTTCCCACGTTCAGGGCCGACTCCATCCGTCGATGGGCAGCCGCGGCATTGGCGAGAGGAAACACGCTGTCGACGACCGGCTCCAGGCCCGCTCCTCCCGCAAAGCGGTCCAGCCAATGTTCGCGAAACCGCCGAACCATCGCGTGCTTCTCGCGCTGGTCGCGCGACTTCATCACCGTGCCGATGATTTGCAGATGACGGTACAGGATCTGTTCGAGACTCACGCTCACGTCACCGCCGCCGCCGAGTATGCCGACCTGCACCAGCCGGCCGCCGTTTGCCAATGACGCGACATTCCGGGAAAAATACGGCGCGCCCACGAAGTCGATAACCACGTCGACGCCGCGTTTGTCTGTCCTGCTTGCGACGACTTCCGAAAAGTCCTGCGTCTTGTAGTCGATCGCATGGTCCACACCCAGTTGAACGATCCGTTCCAGCTTCGAGGCTTCGGCGGTCGCGAATATCGTCGCGCCGGTTGCGTAGGCCAGTTGGACCGCCGCGGAACCCACCCCGCCCGCCGCTGCGTGAATAAGCACCGATTCGCCACGCTGCAAGCGGCCAAGATGCAACAACGCTTCGTGCGCCGTGACGAAGACTTCCGGTATCGCAGCCGCGTGCACGTAGTCGATCGTTGCCGGAATGGGCATCGCCATTCTCCAGTCAATGCGCGCCAGTTCTGCATAGGCCCCGCCGCCCACGACGCCCATTACACGATCACCGACCTTGTAACCCTGCACGGAAGGTCCAGTCTCGATCACCTCGCCGGCGATTTCGAGCCCCATGATCGTCGAGTCGCCGAAGTTCGGACGGCCGTATCCTCCTCGCCGATGCGTAAGATCCGCGCGATTCACGCCTGCGGCATGGACGCGTACCAGCAGATCGTCGGGGCGAACCTCGGGAGCCTGAACGTCGGCGAGCTGGAGAACCTCGGCCTCGCCGAATTCGTTGAATGTGATGGCTTTCATTTCAAACCGTCCTGCGTCGTGGATGAATGGCCGGCGAAATCGTCGGACCGGGGTTGCGCGCCGAGCGTTGCCTGCGCCGCGGCCGATGCCGAGATTGCCGCAGGAAACCCCGCATAGAACGCGAGGTGAGTGATCGTCGCGGCGAGTTCTTCGCGGGTTACGCCGTTTGCCAACGCGCGGCGCAGGTGCGCCGGCAACTCGTCGAGATGGCCCCCCGCGATCAGCGCGGCGACGGTCACGAGGCTGCGGTCCCGCGACGAGAGCGCCGGATCGCTCCAGATCCGCGGATAGAGCGTGTCGTCGACGAATGCCGAGAGCTTCGGCGTGAAGGCACGCGCGGCCTCGCGCGGACTGTCGAAATGCGTATGAGACATGGCGATCCCCCTTCAAGCCTGGCTGATGAACTTGCGCGTGAGGTAGTACTCGATGCCCTCGGCGCCGCCTTCCGAGCCGTGGCCGCTTTCCTTCATGCCGCCAAACGGCAGTTCGGTCGAAACGATGCGGTACTGGTTGATGCCGATCATGCCGGCTTCGAGACCGTCTGCTACATCAATGGCCGTGCGCGCACTGCGCGTGAATGCGTAGGCGGAGAGCCCGTATGGCAACCGGTTCGCTTCGGCGAGCCCGTCGGCAAGGGCATCGAAGCGCATCAGCACCGCGATCGGGCCGAACGGTTCTTCGTGCATCACACGCGCGTCGTTCGGTACGTCGGCGAGGACCGTGGGCTCGAAGAAATACCCTTCTCCCGCGATGCGCTTTCCGCCGGCGAGGACCCTTGCGCCACGCTCCACCGCATCGGCGATGAGTTCCTCCATCTTGGCAAGCTGGCGCGGATTTGCCAGCGGCCCGACCTGCGTGCCCGCATCCATGCCGTTGCCGACCTTGAGCGCGTTGGCTGCGCGCACGAAGTGCCCGACAAACTCGTCGTAGACGTCGCGTTGGATCAGGAAGCGCGTCGATGAGATGCAGATCTGGCCCGTACCGCGAAAGCGATTCGCCGCGCCTTCGACCGCGGCCTTTTCGACATCCGCATCGTTGAATACGAGGACGGGCCCGTGGCCGCCCAGCTCCAGCGTGATGGGTTTGACGCCTTCGGCTGCGCGCGCCGACAGCAGACGGCCGATCGGCACCGAGCCCGTGAACGTCACCTTCCGGATGACCGGGGAAGCGATCAGCTGCTTCGACACCTGGTCGGGCACGCCGAATACGACCTGAAGCACGCCCTTCGGCAAACCGGCGTCGTCCAGTGCGCGTGCCAGCGCGAGCGCCGTTGCGGGGCTTTCCTCGCCGGGTTTGATGATGACGCTGCATCCGGCGGCGAGTGCGGCGGAGAGCTTGCGCGCCGGGGTGATCGCGGGAAAATTCCACGGCGTGAATGCGGCGACGGGCCCGATCGCCTGTTTCTTCACGAGCTGTTGCACACCCGGGCGATTGGACGGCACCACACGGCCGTCGATGCGGCGCGCCTCTTCGGCGAACCATTCGAAGTAGTCCGCGGCACGCAGGACTTCGTCACGGCTTTCCGCCAGCGGTTTGCCTTCCTCGAGCGTCATGACGGTGGCGATGTGCTCGGCGCGCTCGCGCATCAGTTCCGCCCCGCGCTTCAGAATGCGCGCGCGTTCGGCTGGCACGGTGTTGCGCCAGACGTCGAACGCCTGTGCAGTGACCTGCAGGGCGCGATCCAGGTCGGCTGCCGTCGCCAGCGGGACGCGGCCGATCTCGATTTGCGTGGCGGGGTTGATCACCGGCGCCGTTTCGCGTTCGCTCGCGCCGATCCATTCGCCGTTGATGAAAAGATGAAGTGCGTCGTAAGTGATGTCCATGGTATTAACCTTTATGGTTAGGATTGCGATTCAATATGTGTTCGCCGCGAGCCGGATTGGGGGACCGTGCCGCCACGCCGTGCCGGGATGATTCGCCGTGTCGGGCTGGGCTCGGGTATGAAACGTCCGTGTTCCGACTGCCTGACTTCGGGACCAAGTCTAGACGTGAAGCGGACGGCAACTTAGGGGGGCCGGAAAGAATGAATCTTGTCTCCGGAGAGAAAATCCCCGATCAACATGAAGGCATATTGAAAGGATGCGCAAAAACGACACGCGGTCGCACGCTGACTGCACGAAACAGGCGCGGGCCCTATGATCACAGGCTCGCGCGGGCCGAAACGCAGCGATTCGACGAAAAATTCAAAGCCAGGGATGCGTAATGGACAAGGTTCACACCATGTCGGTGTTTGCGAAAGTGGTCGAGATGGGCAGTTTCACGGCTGTTGCAAACCACCTCGATACGACTGTCGGCAACATTTCCCGAGCGGTCTCGGTACTTGAGGACAATCTCAACACGCGGTTGCTGCAGCGCTCGACGCGACGGCTCGTAGTCACCGATGCGGGGCGACGTTTCTACGAGCGCAGCGTTGCGATCCTGTCGGACATCGAGCGGGCAGAAGCAGAAGCCCGCGATGCGCTGCTGGAGCCGCGTGGTGTATTACGCGTGCACACGGTTCCGGGATTAGGCCGTCAGCTTGTTTCGCAAGCCGTGCTTGCCTATCGAAGCGCATACCCGGAAGTATCGGTCGATCTTATGCTGTCGCAGCGGATGCCGAATCTGCTCGAAGAGCAGCTCGACGTTGCGATCGTGATTGCGCGCACACTGCCGGACTCGGCGTATGTGAGCCAGAAGATCGGCGCCAGCCATTGCATTCTGGCGGCGTCGCCCGATTATCTGGCACGGCATCCGGCTCCCGAGTGTGTGGAAGATCTTGTCGATCACACATGTGTGCTCCTGAGCACGGTCGATTACGCACCGGACGAGTGGCATCTGCAAGGCAGGGCCGGCGAGGCGGTGTATCGTCCAACGGGATCGCACTTCAGTGTCAACGACATGGACGCGATGTCCACGGTGCTGCAGGAGGGCGCGGGAATCGGGCTGATCGCCGCTTTCTCGGCAATCGACGATTTGCGTAAAGGGTCGCTCGTTCGCGTCCTGCCTGAATTCCACACCGCTCAGCGCAACGTGTACGCGGTGTATTCGTCCCGCCAGTTCGTCGACGCGAAGATCAAACGGTTCATCGATACGCTGAAGGTGCGGGTAGGTGACCGGTTGAATGCGTATGCGGAGGAACTCGCCGTCACGGTCGTATGACCGACTTTACAGTCGGCATCGTCGGGGAAGGTGTCCGATTTCCCGGCGCCGAGAGTCGTATCCGCGATCCGGATCGCATGCGGGGTGCTTCGTGCGAAGGTGGTCGGTCAACCGTGGAGCGTCGACCGCTGAATCAACCGATTCACGCCCCATACGATCAGACCCGCGATACCAAGGCAAACACCGAGAACGAGAAGGAGCCCGACTCCTTCAACATCATCGGCATGTGCGATCGTGTCGACGCCGAAAAGCGCCATCACCGATTCGATGGTTGACGGAATCGACGTCTCGATTGGAAGTCGGACGAACCAGCGCGCGAGCAGCACGCCGAGAGCGCCCGTTGCAAGAACATTGATGCTGTAGCGGACCGCTTTCATTACCTGACCTCGACGATTCCATATGCCTTGATGGCGGTGCCCGGAATCGGAACCGTTGCGCCGTGCGCGCAAAATCATGGAGCCGTCCCAAGCGCCCGCCAGTCTGTGTGTCGACAATGTAATAGAGGCCACGCGGTAGCGGGCCTGATTTCGGTTTAGCGACCGGTTCTGCTTCCGCTCGATTCCTTGTTCTATCCGGCGCTTCTTCGCGCCCGCAAAACGTGTCAATCTGTTTCCGGACGGGTCACAGGTCACAATGAAAAAAGCCCGCCGGCTTGCACCGGCGGGCTTTCGTATCCGACTTGCGCGGTGGCGCGTTAACGCGCCGGATTCAGCGTCAGGTTCATGTGACGGTTCACGTCTTTATACAGCAGGTAACGGAAGCGGCCGGGGCCACCCGAATAGCAAGCCTGCGGACAGAACGCGCGCAGCCACATGAAGTCGCCCGCTTCCACCTCGACCCAGTCCTGGTTCAGGCGATAGACGGCCTTGCCTTCGAGCACGTACAGGCCGTGCTCCATCACGTGCGTCTCGGCGAACGGAATCACGCCGCCCGGCTCGAAGGTCACGATGTTCACGTGCATGTCGTGACGCATGTCGCTCATGTCGACGAAGCGCGTCGTCACCCACGCGCCGTTGGTGCCCGGCATCGGGATCGGCTCGACGTCCTGCTCGTTGGTCACGAACGCTTCCGGCAGCGGAATGCCGTCGACGACCTGGTAGTGCTTGCGGATCCAGTGGAAACGCACGGCGGCATCGCTGACGTTGTGCAGCGTCCAGTCGGCGCCCGGCGGAATGAACGCGTAGCCGCCCGGCTTCAGCGTGTGCTGCTTGCCTTGCAGCGTCAGCTCGGCCTCGCCCTCGACGACGAACAGCACGGCTTCGGCGTTCTTGTCCTGCTCGGGCTTGTCGCTGCCGCCGCCCGGGTTCACTTCGACGATGTACTGCGAGAAGGTTTCGGCGAAACCCGACAGCGGACGCGCGATCACCCACAGGCGCGTGCTGGTCCAGAACGGCAGCCAGCTCGTGACGATGTCGCGCATCACTCCCTTCGGAATGACCGCGTACGCCTCGGTGAACATCGCGCGATCGGTCAGCAGATCGGTCTGCGGCGGGTGGCCGCCATGCGGCGCGTAATACGTTGTCTTAGACATAAAGCATCCAGGCAATGGGTTGGTCCGGCCCCGGGTCGCAACGGCAGGCGCGGCACGCGCGTGGGGCACGCATGCGGCGGCGGGACATCGTTGCCGGGGTGGCTTGAAAGCGCGGGCGCCTTCGTTCGGTCGGCCAGGCTTCGCGACGGGTCCGCCCGGTTCAGCGGGCGGGGCGCCCCATGCTTGCGGGTCCGGCGGCCGGGCCGCGGACACTCGGGGTGATGCGGCGGGGCACGGGGGACGGCACGGTTCGAGTCCGTACGCGGGCAGCGTTGACGATAGCGAAGTCGATCCTGATCGACCAATTAAATGTTGCGATGCCATCCATTCGATTTCCCACTACCCGCCGCGGTGCGCGACAGTCGGCGAACGCGTGCCGCGGATGCGTCGGCGCATGAGGGAAATCCTGATGACCGGACGCCAACGCGTCGATCAGCAATATCGAAACGGGGTCGGCCGAACCTGCCCGGCTGCATGTCGATGCAACGGGAGATGCCGTCTACAAGCGGGAAAAGTCAGGCGGGAGAGAAGGCGCCAAGCCGTCGAACGAGGCTGGGCATGAACTGCCGAAGGGGAGAAGGTGCCGGTCTTGCCGGCGACGGCCGCCCGGCTGAAGCTGCCGGGCCGGCTGTCGGAGGGTGCCGCCGCGTCGGGGGGGGGGGGGGGGGGCCCCCCCCCCCCCCCCCCCCCCCCCCCCCCCCCGCACACAACAACAATAGGGGTAGGGATGGTGGGGTGTTGACACCCCCCCCACAACAAACACCGCCACGCCAAAGAAA
>NZ_QTQJ01000037.1:0-75172 GCF_003853795.1 Burkholderia sp. Bp8991 | reverse complement strand
GACAGGAATATGAATCACTTCATAAACCTGACTTACTTTAGTGTGAGACTCTTGATACTTTCGCTTTTCTGATCCGAGGATCAGCTCGCTTCCATCAAGCGCCCACACTTATCGGCTGTTAATTTTTAAAGAGCATTTCTGCGAGAAACTTCGTGTTTCTCAGCAGCGCTGCGTTTTCAGCAGCAGAGAAGCGAGATTATGAACCGCTTTTTTCAGTTCGTCAACAACTTTTTAACTGCTTCGTTGCGACGGCTGGGGTTCAACTTCCTGCACCGCCGAGGCCGCTACGACCCGCCCGACAGCACCGCTTCCCTTCTTCTCCCGCGCCGCGTTTCCGTTAGCGCGAAAGAGGCGTGATTCTAAGCACCTGCCCTCGTCCGCGCAACCCCTTTGTGAAAATATTTTGAAAAGCCCCCGTGCGCTGCCGCGCACGGGGGCTTGGGGTTCGATGAACTACGTGCCTCCGGCGACCTTGAAGCGGCCGGCAATCCGTCGTTCTATATATATGGCGAGTTTACTTGCCGCCAGCCACGGCCTGCAGCTGCTCCACCGGCACCGCATCGGCCATCGCCGTGTAACCGGCGTCGCTCGGGTGAATGCCGTCGCCGCTGTCGTAGCGGCGCTGCAGCACACTCGGGCGCGCCGGATCGCGCAGTACCGCGTCGAAGTCGACCACACCATCGAACCCGCCGCCGCTTCGGATCCACCGGTTCACCTCGAGCCGGATCGCCTCGCGCCCGGCCGGCAACGCCGCGGGCGTGAGCGTCGCACCGAAGATCTTCACCCCCTGGCGGTGTGCAGCCTCGATCAACCGGCGATAGCCGTCGATCAACGATGCCGCCGTGACCTGCGTATGCGGGTTGTCGCAATCCAGCCCCGCGCGCGGCGGCATCGCCGCAAAGTTGATGTCGTTGATACCGATCAGCACGATCGCCGCCTTCACCCCCGCGCGCGACAGCGCATCGCGCTCGAACCGCGACGCCAGCGACGTGCCGTAGCACGCCGAATCGCTCAGCAGACGATTGCCGCTGATCCCGAGATTCACGACGCCAAGCGAATCCGAACCTGCCGCGGACAGCCGGCGCGCCAGCGCGTCGGGCCAGCGACGGTTGCGGTTCAGGCTCGAGCGCAGCCCGTCGGTGATCGAGTCGCCGATCGCGGCGACGCTCGCCCGCGCGGCCCCGGCCTCGACGGCCAGTTCGGTCACCCACGCATACTGGGTAAAGCGCGCACGGAAGGCACCGCCGCCCGGATCGTTCACGTGATCACCCGGCGCCGATACGAAATTGAGCTGGTTCGACACGCGGTGCCACACGGTCATCCGCTGGTTCGCGCCCATCCGCAGACTGATCGCATACGGCTGCCCGGCCATCACGTCGATCGCCACCGCGTCGCTTTCGAGTTCCTGGCCCGGCGCGAGCGTCACCGACGCCTTGCCGCCGAAGCGCACGGCAGCACTCGCCCCGTCGGCAAGCGCCGCGCCGTCACCCGCGCGCGCAAGACCGGCGCCCTCGATCACCAGCGGCGCGCGACCGTACGCATTGCTCACGCGAATCCGCGCGGCATGCCCCGATACCGTCGGGTAGACGATCTGACGGACCGTACGTCCGCCCACGTCGGGCGCGCGATAGAGCGGCGGCGGCGCAGCCAGGTCGGGAATCGGCTGCAATGCGGTCGCCCACGCGGCGACCCACCCGGCCGGTGCGGCCGAGGCGGCAAGCGGCGAGAGGAACACGGACGCGCCCAGCACGGTCGCGACGAAACTGCTTCGAAATGACATCGGCGAAATCCTTATCGGAAAGCGGGCATTGTGCCGCAGAAGCGGCCCGTCTCACGCGCCGGACCGTCTTCCTGCCCTGGCGATCGCGCCCCGACGCCCCACGTTTACCCGAATCTCCCCCGCAAATCCGCGAGAAATTTATTAACCGACCGGTCGGTTGGTTTATACTTCGCACACATTCAACCGGACGAGATCCTCCGCCATGTACACGCAATCCCTCGACATCCCCGGCAACGTCGCATCGCTCGACGCCGCAGCCGAGTCGCCCGAGCAGGCGCGGTTCGACGCGGTCATGGCCGCGGACGGCAAGATCGAACCGCAGGACTGGATGCCCGACGCCTATCGCAAGACGCTGGTGCGCCAGATTTCGCAGCACGCGCACTCGGAAGTCGTCGGCATGCTGCCGGAAGGCAACTGGATCTCGCGCGCGCCGAGCCTGAAGCGCAAGGCGATCCTGCTCGCGAAGGTCCAGGACGAAGCCGGTCACGGCCTCTATCTATATAGCGCGGCGGAAACGCTCGGCGTCTCGCGCGATTCGCTGATCGACGCGCTGCACGCCGGCAAGGCGAAATACTCGAGCATCTTCAACTACCCGACGCCGACCTGGGCCGACGTCGGCGTGATCGGCTGGCTCGTCGACGGCGCCGCGATCATGAACCAGATCCCGCTGTGCCGCTGCACGTATGGCCCGTACGCGCGCGCGATGATCCGGGTCTGCAAGGAAGAGTCGTTCCACCAGCGCCAAGGCTTCGATGCGCTGCTGTCGATGATGAAGGGCACCGACGCGCAGCGTGCGATGGTCCAGCAGGCGGTGAACCGCTGGTGGTGGCCGGTTCTGATGATGTTCGGCCCGAGCGACGCCGATTCGGTCCACAGCAACCAGTCCGCGAAATGGGGCATCAAGCGGATCACGAACGACGACCTGCGGCAGAAGTTCGTCGACGCGACGGTCGACCAGGCGAAGGTGCTCGGCGTGACGCTGCCCGACCCCGACCTGAAATGGAACGAGGCACGCGGCCACCACGACTACGGCGCGATCGACTGGGACGAATTCTGGCGCGTCGTCAACGGCGACGGCCCGTGCAACAAGGAACGCCTCGCGACCCGCGTGAAAGCGCACGACGACGGCGCATGGGTGCGCGAAGCCGCGCTCGCGCACGAGGCGAAGCGCCGCGCCCGCGCCGAACAGCACGCCGCCTGAGCGGCAACCATCGAATACAGGATTCAGGAGAGAGTGATGAACAAGGAATGGCCGATCTGGGAAGTGTTCGTGCGCAGCAAGCAAGGCCTCGACCACAAGCATTGCGGCAGCCTGCACGCGGCCGACGCGTCGATGGCGCTGCGCATGGCGCGCGACGTCTACACGCGCCGCCAGGAAGGCGTGAGCATCTGGGTGGTGCCGTCGTCGGCGATCACCGCGTCGGATCCGGCCGAGAAGGCCGAGCTGTTCGAACCGGCGGGCGACAAGATCTACCGTCACCCGACGTTCTACACGCTGCCCGACGAAGTCAACCACATGTAACGCCCGCGCCATGACGATCACGCCCGAACACCTCTCCTACGTGCTGCGCCTCGCGGACAACGCGCTGATCCTCGGTCAGCGCAACGCCGAGTGGTGCGGCCACGGCCCGATCCTCGAGGAAGACATCGCGCTCACCAACATGAGCCTCGACCTCATCGGCCAGGCCCGCATGCTGTATACGCACGCAGCCGAACTCGAGCGCCAGCTGAACGGCGCGACGAAGACGGAAGACGATTACGCGTACTTCCGCACCGAGCGCGAGTTCGCGAACTTCACGCTCGCCGAGCTGCCGCACTACGGCCCGATCGCCGGCACCGCGCACGCCGACAAGGATTACGCGGTGACGATCGTGCGCAACTTCCTCTACGCGACGCTGATGCTGCACGTGTGGACCGCGCTCGAAACGTCGACGGACGCGCAACTGGCCGCGATCGCCGCAAAATCGGTGAAGGAGACCCGCTATCACGTGCAGCACGCGCGCGAATGGCTGGTGCGCCTCGGCGACGGCACCGATGAATCGCATCGCCGCGCTCAGGCCGCGCTGGACTACCTGATTCCGTACACGCGCGAATGCTTCGCGGCCGACGCGATCGACGACGCGGTCTGCGCATCGGGCATCGGGCCGGCACCGGCCGCGCTCGAAGCCGCATGGCGCGCGGACGTGGACGAAGCGCTCGCGGAAGCGACGCTCACCCTGCCGGCGCCCGTGCAGCACGTGAGCACCGGCAAGCAGGGCGAGCACTCGGAGCACATGGGCTACCTGCTCGCGGAAATGCAGAGCCTCGCGCGCCAGCACCCTGGCGCGACCTGGTAACCCGCCGCCCCAACGGAGCCCGACGATGTCCGTCCAGACCGCCGCCCCAGCCGACCCGACGCCCGCCGCGCACCGCAACGATCCGTTGCTCGCGCGCGCGTGGGACGTGCTCGAAGCCGTGCCCGATCCCGAGATTCCGGTCGTGTCGATCCGCGAGCTCGGCATCCTGCGCGACGTCCGTCGCGCGGACGACGGCCAGCTCGAAGTCGTGATCACGCCGACCTACTCCGGCTGCCCGGCGATGTCGCAGATCGCCGAGGACATCGCCGCGGCAATGCAGGCCGCCAACCTGCCGCCGCACCGGATCGAGACGGTGCTCGCCCCCGCGTGGACGACCGACTGGATCACGCAGGAAGCGCGCGACAAGCTGCGCGCGTACGGCATCGCGCCGCCCGTCGGCCAGTGCGGCAGCGCCGCGCCGCGGGAAAACGTCGTGCGTTTCGTGCCGCGCCCCGTCGCGGCGCCCGTGTGCCCGCGCTGCGGCTCAGCCAACACAGAGCGCCTCGCGCAATTCGCGTCCACGGCCTGCAAGGCGCTGTATCGCTGCGTCGACTGCCGCGAACCCTTCGACTACTTCAAACCTTACTGAAATGAAACAGCCCCCACGCTCTCTTCATTCGCTGCCCCCCGAGGGGGCCGACGCCCCCGTTGGGGCGGCCCGGCGGGGGTCGTCAACCCCGCAATTTCACCCGCTGCGTATCCGCGACGTGCGGCCCGAGACCGCCGACGCCGTTACCGTCTCCTTCGACGTGCCGCCCGAGCTGCGCGACGCGTACCGCTTCACGCAGGGCCAGTTCGTCACGCTGAAGACCCACATCGACGGCGAGGAAACGCGCCGGTCGTACTCGATCTGCGTCGGCACGACCGACTACGACCGCGACGGCGAACTGCGCATCGGCATCAAGCGCGTGCGCGGCGGCCGTTTCTCGAATTTCGCGTTCGACACGCTGCAGCCGGGTCACACGATCGACGTGATGACACCGGACGGCCGCTTCTTCACGCATCTGAACGCGGACCACGGCAAGCAGTACGTCGCGTTCTCCGGCGGGTCGGGCATCACGCCGGTGCTCGCGATCGTGAAGACGACGCTCGAACTCGAACCGCGCAGCACGTTCACGCTGATCTACGGCAACCGCAGCGTCGACGCGATCATGTTCGCGGAGGAACTCGAGGACCTGAAGAACCGCTACATGAGCCGCTTCGTCCTGTACCACGTGCTGTCGGACGACCAGCAGGACGTCGAGCTGTTCAACGGTGTGCTCGACCAGGCGAAATGCGCGGAATTCCTCGCGACGCTCACGCCGGCCGACGCAATCGACGAAGCGTTCATCTGCGGCCCGGCGCCGATGATGGACGCGGCCGAAGCCGCGCTGAAGGCAGCCGGCGTGCCGCAGGCGAAAGTGCACGTCGAACGCTTCGGCACGCCGCTGCCGCAGGCGGGCGCGCCCGTCGTCGAGATCACCGACCAGACGCCGGCTGCCGACCTCGAAATCGTGCTCGACGGCAAGAAACGCAAGCTGCGCCTGCCGTACGAAGGCGTGAGCCTGCTCGACGTCGGCCTGCGCGCGGGCCTCGCGCTGCCGTACGCGTGCAAGGGCGGCGTGTGCTGCACGTGCCGGGCGAAGGTGATCGAAGGCGAGGTCCGGATGGAGAAGAACTACACGCTCGAGGAACACGAAGTGAAGGACGGCTTCGTGCTCACGTGCCAATGCCACCCGATCAGCGACAAGGTCGTCGTGAGCTTCGACGAGCGTTGAGCGGCGTCGCGCCGGCGCGCCGCGCCGGTTTCTCGTCGTCACACATCTCGCTTACACTAGGGGCCGCCGGCCGGCTGGACGTGTTCACGTCCGCCCGGCCGGCGGTTTTCTTTTGTTGACGACAGACCGATGAGTACCATTCACGTGATTCAGGGCGGCACCGCCGCCGCGTCGCTGCGCGAGGCCCTCGCGCAAGCCGGACGCGACGAGCGCGTCGTCGGATTGCTCGACGATCTCGCGGTCGGTCCGCTGAAGGGCGCCGACGAGACGCCCGACACGCGCGCCGCCTTCTGGCAGCGCGTGCTCGGCGACGCGATTCCCGACTGGAACGCGGAAATCGAAGGCGAATTCGCCCGCCTCGACCAGCTCGCGACCGAGACGGGCCAGGTGGTCGTCTGGCACGCGCCGAGCGTCGGCGACAAGCTGCTGCTGCGCCGCGTCGCCTATCACCTGCGCAACGTGCCGCAGCGCCTGAACGAGGTGCGGCTGTCGGCCGCGGACCTCGATGCGCCGCAGCGCGCGGCGCTGACCCGCACCGACCAGGCCTGTTCGACCGGGATGTTCTCGCCGGCGGCGCTCGCGCGCAAACGGCCGCTGGCCGCACCGATCTCGGTGCTGCGCATCGGCCGCCTCGCACTCGAATGGCAGGAGGCGAAGCACCTGAATGCCGAGTTGCGCTACTGGGTCAGCAACACCATCAAGAGCGGCCAATACGCGGACCTCGACGCGCTGATCGTCGCGCACGCGGAAACCGGCTGGCTGCCCGCGCGACGCGTCGTCGGCGGCATCATGGCCGGCGCCGACCGCGGCGGGCTGTTCGTCAGCGACTCGATCGCCTGGTGGCGCTGCCGCGAACTCGCGGCAGCCGGCCGGCTCGAGCTGCAGGACGACGCGCCGGCCGCCCTTTCTTCCACGCAGGTGCGCGCGCCCGCCGCGCCTCGCTAACGCTACTCTTTCGCATTCGACCATGGCCCGTACCCGAGCGCCCGACCACGAATCCCAGCGCGAGCAGATCCTCGATCTCGCCGCCGAGAAATTCGCGCAGACGAGCTACCCAAGCACGTCGATGTCCGATCTCGCGACCGCGAGCGGCACGTCGAAGGCACGTCTCTATCACTATTACGAGAGCAAGGAAGCGATCCTGTTCGACCTGCTCGACCGCTACACGAAGCGGTTGATGCTGATCATCGCCGAGGTTGAAGGTGCGAGCCAGCGGCGCGGCCTCAGCGAACGCGACGCGTTCGCCGAGCTGGTGCGCGCGTTCCTCGCCGAGTACGAGACGTCGCACAGCCGCCATGTCGCGCTGCTCAACGACGTGAAGTATCTCGAGGACGCCCAGCGCGAAATCGTGCTCGACCGCCAGCGCGACATCGTCGCGGCATTCGCGCGCCAGCTCGCGCGCGCCTATCCGGACCGGATCTCGAAGGAAAACCAGACGTCGGTCACGATGATGGTGTTCGGGATGATCAACTGGACGTTCACATGGCTCAAGCCGGGCGGCCGCCTCGGCTACCGCGACTTCGCCGAGCAGGTGATCGACCTGATGGAGCACGGGCTGTCGTCCGGCGCGTGATTGCCGCGCAGCAGCATGCGTTGCGCAGCGGGTACACTGCGACAGGCCGCCGCGCATTTCATGTGATGAATTTTAAATCGCTTATAAATCAAATAGATAGAAAATGAACTAAGCGGATTTAGAATTCGTCCTCGGCACAAATAACGTCAAATACGGGTTTTCCCCAACCCGCTCGGGTAAAATGCTGTTGCATTGCACAAGCTGCTTGTGCGGCTACAGACTGAGGAACCCACGATGAACACGCAACTCGACCGCCGTGCCGATGCTGTCGGCCACGCCGGTACTGCGCCGGTTCTCGTCAGGGAACTGGCTTCCAAAGACCGTGAGCGAATGCTCACCCACTTTCTCTCGCTCAACGAAGAGGACCGCCTGCTGCGCTTCGGCCAGATGGTGCCCGATCACGTGATCGAGAACTATGTCCGTACGATCGACTTCGGTCGCGACACGGTGTTCGGTGTGTTCGACCATGGGCTCGAACTGATCGGCGTCGGCCACCTGGCGTACCTGCCCGCGGAAGGCGACAAGCGCACGGCCGAATTCGGCGTGTCGGTGCTCGAAAGCGCCCGCGGCCGCGGCGTCGGCTCGAAGCTGTTCGAGCGCGCGGCGATCCGCAGCCGCAATACCCGCGTGACGATGCTGTACATGCATTGCCTGTCGCGCAACGCGACGATGATGCACATCGCGAAGAAATCCGGGATGCGGATCGAATACGCGTACGGCGAAGCCGATGCGTACCTGTCGCTGCCGCCGGCCGACCACGCGACGATCCTCGCCGAGATGCTGCAGGAACAGGCCGCGGTGTTCGACTACGCGCTCAAGCGCCAGGCGCACCGCACGTCGAAGTTCATCGAATCGCTGATGCCCGCCGCGCTGACGGCGTAACATCGACCGACCGGGCTGCCCTGCGGGGCGCCCGGCCTTCCCTTCCTTCTCGCCTTCCCCGCGCCGCACGCTAGCGCACCGACCGGATCGGCAACGCCGTCGTCTCCTTGAAGCACTCGAGCGAGAAGCTCGTCTTCACGTCGATCACCGACGGATGGTGCAGCAAGTGCTCCTGCACGAAGCGGGAGAAGTGCGCCATGTCCTCGACCTGCACGCGAAGCAGGTAATCCATGTCGCCCGTCATCGCATGACACGCGACCACCTCCGGCCAGGTCTGCACGGCCGCGCGGAACAGTTCCGCGTGGGTCGCACCCGCGCGCGCCGACGTCTCGTCGGCACGGACCGGCGCCAGGCCACCACGCTTCTCGAGCCGTACGCTCACGTACGCCAGCAGGTCGAGCCCGAGCTTCTGGGGATCGAGCAGCGCGACGTAGCCGGTGATCACGCCGATCTCCTCGAGCCGCCGGATCCGCCGCAGGCACGGGCTCGGCGACAGGTTCACGCGCTCGGCGATCTCCTGGTTCGACAGGCGGCCGTTCTCCTGAAGAATCGCCAGAATCCGCCGGTCGATGGCATCCAATTCGGCTTGCGCCATTTTCTGCCCTCCGTTGATTATTTCCAGACTGGAAATTGCGCCATCGTAGGCACGGACGATTAAGTTCGCAAGTTTTCGCTCGCGCCTGCCCGCTACACTTTGTCGCACGTACCGATTCGTTGCGCACGCCGACACGTGCGCCGCGTTCGACATCGAACCGGGCCGCACACGCGCACGTCGCGCCGGCCGATCGCCCCGCACAGGAGACACGACATGCAGATCCCCAACTGGGACAACCCCGTCGGCACCGACGGCTTCGAATTCATCGAATACACCGCGCCGGATCCGAAAGCGCTCGGACAACTGTTCGAGCGGATGGGTTTCACCGCGATCGCCCGCCATCGTCACAAGGACGTGACGGTCTACCGCCAGGGCGACATCAACTTCATCATCAACGCCGAGCCCGATTCGTTCGCGCAGCGCTTCGCGCGCCTGCACGGCCCGTCGATCTGCGCGATCGCATTTCGCGTGCAGGACGCCGCGAAGGCTTACCAGCACGCGCTCGAACTCGGCGCGTGGGGCTTCGACAACAAGACGGGCCCGATGGAGCTGAACATCCCGGCGATCAAGGGCATCGGCGATTCGCTGATCTATTTCGTCGACCGCTGGCGCGGCAAGAACGGCGCGCAACCGGGCGCGATCGGCGACATCAGCATCTATGACGTCGACTTCGAACCGATCGCCGGCGCGAACCCGAACCCGGTCGGCCACGGCCTCACCTACATCGACCACCTGACGCACAACGTGCATCGCGGCCGCATGCAGGAATGGGCCGAGTTCTACGAGCGGCTGTTCAACTTCCGCGAAGTGCGCTATTTCGACATCGAAGGCAAGGTGACGGGCGTGAAGTCGAAGGCGATGACGTCGCCGTGCGGCAAGATCCGGATTCCGATCAACGAGGAAGGCTCGGACACGGCCGGCCAGATCCAGGAATACCTCGACGCCTATCACGGCGAAGGCATCCAGCACATCGCGCTCGGCACGAACGACATCTACGGCGCGGTGGACGGCCTGCGCAGCAAGGAAGTGAAGCTGCTCGACACGATCGACACGTATTACGAGCTGGTCGACCGCCGCGTGCCGAACCACGGCGAATCGCTGGACGAGCTGAAGAAGCGCAAGATCCTGATCGACGGCGCCCGCGACGACCTGCTGCTGCAGATCTTCACCGAGAACCAGATCGGCCCGATCTTCTTCGAGATCATCCAGCGCAAGGGCAACCAGGGCTTCGGCGAAGGCAACTTCAAGGCGCTGTTCGAATCGATCGAGCTCGACCAGATCCGCCGCGGCGTGGTCCAGGACAAGGCCTGACGCAGAAGGCCGCGCGGCGCCCGGCGGGCCCGGGCGTCCGCGCGAACATCGGCGGCACAAGGAAAAAGGGCGGGAATCCTGCGATTCCCGCCCTTTCGTCATTCCGGCGCGGCCCGGCGGCCGCGCGAACGGATCAACGCACGTTCGCCTGCGACACGACCGCACGCGCGGCCGCCGGCTGTGCGTCGGCATCCTGCGCCGGCGCGATCTGACGCATCTGCGCGCCGGCTGCCGCCAGTGCGCTCGCGCCGCGCGCGTGCACCGGGCCGGTCATCGCGAAGAACGCGGCGGACACGATCAGGAAACTCTGGATATGACGTGTGTTCATTGCACCTCCTGTAAAACTGCCGGCGCCTCCCCGGTTGCGTCGAAACGAGCCGACGCGACCGGGCACCTCCGGCAGGCCGACAAGATTAACGGCATTTGTCCGATGATGGGCGCGCCTTTACATGCCTTTACATGATGTAACGCATAGTCGCGCCATTTAGTCGGCGTGCCGCGGCACGCCGGCCGGTGGTCGGCGGGTTTATCCCAGTGCTACCATCACTTAAAACCGGCCAATATGCCGGCCACTGCCGACACGTTCACAAGACGTCGACGCAATCGAAGCTTTGGTGATCCCAAACTGGGTGGAGGAGACTGTTAATGAATGCCCCGCTAGACGCAGGCCAACGCGCATCGCTCGAAGCCGCGCTGAAGTCCGTCACGCTTGACGACAAATACACGCTCGAACGCGGCCGCGCGTACATGAGCGGCATCCAGGCGCTCGTGCGCCTGCCGATGCTGCAGCAGGAGCGCGACCGCGCCGCCGGCCTCAATACGGCCGGCTTCATTTCCGGCTACCGCGGCTCGCCGCTCGGCGGCCTCGATCTGTCGCTCTGGAAAGCCAAGCAGCACCTGGCGGCCCACCAGATCGTCTTTCAGCCCGGCCTCAACGAAGATCTCGCCGCCACCGCCGTGTGGGGCTCGCAGCAGGTCAACCTGTACCCCGGCGCGAAGCACGACGGCGTGTTCGGCATGTGGTACGGCAAGGGGCCGGGCGTCGACCGCACCGGCGACGTCTTCAAGCACGCGAACTCGGCCGGCTCGTCGAAGCACGGCGGCGTGCTCGTGCTCGCCGGCGACGACCACGCGGCGAAATCGTCGACGCTCGCGCACCAGTCCGAACACATCTTCAAGGCCTGCGGGCTGCCGGTGCTGTTCCCGTCCAACGTGCAGGAATATCTCGACTTCGGCCTGCACGGCTGGGCGATGAGCCGCTACTCGGGCCTGTGGGTCGCGCTGAAGTGCGTGACGGACGTGGTCGAATCGTCGGCGTCGGTCGACATCGACCCGCATCGCACCGAGATCGTGCTGCCGACCGACTTCATCCTGCCGGAAGGCGGCCTGAACATTCGCTGGCCGGACCCGCCGCTCGTGCAGGAAGCACGGCTGCTCGACTACAAGTGGTACGCGGCGCTCGCCTATGTGCGCGCGAACAAGCTCGACCGGATCGAGATCGACTCGCCGAATGCGCGCTTCGGGATCATGACGGGCGGCAAGGCGTACCTCGACGTGCGCCAGGCGCTGACCGACCTCGGCCTCGACGACGAAACCTGTGCGCGGATCGGCATCCGCCTGTACAAGGTCGGCTGCGTGTGGCCGCTCGAAGCGCAGGGCGCGCAGGCGTTCGCGCGCGGCCTCGACGAAATCCTCGTCGTCGAGGAAAAGCGCCAGATCCTCGAATACGCGATCAAGGAAGAGCTGTACAACTGGCCCGATGCGCAGCGCCCGCGCGTGTTCGGCAAGTTCGACGAGAAGGACGGCGCCGGCGGCGAATGGTCGGTGCCGATGGGCAACTGGCTGCTGCCCGCGCACTACGAACTGTCGCCCGCGATCATCGCGAAGGCGATCGCGACGCGCCTCGAGAAGTTCGAGCTGCCGTCCGACGTGCGCGCGCGCATCGCCGCGCGGCTCGCGGTGATCAACGCGAAGGAAATGGCGCTCGCGAAGCCGCATGTGCAGACCGAGCGCAAGCCGTGGTTCTGCTCGGGCTGCCCGCACAACACGTCGACCAACGTGCCGGAGGGCTCGCGCGCGATCGCCGGGATCGGCTGCCATTACATGACGGTGTGGATGGACCGCAGCACGAGCACCTTCAGCCAGATGGGCGGCGAAGGCGTGCCGTGGATCGGCCAGGCACCGTTCACCGACGAGAAGCACGTGTTCGCGAACCTCGGCGACGGCACCTATTTCCACTCGGGCCTGCTGGCGGTGCGCGCGGCGATCTCGTCGAAGGCGAACATCACCTACAAGATCCTCTACAACGATGCCGTGGCGATGACGGGCGGCCAGCCGGTCGACGGCGTGCTGACGGTGCCGCAGATCACGCACCAGCTCGCGTCCGAGGGCGCGAAGAAGATCGTGATCGTCACCGACGAGCCGGAGAAGTACGACAGCCAGAAAGCCCTGCTCGCACCGGGCGTGACGATTCATCACCGCGACCAGCTCGACGACGTGCAGCGCGAGCTGCGCGAGATCGAGGGCACGACGATCCTGATCTACGACCAGACCTGCGCGACCGAGAAGCGCCGCCGCCGCAAGCGCGGCACGTATCCGGACCCGGCGAAGCGCGTCGTGATCAACGACGCGGTGTGCGAAGGCTGCGGCGACTGCTCGGTGAAGTCGAACTGCCTGTCGGTCGAGCCGCTCGAAACGGAATTCGGCACGAAGCGCCAGATCAACCAGTCGAGCTGCAACAAGGACTTCTCGTGCGTGAAGGGCTTCTGCCCGAGCTTCGTCACGGTCGAAGGCGGCCAGTTGAAGAAGCCGAAGGCCGTGTCGGTCGACGGCGGCGCGCTGCCGCCGATTCCGGAGCCGACGCTGCCGGCGATCGACCGTGCGTACGGCGTGCTCGTCACGGGCGTCGGCGGCACGGGCGTGGTCACGATCGGCGCGCTGCTCGGGATGGCCGCGCACCTGGAGAACAAGGGCGTGACCGTGCTCGACGTGACCGGCCTCGCGCAGAAGGGCGGCGCCGTGATGAGCCACGTGCAGATCTCGCACGCGCCGACCGACATCCACGCGACGCGGATCGCGATGGGCGAAGCCGACCTCGTGATCGGCTGCGACGCGATCGTCACGGCCGGCGACGAATGCACGTCGCGGATGCGGCACGATGCGACACGCGTGGTCGTCAACAGCGCGCAGACGCCGACCGCCGAGTTCATCAAGAACCCGAACTGGGCGTTCCCTGGCCTGTCCGCGGAGAACGACATCCGCGCGGCAGCCGGTGAAGCCGTCGACTTCATCGACGCGAACCGCTTCGCGGTTGCGCTGCTCGGCGACGCGATCTACACGAACCCGTTCGTGCTCGGCTACGCGTGGCAGAAGGGCTGGCTGCCGCTCACGCTCGCGTCGCTCGAACGCGCGATCGAGCTGAACGCGGTGTCGGTCGAGAAGAACCGCGCGGCGTTCGACTGGGGCCGCCGCGCCGCGCACGACCTCGCGAGCGTGAAGCAGGCTGCGGCCGGCGATGCACGCCACGCGCAGGGCGCCACGGTGATCGCGCTGCACACGAAGAAGGCGGTCGACGCACTGATCGCGAAGCGCGTGGAGTTCCTCACCGCGTACCAGAACGCCGCGTACGCATCGCGCTATGCGGCCTTCGTCGACACGGTGCGGGCGGCCGAACGCGCGCTGGCGGACGGCGACGCCGTGCAGGAGCCGTTGACCGAAGCGGTCGCGCGCAACCTGTTCAAGCTGATGGCGTACAAGGACGAGTACGAGGTCGCGCGGCTGCAGTCCGATCCCGCGTTCCTCGCGCGCCTGTCGTCGCAGTTCGAAGGCGACTGGAAACTGAAGTTCCACCTCGCGCCGCCGCTGTTCGCGAAAACGGACGCACACGGCCATCTCGTGAAGAAGGCGTATGGCCCGTGGATGCTGTCGGCGTTCCGGCTGCTCGCGAAGGCGAAGTTCCTGCGCGGCACGGGGCTCGACCCGTTCGGCCGCACCGCGGAGCGCCGCACCGAGCGCGCGCTGATCAGCGAGTACGAAGCGCTGATCGGCGAAGTGCTGGGCAAGCTGAACGCGGCCAACCGCCCGCTCGCGCTCGAGCTCGCGGCGCTGCCGGACGGCATTCGCGGCTACGGCCACGTGAAGGAGAACAACCTGCGCGCGGTACGCCAGAAGTGGGACACGCTGCTCGCGAAGTGGCGTTCGCCGACGGGCGGCCAGTCGCATCAGCAGGTCGCGTGACGGCGCGCGGCGGGTGTTCGCGGTCGGGACGCCCGCCGCCGCGTAGCCCCGCCCACGGCAGTGCATAAAAAAACGCCACGGAACGCAGGTTCCGTGGCGTTTTTCATTGCGCCGCGCATGACGCGCGGCGCACGCGGGCGCGAACTTACTTCGTGTTCGCGTTCGCGGCGGCCACTGCCGTCATGTTGATGATCCGGCGCACGGTCGCGGCCGGCGTCAGGATGTGGACCGGCTTCGCGGCGCCGAGCAGGAACGGGCCGACCGTCACGCCTTCGCCGCCGACCATCTTCAGCAGGTTGTACGCGATGTTCGCCGCTTCGACGTTCGGCATGATCAGCAGGTTCGCTTCGCCCGACAGCGTCGTACCCGGGAACGCGGCCTTGCGGACCGCTTCCGACAGCGCCGCGTCACCGTGCATTTCGCCGTCGACTTCGAGGGTCGGCGCACGCTCGCTGATCAGCTTGCGGGCCTCGGCCATGCGGCGCGACGATGCCGACGGCGCGCTGCCGAAGTTCGAGTTCGACAGCAGCGCGGCCTTCGGCGCGATGCCGAAACGCTCGATCTCGGCGGCCGCCTGGATCGTCATGTCGGCGAGCTGTTCCGCGCTCGGCACTTCGTTCACGTACGTGTCGCACAGGAACAGGTTGCGGCCCGGCAGCATCAGCAGGTTCATCGCCGCGTAGTGCTCGGCGCCCTGCGCACGGCCCAGCACCTGCTCGATGAACTTCAGGTGCGTGTGGTACGTGTCGATCATCCCGCAGATCATGCCGTCCGCGTCGCCCAGGTGCACGAGCATCGCGCCGATCAGCGTGTTGAACTTGCGCAGCGCGGCCTTCGCGACTTCCGGCGTGACGCCGTCACGCGCGCCGATCTCGTGGTACGCCTGCCAGTAGCGGTGGTAGCGCGTATCGTCTTCCGGATTCACGATCTCGAAATCGACGCCCGCCTTCAGCTTCGAGCCGATCTTCGCGAGGCGCATCTCGACGACCGACGGACGGCCGACGATGATCGGCTTCGCGATCTTTTCCTGCAGCACGAACTGCGCGGCGCGCAGCACGCGCTCGTCCTCGCCCTCGGCGAACACGATGCGCGCCTGCTTCGTCTTCGCGGTCGCGAACACCGGGCGCATCACCATGCCGGTGCGGTAGACGGTCGCGCCGAGTTGCTCGCGGTATGCGTCCATGTCCTGGATCGGACGCGTGGCGACGCCCGAATCCATCGCGGCTTGCGCGACGGCCGGCGCGATCTTGATGATCAGGCGCGGATCGAACGGCTTCGGAATCAGGTAGTCCGGCCCGAACTCGAGCGAGTGGCCTTCATACGCCTTCGCGACTTCCTCGCTCTGGTCGGTTTCCTGCGCCAGCTCGGCGATCGCGCGCACGCACGCGAGCTTCATTTCTTCCGTGATCGTCGTCGCGCCGACGTCGAGCGCGCCGCGGAAGATGAACGGGAAGCACAGCACGTTGTTGACCTGGTTCGGGTAGTCCGAACGGCCGGTCGCGACGATCGCGTCCGGGCGCACGGCCTTCGCGTCTTCCGGGCGGATTTCCGGCTCCGGGTTCGCGAGCGCCAGGATCAGCGGGCGCTCGCCCATCGTCTTGACCATGTCCTGCTTCAGCACGCCCGCGCTCGAGCAGCCGAGGAACACGTCCGCGCCGACGATCGCGTCGGCGAGCGTGCGCGCGTCGGTGGTCGCCGCATAGCGCTGCTTCGACGGGTCGAGGTTGCCGCGCCCTTCGTAGATCACGCCCTTCGAATCGGCGACGAGGATGTTCGACTTCGTGAGACCCAGGTTCACCAGCAGGTCCAGACAAGCGATCGCTGCCGCGCCCGCGCCGGAACACACGAGCTTCACTTCGGACAGCTTCTTGCCGACGACCTTCAGGCCGTTCAGGATCGCGGCCGACGCGATGATCGCGGTGCCGTGCTGGTCGTCGTGGAAGACGGGGATCTTCATGCGCTCGCGCAGCTTCTGCTCGATGTAGAAGCACTCCGGCGCCTTGATGTCCTCGAGGTTGATGCCGCCGAGCGTCGGCTCGAGCATCGCGATCGCCTCGACGAGCTTGTCGGGGTCGGACTCGGACAGTTCGATGTCGAACACGTCGATGCCCGCGAACTTCTTGAACAGGCAGCCCTTGCCTTCCATCACCGGCTTCGCGGCCAGCGGGCCGATGTTGCCGAGGCCCAGCACGGCCGTGCCGTTCGTGATGACGCCGACGAGATTCCCGCGCGACGTGTACTTCTGCGCGTCGAGCGGATCGGCGTGGATCGCCTCGCACGCCGCGGCGACGCCCGGCGAATACGCGAGCGACAGATCGAGCTGGTTCGACAGCGGCTTGGTCGGGGTGACCGAAATCTTGCCGGGTTTCGGGTTCAGGTGATAAGCGAGAGCGGCCTGCTTCAGTTGTTCGTCCATGATTGACCTGCGAGAGACATGCGAAATTTTTGACGGTTCAGTACACAGCACCTTGGGCCGCGTCTGCTTGAATCGAGGGGGTGGTCGACTGCGAGACGGCACGCGACGCGCCGGGTCGGCACGCCATCGAACCTTGGCGGGTGGCAAGAGGAAAGTACAAAGTACTGAACGATTTCTAAGGGTCGCCTAGTGTACACCCCCTAAATGCCGCCTGTTGGTGCAGCGCGGCATCCTCGCCATCAGCATCGGGCTGGTCGTGCCCCGTTTGTTTCACCGGTGGCGAGCCGCGCGCCGAACCTGCGCGAATTCCGCCGAAAACCGGCCTGAATCGGGTAAAATAGCGGGCTACGCGCGCAGCGATGCGATTGTTGGCCCGATGGGTCCGTCGATCGCACCCCGGCCCCTCGGGCAGGTTCCCCTTGCTGCGCCACCGGGCCCGCGCCCGCTCTTCGCTCATCACCCAAGGAATGCCCATGACAGGCTACGATCGTCAGTCGATCTCGGATACGACCGCCAAAATCCTGCTCGAAGTGCAGGCGGTGCACTTCAACGCCGAAAAACCGTTCATCTTCACGTCCGGCTGGGCAAGCCCCGTCTACATCGACTGCCGCAAGCTGATCTCGTATCCGCGCGTGCGTCGTGCGCTGATGGAAATGGCGGAAACGACGATCATGCGCGACGTCGGCTTCGAGCAGATCGACTCGGTGGCGGGCGGCGAGACGGCCGGCATCCCGTTCGCGGCATGGCTCGCGGACCGCATGATGGTGCCGATGCAGTACGTGCGCAAGAAACCGAAGGGCTTCGGCCGCAACGCGCAGATCGAGGGTCATCTGGAAGAAGGCTCGCGCGTGCTGCTGGTGGAAGACCTGACGACCGACAGCCGCAGCAAGATCAACTTCGTCAACGCGCTGCGCACCGCAGGCGCGACGGTGAACCACTGCTTCGTGCTGTTCCACTACAACATCTTCAAGGAAAGCGTGTCGGTCCTGAAGGACATCGATGTCGACCTGCACGCGCTGGCGACCTGGTGGGACGTGCTGCGCGTCGCGAAGGCGTCGGGCTACTTCGAGACCAAGACGCTCGACGAAGTCGAGAAGTTCCTGCACGCGCCGGCCGAGTGGTCGGCCGCGCACGGCGGCGCGACGGCCCCGAAGGAGTAACGCCGAGCCGGCACGCAGCCGGCACCCTGGCTGAAAAAACCGCTCGCCTGGCCGCGAGCGGTTTTTTTTCGTCCGTCGATCGGCATCGCGGCCGGCCCGAATCGCGGGCCACGGCATGCATCGCTCATCGAACCCTAATGCTAGACTTGATCCATCGTCGCCATCAGCTGCGCGGGCAACGCACAACGCCAACAATGCCGGGAGCATCGGCCCGGCCCACGTGACGGGAGAAGCGCCATATGCGTGTGGATCGCCGGATCACTTCGCCTGCGTCCCCGGGTCGTTCGTCTCCGTTCATCGCCGTCCTGCTCTGCGCCGCCGCCGCGTGCGCTGCGTTCACCACCCTGCCCGCGCGCGCGGAAGGCCCGTTCACCGTGTCGAGCGACGAGCTGACGCCCGGCGGGCGCGTCGGCGCCGCGAACGTGTTCGACCGCGGCGACTGCAAGGGCGACAACCGTTCGCCGCAGCTCAGGTGGCGCAACCCGCCGCCCGGCACGCGCGGCTACGCGATCACGATCTTCGATCCCGATGCACCGGGGCACGGCTGGTGGCACTGGGCCGTCGCCGGCATCCCGGCGAGCGTCACGAGCCTGCCGGCCGACGCGAGCGCGTCGGGCTTCCTGCGTCGCATCGGTGCGAGCGAGGCGCGCAACGACTTCGGGATCGACGGCTACGGCGGCCCGTGCCCGCCGCCCGGCAAGCCGCACCGCTACGTGATCACCGTCTACGCGCTGAAGGGCACGGACATGCGCATCGGGCAAGGACGCCCCGCCCCGATGTTCGAGCACGAAATCGGCACGCTGACGATCGGCACCGCACAGCTCACGGTCACGTACGGGCAGTAAGCGCTCGCGTGTCCGCCGTGAGGCGTGTGCCGTGTGTCTCCGGTTGCCGGTCGCCGATCTCCAGTTTCCGGTCGCCGGTCGCCGGTCGCCGGTCGCCGGTCGCCGGTCGCCGGTCGCCGGTCGCCGGTCGCCGGTCGCCGGTCGCGATTGTCCGCGCCTGCGAATTTCTGTGCGCCGCCCGCGCGCTTTTCTCCCGTCATTTCGGCTTGCTAGACTCGGCGGCACCGGTCGCGGCATCCCGCCGCGCATCCGTCGCGCCGCCCGACCGCGGCGCGTGACGCGGCTGGCCGCGGTGCCCGCCGTTTCGTCCCCTTCCGGAGAACGCTTCATGTCGAACATCGTCATCGTCTATCACAGCGGCTACGGTCACACGCAGAAACTGGCCGACGCCGTCCATGCAGGCGCGCAGGACGCCGGCGCCACCGCACGCCTGATCGCCGTCGGCGAGCTCGACGACGCGGGCTGGGCCGCGCTCGACGCGGCGGACGCGATCGTCTTCGGCGCGCCGACCTACATGGGCGGCCCGTCCGCGCAGTTCAAGCAGTTCGCCGATGCCACGTCGAAACCGTGGTTCACGCAGAAATGGAAGGACAAGATCGCCGCGGGCTTCACGAACTCCGCGACGATGAACGGCGACAAGTTCTCGACGATTCAGTATTTCGTCACGCTGGCGATGCAACATGGGATGGTGTGGGTCGGCACGGGCATGATGCCGGCCAACTCGAAGGCGGCCACCCGCAACGACATCAACTACGTCGGCGGCTTCACGGGCCTGCTCGCGCAGTCGCCGGCGGACGCGACGCCCGACGAGGGCCCGCTGCCCGGCGACCTCGAGACCGCGAAGGCGTTCGGGCGGCGCGTCGCCGAAGCGACCGCCCGCTGGCTGGCCGGCGGCCGCTGAACGCGGCGGCACGCGCGAGCGCTCGCGCCGCCGGTGACACGGCAACGCGGCGCAGGCGCGTGACAGGGACACAAGACGGCCCGCGGGCCGTCTTTTTTTCGCCCCGTGCGGTGCAGGCCCGCCGGATGACGTCTTAAAATGGCGGTTTCAGGGCGCCGCGGCTCCCGTTTCATTCAGTGAGAGCGAAATGAGCACCAAAGTTTTTGTCGACGGCCAGGAAGGTACGACCGGCCTCAAGATCTTCGAATACCTGTCGGCGCGCAGCGACATCGAGATCCTGCGCATCGATGAAGCGAAGCGCAAGGACGTCGACGAGCGCCGCCGCCTGATCAATGCGTCGGACGTCACGTTCCTGTGCCTGCCGGACGTCGCATCGCGCGAATCGGCATCGCTGGTCGAGAACCCGGACACGACGCTGATCGACGCGAGCACCGCGTTCCGCACGAGCGCCGACTGGGCATACGGCCTGCCGGAACTGACCCGCGCGCAGCGCGAGAAGATTCGCACGTCGAAACGCATCGCCGTGCCGGGCTGCCACGCGTCGGCCTTCGTGCTCGCGATGCGTCCGCTCGTGGATGCCGGCATCGTCGCGCCGACCTTCGCCGCGCACAGCTACTCGATCACCGGCTACAGCGGCGGCGGCAAGTCGATGATCGCCGAATACGAAAACGCGGCGCCGGGCGGCAAGCTCGCGAGCCCGCGTCCGTACGCGCTCGCGCTGGCGCACAAGCACCTGCCGGAAATGGCCGCACACACGGGCCTCGCGC
This sequence comes from Burkholderia sp. Bp8991, assembly GCF_003853795.1. Classification (NCBI taxonomy): domain Bacteria; kingdom Pseudomonadati; phylum Pseudomonadota; class Betaproteobacteria; order Burkholderiales; family Burkholderiaceae; genus Burkholderia; species Burkholderia sp. Bp8991. Next base: position 54,613 of record NZ_QTQJ01000037.1, on the reverse strand, counting down.
ACGCGCCGATCTTCACGCCGATCGTCGGGCCGTTCCTGAAGGGCCTGGCCGTGACGACCTACTTCTCGCCCGAACAGCTCGCGAAGCGCGCGACGCCGCAGGACGTGCAGCGCGTGTTCGCCGAGTACTACGCGGACGAGCCGTTCGTGCGCGTCGCGCCGTTCAACGCGGAGGCGAACCTCGACAGCGGCTTCTTCGACGTGCAGGCGAACAACGACACGAACCGCGTCGACCTGTTCGTGTTCGGCAACGAGGAGCGCTTCGTCACGGTCGCGCGCCTCGACAACCTGGGCAAGGGCGCATCGGGCGCCGCGATCCAGTGCATGAACCTCAACATCGGCGCCGCCGAGGATCAAGGCCTCAAGCGCTGATTCAACTTGCATGCGATGCAAAGCCGGCCGCTGGCCGGCTTTTTATTTGCCCGCATCAAGCAATAAATAAAAATCCGGATCACACATTTACAAATATTTACAAGCTTTCCATTGCGTAATTGCCGGCAAATTAATTTGCCCCTTTCTCCAGTCAATCCCGAATAGGGATAAACCGGATATCGCCGCTTTAAACGCTGCCGTTATACGCGTGAAGGCCTCGAGCGCCGTCCGTGCGTGGCAGCCGCCCCACTCCGGCAGCACTCCAGCGCCCTCCGCGCGTTTTAATTCTTACTGAAAGCGCTATCCCGCAAGGATTCATCGCGCGCACGTTGTTTCAATCGTCTTTTTTAGACGAGTTCATCAATTGACAGCAAAAATCCTGGCAGCGACATTAGCTCGCACAATTAAACGATTGGAGACAGCGGCATGTCGCACGCCTTATCAAAGGGGGTGGCAACGGCCTTTGCCATCGCCCCTTTCCTGATTGCCTGTGGGGGAGGAGACGGCGGCTCGCCCGCGCCGATCGAGGCCCCTCAATGTTCCGGATCGAGCTGCGGCACGCAAGGGCCGCCGCCGTCACAGCCCGTCAACGGCGCGCTGTGCCCGGCCGATGCCGACATCGTGAAGAGCACCTACCTCGGCGGCGCCGGCAGCGGCGAGATCGTCAGCGTCAACATCGACGCGGTCGCGATGACGTACACGCTCAAGTGGCTCGAATCGCCGATTCCGCTCGCGACCGGCACGGTCACGCCGAGCCGCGCCGGCACCACGATCACCGGCAAGGTCATCCACCCGCCGACCGGCGCGCTGCCGACCGCGGAGCAGACGCGCTGCGCGTTCGTCTTCACGCCGGGTTCGGGCAAGGCACCGAACGGCTCGACCTATTCGACGGCCGCCGACTTCAACCAGGCGAACCCGCCGATGCTGCTGGTCGGCATGGGTGTCGCGGGCGGCGGCATCCCCGGCGCGACGGTGCAGTACGACGGGCTGACGATCACCGTCGCCGGCGTCCCGATCTACAAGAACGTCGGCCAGGTGCCGAACCGCCACTTCGACTTCTACCCGTTCCTCGGCTTCGCGAACACGACGACCGACCTCACGAAGCTGCCGGGCACCTACAACGCGCTGCTCTACCACCTCGTGCCGTCGGGCAACTACGCGACGAAGGGCACGAATTCGAGCGAGACGTTCGATGCGAACGGCGCGTGCACGTCGACGAGTGCGGGGGGCTGCCAGACGACCGGCGATCCGTGGACCGTCAACACCGCGAACGGCGGCTACCTCGACAGCACGAAGGCACCGCAGATCCTGCCGCAGACGGCGCTGCCGATCGTCGGCACGACCGGCAAGTCGGCGACCGCGCACATGGTCATCGGCCAGCTCAACGGCGCAACCGTGCCGGTGGTGGTCCGCACGGGCTACGTGTATCTGGGCACCGACCTCGCGCTGCACACCGACGCCAAGGTCGACGACGAATCGGGCATCGCGGTGCTCGGCAAGGCAACGGCGATCCAGTCGGGCGCGATCGACGGCGGCTACGCGGGCGCGGATTCGAACTTCAAGTACACGGCGGCACTGATCCGCGGCAGCAACGCGTCGTTCATCAACCCGACCACGCAGGCCGAGGAAGACGCCTTCACGCTCGACTACGGTCAGGGAACGCCGGGCCTGCTGAACACGACGACGACGCCGGCGAACGGTGCGACCTATCCGTCCGCATCGGGCGTGGTGATCGCGACGGGCGGCCTGTACGCGGCGCTGATCCAGGGCACGGTGAACGGCGGCGTCACGTCGACGTCGGCGAACTCGAGCACGTCGTCGACACCGTACTTCGGCGTGGGCGCGCAGATCAGCAAGTAACGATCGAGGACGCGGCGGCCGGTGCGCCGCCGCGGGATGCAGGGAAGGCACGCAACGACGGCGCCCGGCACGGCGCAGCAGCACGAGCACAAGCAACAGAAGCGGCCGACAGGGAGCCGGCCGCCCGACAAGACAAATCTGGAGGAGCAACATGAAGCGCAACCTCGTTCTCGCGGCGGCCCTTGCCGCCCCCCTTCTTTCCGCATGCGGCGGTGGCGGCGGCGACAACCCGCCCCCGCTCGTCGAAGACCGGCTCTGCCCCGCCACGCTCGACTACAACACCGTGTACACCGGCGGCGCGGGCAGCGGCGAACTGGCCAAGGTCCAGCTCGACACGACCAAGATGACCTGGCAGGTCACCTATGTCGAATCGCCGGTGCCGCAAAAGACCGGCACCGTTACGCCGACCCGCGCAGGCACCGTCGACAGCGGCACGCTCACGCAGGAAACGATGCTGCCGACCAACAAGCTGAACCAGTGCGCATTCCGGCTGAACGGCGCGAGCCTCGATGCGTCGCGTCCGGCGCGCATCTTCGTCGGCTTCGGTGTCGCGGGCGGCACGATTCCCGGCAAGGAGATCCAGTTCGACGGCGTGCTCGGCCAGGCCGCGGTGCCCGACACGAAATTCCCGTACTACCCGTTCATCGGCTTCTCGTCGATCGAAACCGACATCACGAAGGTCGCGGGCACGTACAGCCACATCGGCTTCGGCGAAGTGCCGTCGCAGAAATTCGCGCCGGCGTCGATCGATGCGAAGGTGACGATCAACGCGGACGGCACGTGGACCAAGTGCGACACGACCGGCCAGTTCGCCGGCGGCGCGTGCATGCAGCAGGGCACGAACTTCGTGCAGTCGGCCGACGGCAGCGGCGCGTTCCAGAGCAACAACTACCGGAGCCAGCTCAGCCCGACGCTGTCGGCGACGCCGCAAGGCAAGGGCTTCATGATCGTCGGCAAGCTGCGCAACCAGCTGGTGCCGATCCTCGTGCGCACGGGTGTCGCGAACCCGAACCCGACGCCCGACAGCAACGGCGTGCCGGGCCTGACCGCCGACGACGAATCGAGCATCTCGATCCTCGCGCCGCAGACCGCGATCGCGGCGGGGTCGCAAAACGGCGAATACATCGGCGTAGACAGCCAGTTCGACTACCGGACCACCGCGCTGATCAACAACCAGGCCACGCTGCTCGATCCGTTCCAGCCGTCGCAGGCCTCGCTCGCGACCGCGCTCGACCTGGATTACACGCAGAAGGTGCCGGGCACGGTCACGACGATCCACACGGGTTCGGGCAGCACGTCGCCGACCGGCAAGTTCATCTTCACGGGTGGCGTGTTCGGTTTCCTCGACAACGCGGGTTCGACGCCGTATTTCACGATCGGCGCGTTCGTCCAGTAAGCGGGGGAAGCCGTGATGAAGAAGACCCTTCTCTGCGCGGCGGCCGGCGCCGCCGCCCTGGCGCCGCTCGCGGCGCACGCGCAGAGCGCCGGCAGCAACGTCGTCACGCTGGGCTGGTTCCACGTGATGCCTCAGCAGAGCAGCACGCCGATGACGACCAACGTCGCGCCGACGCCGATCAACACGCCGCTGCGGCTGCCGCCGTCGTTCACGTCGCCGGGCACCGGGCTGCGTACGAGCGGCGCCGACACGGTCGGCCTGACGGTCAGCCACTTCCTGACCGATCACATCGCGGTCACGTCGGTGGCGGGCGTGCCGCCGGTGTTCAAGGTGTCGGGTCAAGGCACGATCAAGCCGCCCGGCCCGGCCGGCGCGCTCGGCACGCAGAACATCGGCCTCGCCTCGGTGAACCCGATCGTGAAGAGCGTGCGGCAGTGGAGCCCGGCGGCGATCCTGCAGTACTACTTCGGGGCGGCGACCGCGAAGTTCCGGCCGTTCCTCGGCCTCGGCGTGTCGTACAACTGGTTCAGCGACCTGCAACTCAACACGAACTTCATCAAGCAGACGCAGGACAACCTCGGCGCGATTCTCGCCGCGGGCGCGGGCAAGCCGGGTACGACATCGGTAGAGGCGAAGGCGTCGTCGTCATGGCAGCCGGTGTTCAACGCGGGCCTGCAGTACAACATGACCGAGCATTTCGGGCTGGTCGCGTCGGTGACCTACATCCCGCTGAAGACGACGTCGACGGTGACGATCAAGGCGGCCGACGGCACGGTGCTCTCCGAGTCGAAATCGGACCTGAAGGCCGATCCGATCATCAGCTACGTCGGGATGACCTACAAGTTCTGACGGCGGCGACGGAGGATGAGCGGACGGCCCGCGCAAAAAACGCGGGCAAAAAAAAGCCCGCCTAAGAGGCGGGCTGAATCCATATCAGAGGAGACATGGAGGAGACAGGTGTAACTATAGCGAATCAATTTCTGCATTGCAACATTTCCGTAGAGAAAATAAGGATTTTCCCTCGACTGCGCACTCTAGATCGCTAGTTCGAATCCGACCCCTTCCCGTTCTCCCGGTCGAGCACCTCGCCCAGCGTGTCGCGCAGCAGCGCGACCGGCCGCGTCAGCCGGCCCGGCAGCGCGCCGTGCACGATCCACACGTTGATCCGCGTTTCCAGCCCCGCCGTTTCCACCACCCTCAGCGCATCGCGATGCTTGCTGCGCGCCAGTGCGTTCGGCGACGCGATCCCGATGCCGGCACCGCGCGCGACGAGCGACAGCTGCAGCTCCGAGCCGAACGCCTCGACCGTGACGTCGAACGGCAGCCCCGCGGCGCCGAGCGCACGGCTCAGTGCCGAACGCATCCCGCAGCCGTCCTGGCTCAGCACCCACGGAAAACCCGATAGCACGTCGAGCGACAGCGGACCGGCCGGCAGCGGGAAATCGCGCGCGGCGACCAGCACCGTCGGCTGCGTGCCGAGCGGCGTGGCCGTCAGCGTATCGGGCAGCGCCGCGCTGGCCGGCACCATGACCGCCGCGACATCGAGCGTGCCGCGCTCGATGCCCTGCACGAGCGCCGGCGACCAGCCGGCCGTCACGCGCAGGGTCAGCCGCGGAAACGCGTCGCGCAGCCGGTCGATCGGCCGCTCGAGCGCCAGCTCGGACAGGAACGGCGGCACGCCGATGCGCAGTTCGCCCGACGGCTCGCTGTCGGGCGCGCCGGCCGCCATCAATGCATCGACCGCACCCAGCACGTTGCGCGCGAGCGCATAGACGTCGCGCCCGGCGGCGGTCGGCTTCAGCGGCTTGCTCTGCCGCTCGAGCAGCGGCATGCCCAACAGCGTCTCGAGGTTCTGCACGCGTCGCGTGAGGCCCGGCTGCGTGAGATGGAGCTTCGCCGCGGCCGCGACCATCGACCCGCTGTCGACCACCGCGACGAACGCCTGGAGATCACGCGTATTCAAAGCAAACTCGCATAATCATGTTAGACATATTTCAATTGTCGCATAAACATCCGGCACCTACGATGGGGATTCCTTCGCTCGACGCCCCCAGGTTTCCGATGAACTGCCCTGCCGACTCCCGCCCCGCCCCCGGCCGCGCCGCGCACGTTGCACCGCCCGTGCTGAGCACGGGCATGACGCTCTTCTTCGCCGCGACGGTCGGCGTGATCGTGATGGACCTGTTCGCCGCGCAACCGCTGACGGGCCCGATCAGCGCCGACCTGCACCTGCCGCCCGGTCTCGCGGGCCTCGTCGCGACGCTGCCGCAACTCGGCTACGCAGCCGGCCTCGTGCTGCTCGTGCCGCTCGTCGACCTGCTCGAGAACCGCCGGCTGATCGTCGCGACGCTCGTCGCGTGCGCGGCCGCGCTCGCGCTGCCGGCGTTCACGCAGTCCGGCACCCTCTTCCTGCTCGCGACGCTGGCCGCCGGCGCCGCGTCGAGCGTGATCCAGATGCTGGTGCCGATGGCCGCGTCGATGGCGCCCGAAGCGCAGCGCGGCCGCGCGGTCGGCAACGTGATGAGCGGGCTGATGCTCGGCATCCTGCTGTCACGGCCGCTCGCCAGCCTGATCGCGGGCACGGCCGGCTGGCGCGCGTTCTACGCGCTGGCCGCGCTCGCGAACGCGGCGATCGCGGCAGTGCTCGCGCTGCGCTTGCCACCGCGCGTGCCGCCGGCTGCGGCCGGCTATCGCGCGCTGCTCGCGTCGATGGGCCGGCTGCTGGCCGACGAAGCGGTGCTGCGCCGGCATGCGCTGTCGGCCGCGCTCGCGATGGCCGCGTTCAGCGCGTTCTGGACCGCCGTCGGGCTGCGGCTCGCGCAGCCGCCGTTCGGCCTCGACCTGCACGGCATCGCGCTGTTCGCGTTCGCCGGCGCGAGCGGCGCGATCGTCACGCCGCTGGCCGGCCATGCCGGCGATCGTGGCCACGGCCCGGCCGCGCAGCGCATCGCGCACGTGACGATGCTCGCGGCGCTCACTGTGCTCGGCATCGCCGGCGCCGGCTGGTTCGGCTTCGATGCGCACGCGCATCGCGGCGTCGCGCTGGCGCTGCTGGCCGGCGGCGCGGCGCTGCTCGACGCGGGCGTGATCGTCGACCAGACGATCGGCCGCCGGGAAATCAACCTGCTGAACCCGGCCGCACGCGGGCGGCTGAACGGGCTGTTCGTCGGGTTGTTCTTCGTCGGCGGCGCGCTCGGCGCGGCGCTGGCGGGCAGCGCATGGGCGTGGGGCGGGTGGAGCGCCGTGTGCGGCGTCGGCTTCGCGTTCGCGGGCGCGGCCGCGGCGTTCGGCTTGTCGGGCGGGCGCCGGAGCGGCACCGCGGCGTGGCCGCGCGCGTAACGCGGGCCCGGATATGAAAACGCCCCGCCCTCTGACGAGGCGCGGGGCGTCCGGCGGGCCGCGTGGGCCGCGCAGGCCGAAATTAGTGACGGACCAGCGCCATCATCGCGCCGAAGCCGACGAAGATACCGCCCGTCAGCCGGTTGAACACCTTCGCGACGCTCTGGCTCTTCAGCGTCGCGCCGATGCGCGTGCCGAACGACGCGTAGACGAGATACCAGCTGACCTCGATCACCGCGAACGTGACGACGAGGATGCAGAACTGCGGCAGCGTCGGCTCGGCTGCATTGATGAACTGTGGCAGCAGCGCGGCCGCGAACAGGATCGCCTTCGGGTTGCTGCCCGCGACCAGGAAACCGTTGCGGAACAGCGCCCAGCGTGATGCCGACGCGCCTTGCGAAACCGCATCGACGTCCGCGGCCGGCGCGTCGTCGACGCGTGCGCGCCACGCCTTCACGCCGAGGTAGATCAGGTAGGCGGCGCCCGCGAAGCGCAACGCATCGAACGTCGCCGGCCACGCCTCGAGCACCGCCCCGAGCCCCGCCGCGGACACCGCGAGCATCAGCACCAGCGCGCTCAGGCAGCCGGCCATCGTCGACGCCGAGCGGCGCAGCCCATGCTGCGCGCCGTGCGTCATCACGAGCAGCATGTTCGGACCGGGAATCGCCGACACGACGAACACCGTCGCCACGAAAAGCCACCACGTATGCAGGTTCATGACCGCCCCGACCGAAAGAGAAATGAAATGTCGATTATGCCGTGCGCGCGGCGTTTTTGTCCCGTGCCGGCTCAGCGGCCCGCGCGGCGCAGCGCGACTTCGCCGAGCACCGCGAAGTCCTGTTCGCCGCCGCCGTGCGCGAGCGCATCGAGCAGGCTGTCGCGCACGACGCTCGCCACCGGCAGCGGCACCGACGCCGCGTCGCCGGCCTCCAGCGCGAGCCGCACGTCCTTCAGCCCGAGGCGCGCCTTGAAGCGCGCGGGTTCGTAGCTGCGCTCGGCGATCATCCCGCCGTAGCCTGCGTAGACCGGCCCCGGGAACACGCTGTTCGTGATCACGTCGAGGAAATCGCGCATCGCGACGCCGTGCGCGCCGAGCAGCGCGGACGCCTCGCCGAGCGTCTCGATCGCCGACGCGAGCGTGAAATTCGCCGCGATCTTCGCGACGTTCGCATGCTGCGGCAGCGAGCCGAACCGCCAGGTCTTCTGGCCAATCGCGTCGAACAGCGGCTGCACGCGGTCGATCGCCTCGGCCGGGCCGCCGGCCATGATCGTCAGCCGCGCGGCGGCTGCGACGTCCGGGCGCCCCATCACGGGCGCGGCGACGTACTCGAGGCCGCGCGACGCATGCGCGTGCGCGAGCGACTCGGCGAGCGCGACCGACACGGTCGCCATGTTCACGTGGATCAGGCCGCGCGGCGCCTGCGCGAGCAGCGCGTCGTCGAATACTTCGCGCGCGGCCGCGTCGTCGGCGAGCATCGAGAACACGGCATCGCCGCGAAACGCATCGGCCGGCGTCGCGACGATCTGCGCGCCCAGCGCGGCGAGCGGCTCGGCGCGCTCGCGCGACCGGTTCCAGACCCGCACGGCGTGCCCCGCCTTCAGCAGGTTCGTCGCGATCGCCTGCCCCATTTCGCCCAGCCCGATAAATCCGAGATCCATTTCCCCGCTCCTTCGACCCGTGAAGCGGGGAGTTAAACACAGATGGCGGCGGCCTGCAGCCCCCGGCGACCGGCCGTGCGCGGTGCGATACTGCGCCAATGGCGACCGCGACCTTCCGCTTCCACGGCGAACTGAACGCGTTTCTCGCGCGCGAGCAGCGCGAGTGCGCGTTCGCGCATGCGTTTGCGCGCGACGCGACGGTCAAGCACGCGGTCGAGGCGCTCGGCGTCCCGCATACGGAAATCGGCCTGCTCTGCGTGAACGGCGCACCGGCCGCCCTCGACCGGCCGCTCGGCGACGGCGACCGCGTCGACATCCATCCGGAGCGCGCGCAGCCGGCGGCCGCCTCGCCGCTGCCGCAACCGGACCGCTGGCGCTTCGTCGCCGACGCGCATCTCGGCGGCCTCGCGCAGCTGCTGCGCCTCGCCGGCTTCGACACCTGCTACGACAACCACTACCGCGACGACGAACTCGCTGCGCTCGCCGCGCGCGAAGGCCGGATCGTGCTGACCCGCGACCGCGAGCTGCTGAAGCGCCGCGCGGTCGTGCGCGGCTGCTACCTGCATGCGCAGCAGCCGGACGCGCAGCTGCGCGAGCTGTTCGCGCGGCTCGATCTCGCGCCGCACATGCGGCCGTTCCGGCTGTGCCTGCGCTGCAACGCGCCGCTGCACGCGCTCGATGCGGCGGACGCCGCGCCGCGCGTGCCGCCGGGCGTGCGCCAGCGGCACCGGCGCTTTGCCGCGTGCGACGTGTGCCGGCGCGTGTTCTGGGAAGGGTCGCACTGGCGGCGCATGCGCGCGGTGGTCGATGCGATGCGCGCGCCGCCGCCCGATGCCCTCGACGTCGCGGACGTGGCGGACGCCTGAAAAAACAAAACCCCGCAGGCCGAAGCATGCGGGGTTTCGCGACGGCCGGCCGGCAGCGGCGACCCCGGCGGAGCGTGCTTAGTTCTGCGCGCCTGCGTCGTTCCGGACGTGGCGGACGCCTGAAAAAACAAAACCCCGCAGGCCGGAGCGTGCGGGGTTTCGCGACAGAGGGCCGGCAGCGCCGGCCCGGTGAAGCGTGCTTAGTTCTGCGTGCCTGCGTCGTTCGTGCCGGCGGCCGAAGCGGCTGCGGCCTTCGCCTTGCCCTTGGCCGAACCGTGTTGCTTCAGCTGGTGCTTCGGCTTGCTGTGATCCTTCTTGGCCGGTGCCGGTGCAGCGGCCGACGTGTCGGCTGCCGGCGCCGACGCCTGTGCGAATGCCGAAACCGATGCGAGAGCGAATGCTGCGGTCATGATCGAAGCGAGCGTCTTCTTCATTGTTCTTCCTTTAGCGGAGAAAAAGTCAAACGTACCGGTAAGAGATGCGAGGCATCCGCATCGGAACATCAGTCGCGCCGGGCTCCCGGTCGCCACCGGACGGGTTGGCTCTCGCCTTTCCGCCTCGGCAAATACTGACGCACAGGCTCCATAACGCATCGCCCGCGCGGCGAGTTGACATGCAGCTTGCATCGTTCGGGTTTCCCCGGGGGGCACGGGTTTCGCGCCCGCGCGACGCGCCGCCGGGACCTGCGTCAATCGTCCGACAAACCGGCTCTCGCGCCCGTCGCGCCGACGCTATACTGGCCACCTTCCGTCCCAACCGGACGCGGCCGGTCACGAGACCGCCGCCGTCGCAAGGCGCCCAAATTGCCCGATCACAATCTGGACAAACTGAAAATCGACCGGCGTCCGATCGCACCCGCGCCACGCCGGCGCCGGTGGGTCCGCTACGCGGTCGCCGCCGCGCTCGTCATCGTCGCGATCGTCGCCGCGCTGGCGCTCACCGGCCGGCCGACGGTCGACACGACCTCCGTCACGTCCGCCTACCCGTACCAGAACGACACCCAGCTCAACGCGACCGGCTACGTCGTGCCGCAGCGCAAGGCGGCGGTCGCGTCGAAGGGCCAGGGTCGCGTCGAGTGGCTCGGCGTGCTCGAGGGCACGCGCGTGAAGAAGGACGAGATCATCGCGCGGCTCGAAAGCCGCGACGTGCAGGCGTCGCTGGCACAGGCACGCGCGCAGGCACAGGTCTCCCGTGCCAACCTCGGCGTCGCGCAGGCGGAGCTGAAGGATGCGGAGATCGCGCTGCGCCGCACCGCCGCGCTCGCGCCGAAGGGCGCGGTGCCGGCCGCGCAGCTCGACATCGACACGGCCCGCGTGAACAAGGCACGTGCGTCGGTCAACAGCGACGAAGCCGCGATCGCGTCCGCCGAAGCCAATGCGCAGGCCGCGCAGGTCGCGGTCGACCAGACGGTGATCCGCGCGCCGTTCGACGGGATCGTGCTCGCGAAGCACGCGAACGTCGGCGACAACATCACGCCGTTCTCGTCCGCGTCGGACAGCAAGGGCGCGGTCGTGACGATCGCCGACATGGACACGCTCGAGGTCGAGGCCGACGTCGCCGAATCGAACATCGCGAAGATCCGCGCGGAGCAGCCGTGCGAGATCCAGCTCGACGCGCTGCCCGACATGCGCTTCGCGGGCCGCGTGTCGCGCATCGTGCCGACCGTCGACCGCTCGAAGGCGACGGTGCTCGTGAAGGTGCGTTTCGTCGACCGCGACGAGCGCGTGCTGCCCGACATGAGCGCGAAGATCGCGTTCCTGTCGAAGCCGGCGTCGCCGCAGGACCGGCAGCCGGTGACGGCCGTGCAGGCGAGCGCGGTGGTCGAGCGCGACGGCCGCCCGGTCGTGTTCGTCGTGAAGGACGACACGGTGCGTGCGACGGCGGTGACCCGAGGCGCGCGGATCGGCGAACTCGTCGCGATCCGCGGCGTGAAGCCCGGCGATACGGTCGTGCTCGCGCCGGGCGCGAAGCTGAAGGACGGCGCGAAAGTCGCCGTCGCGAAGAAGTAGCGTGGCGCGCGTGAACGACGCCTCGCCGCCCCTCGTCGAGATCAGCCACGTCGCGAAGTCGTACCGGCGCGGCAACCAGGTCGTGCCGGTGCTGACCGACATCACGCTCGACATCGGCTCAGGCGACTTCGTCGCGCTGATGGGGCCGTCGGGTTCCGGCAAGAGCACGCTGCTCAATCTCGTCGCCGGCATCGACCGGCCCGACAGCGGCGAGCTGCGCGTGGGCGGCCTCGACATCTCGCGGCTCGAGGAAGCGCAACTGGCCGAATGGCGCGCGGCGAACGTCGGCTTCATCTTCCAGTTCTACAACCTGATGCCGGTGCTCACCGCGTTCGAGAACGTCGAGCTGCCGCTGATGCTCACGCACCTGTCGCGCCGCGAACGGCGCGAGCGCGTCGAGCTGGTGCTCGACATGGTGAATCTCGGCGACCGGACCAGCCATTACCCGTCCGAGCTGTCGGGCGGCCAGCAGCAGCGCGTCGCGATCGCGCGCGCGCTGATCACCGACCCGGTGCTGATCGTCGCCGACGAGCCGACCGGCGACCTCGACCGCGCGTCGGCCACCGACGTGCTCGCGATGCTGCAGCGGATGAACGCCGAGCTCGGCAAGACGATCATCATGGTGACCCACGATGCGCACGCGGCCGCCGCCGCGCAGTCGCTCGTGCATCTGGAGAAAGGAGAGTTGATCGATGGGCACGCCGTCTGACGGACGGGAGCGCGCACGATGATGGTGTTCAAGCTGATCGCGCGCAACGCGCTGCGGCACCGGCTGCGCACGCTGCTGACCGTGCTCGGGCTGACCATCGCGGTGCTGGCGTTCGGGCTGCTGCACACCGTCGTCGACGCGTGGTACGCGGGCGCGGCCGCCGCGTCGAGCGGCCGGCTCGTCACGCGCAACGCGATCTCGCTCGTGTTCCCGCTGCCGGTCAGCTACGAGAACCGGATCCGCGGCGTCGACGGCGTGACGGCCGTGGTCCGCTCGAACTGGTTCGGCGGCATCTACCGCGACCCGAAGAACTTCTTCGCGAGCTTCGCGGTGTCGGAAAACTACCTCGACCTGTATCCGGAATTCATCCTCCCGGCGCAGCAGCGCGCCGACTACGTCCGCGACCGCCGCGGCTGCCTCGTCGGGCGTCAGCTCGCGACGCAGTTCGGCTTCAAGGTCGGCGACGTGATTCCGCTGAAGGGCACGATCTACCCGGGCACGTGGGATTTCGTCGTGCGCGGCATTCTCGACGGCCGCGACGACTCGACGATCACGCGCCAGCTGGTGTTCCACTGGGACTACCTGAACGAGACGGTGCGCAAGCGCACGCCGAAGCAGGCCGACCAGGTCGGCGTGTTCGTGCTCGGCGTCGCGCACCCGGACGACGGCGCCGCGATCGCGCGCAACGTCGACGCGGTGTTCAGGAACTCGCTCGCCGAAACGCTGACCGAGACCGAACAGGCGTTCCAGCTCGGCTTCGTTGCGATGTCGAACCAGATCATCGCGGCGATCCGCGTCGTGTCGTACGTGGTGATCCTGATCATCATGGCCGTGATGGCGAACGCGATGGCGATGAGCGCGCGCGAACGCACCGCCGAATATGCGACGCTGAAGGCGCTCGGCTTCGGCCCCGGTTTTCTCGCGCTGCTCGTGTTCGGCGAATCGGTCGTGATCGCGGTGGTCGGCGGCGGGCTCGGGATGCTCGCGACGCCGCCGGCCGCGAGCCTCTTCAAGCAGGCCGCGGGCGGCATCTTTCCGGTGTTCAGGGTGTCGGACGGGACGATGGCGCTGCAGGCCGCGTGCTCGATCGCGGTCGGCTTCGCGGCCGCGCTGGTGCCGGCGTGGCAGGCGGCACGCGTGCGCGTGGTCGAAGGCCTGCGGGCGATCGGCTAGAGGCGCGCATCGATGGCCATTCCGCTCACCTACATCGCGCGCAACCTGTGGACCCGGCGGCTCACCACCGCGCTCACCGCGGGCGGGATGGCGCTGGTGATCTTCGTGTTCGCGACCGTGCAGATGCTCGACGCGGGGCTCACGCAGACGCTCGTGTCGACCGGCGAACCCGACAACGTCGTGGTGATCCGCAAGGGCGCGGAAACCGAGATCCAGAGCGCGATCGACCACCAGCAGGCCAACGCGCTCGAGATGCATCCGGCCGTCGCGCTCGGCCCCGACGGCCGGCCGCAGGTGTCGAAGGAAGCCGTCGTGCTGATCTCGCTCGTGAAGACGTCGACCGGCAAGCCGTCGAACGTCGTGATCCGCGGCGTGTCGCCGGCCGGCCTCGCGCTGCGCCCGCGCGTGAAGCTGGTCGCCGGCCGCACGTTCGCGCCGGGCTCGTCGGAGATCGTCGTCGGCAGCGCGATCGCGAAAGGCTTCAGCGGCACGCAGCTCGGCGACCGCCTGCATTTCGCGCAGCGCGACTGGACCGTCGTCGGCATCTTCGACGCGGGCGGCAGCGGCTTCGATTCGGAGATCTGGGGCGACGTCGACCAGCTGATGCAGTCGTTCCGGCGCACCAGCTATTCGTCGATGGTGCTGCGCATCCCGAGCGCCGACGGCTTCGCGCGCTTCACGGCCGACACCGACGTCGACCCGCGCCTCACCGACGAAGCGAAGCGCGAGCAGACGTTTTACGGCGACCAGTCGAAGGCGCTGTCGACCTTCATCAACATCCTCGGCATCACGTTGTCGACGATCTTCTCGATCGCCGCGATGATCGGCGCGATGATCACGATGTATGCATCGGTCGCGAACCGCACCGCCGAGATCGGCACGCTGCGCGCGCTCGGCTTCAAGCGCATGAACGTGCTCGCCGCGTTCCTGCTGGAGGCGCTGCTGCTCGGCTTCGTCGGCGGCGTCGCGGGGCTCGCGTGCGCGTCGCTGATGGAGTTCGCGTCGTTCTCGACGACCAACTTCCAGACTTTCTCCGACCTGTCGTTCCGTTTCGTGCTGACGCCCGCGATCGTCGTGAAGACGCTGCTGTTCTCGCTCGTGATGGGGCTCGTCGGCGGGTTCCTGCCGGCGATGCGCGCCGCGCGGCTGAGCATCGTCGACGCGCTGCGCGCGCAGTGACGCGTGCGGCCGCTCACGCGCGGCGCTCGCTCGGCACCCACGCGCCGTGGAACCCGGCCGGCACGCGGCGCGGCAGGTGCACGGTCGCGACCGGCGCCGCGTCGATCGCGCGCGCATCGAGGATCACGACGTCGCTCGTATCCGTCGCCGCGCGGTAGACCACCACCAGCAGCCAGCCGTCGTCCTCGTCGGTGCCGCCCGGGCGCGGCACGAACACCGGCTCGCCATTCTGGTCGCCGGCCGGCACCGCGTAACGCGTCGTCGTGCCGCGCATGTGATCGAAGCGCATCACGCCGCGCATCTCGGTGTGGTTCGGCTGCTCGGCCGCATACAGGTAACGGTAGCGGCGCCCGGTCCGGCTTTCGTTAATGCGCGGCAGCTCGATGCCGCCATCGGCGAGCGGCCCCTCGTCGACCAGCCCGTTCGCGGTATCGATCACGTAGCGCCACAGTTCGCCGACCGGGTTGTCGGCGAACCGGCCGGTGCGCGCGTCGAGCCGCAGGAACCACGGATAGCGCACCGCATCGAGCACGATGCACGACGCATCGCAGTCGTACGCGTTCACCACGTGCTGGACGAAGCACGGCTCGATCCCGAACCAGCGCACGTCGCCGCCGTGGCGCGGCATCACGCCGATCCGCGCGTCGCGGTCGTCGTGCCAGCGCAGCGGCATCCGGTGCCCGTGCTTCAGCATCGCGAAGTCGTAACCCACGTTCAGGTCGAGCAGCAGGCTGCGGGTCTCGGTGATCGCGAGGTCGTGCATCATCGACGGCGCGCGCACGTCGACCGTGAGGTCGACGCGCTGCACGCCCTGCGCGTCCGCGACACCGTAGCGCAGCCACGGCGCGCGCCAGTCCGCGCGAAACAGGATCAGTTCGCCGGTCACCGGATCGACCTTCGGATGCGCGGTCATCGCGCCGCCGAACGCCGCGTGCCGCGCGGGCGCACCGAGCGTGTCGAGCGCGGCCGTGATCGCGAGCGGCGCGCCGCCTTCGGCCAGCGCGAGCAATTCGCCCGCGTGCTGCAGCACGTTCACGTTCGGATTCGTGTCGGGCAGATGCGGCGCCTGCTCCGGTGCGTGAACATCGGCCCAGCGGCGCGTGCGGGCCCAGCGGTTCCGGTAACCCGCGGCGCGGCCGCGTTCGAACGCGATCGCGTGCAGCATCGCCGCTTCCGGCCACCACGACAGCACGTCGTTGCCTTCGAAACGGCCGCCCGGCGGATTCGGGCCGTTGCGCAGCAGCGTGCCGTCGAGTTCGGGCGGGATCGTGCCGGTCACGCGCAGGTCGACGAGGTCGGCTTCGTCGGCGACCGGCGCGATCGCGCCGCGGTTCAGATCGAACGTCGTCATCGCGTCGTGTGCTCCTTCAGCAGTCTTCGGTCGACGGCGGCAGATCGCCGCGCGCCAGTGCGAGCGCATGGTCGCGCACGTCGTCCGGCCAGCCGGCGACCCACTCGGCCAGCCGCGCGAGGTCGTTCGCGTACAGCGCGCGCGCGGCCTCCTCGAAACCGGGCAGGTCGCCCGCGATCGCGGACATGAAGTGATAGGCGCGTGCCTGCGCGTCGCGGCGCCGGTCGGCCGCCGCATGCGTGCGCCGCGCGTCCTCGACGAGCTTGCGCAGCGCGACGGACGCGCCGCCCGGCTGCGCGGCGAGCCACTCCCAGTGACGCGGCAGCAACGTGACCTCGCGCGACACGACGCCGAGCTTCGGACGGCCGCGGCCGCGTTGTTCGCCCGCCCCGCCTCCCTGCGCGGCGGGCGCGGATGCATCGCCCGGCGCTGCCGCGTAACGCGCGCGGATATCGTCCGCCGTGCCGCGCAGGTCGAGGTCGATCGAGCGGCCGGTCGCGTCGTCGAAGATCACGATCGTGCCGGACATGGCGTCGCCGGCCGCCTGCCGGACCGCGACCGCCACCGTCGCGAGCGGGCCCGACGCGACGCGCCGGTGGCCGTCGAACGCCGTGTAGGAAGGGAGAAGTGTGGAGAGCGTCATCGTGGTCGCCCGTGGGCAGAAATCGGAATGACGCTATTTTTATCCGGGTGTAAATTGAATGTCAATATCACCCGGGTAAAAATTTGCCGACGCCGTGCGCGTCGGGTGAGCGCGCTGCCCCGTCTTCAGAGCGTCGCGGCCGGCATCGCGGTCACGCGCGCGCTGGCGAGCGCATCGTCGAGCGACACATGCCCTTCGAAGGCCGACGACGCCGGTAGCGGCCGGTTTTCCTCGATCGCGTGAGCGAACTGCACGCCGGCGTCGTCGGCGAGCCGTGCGCGCAGCGCGGCGACGTGCGGAAACGCATCCTGCTCGAACACCGCGTGATAGTCGGCCCAGCGGGCGATTCCCGCGAAATACGCGTCGGCCAGCGTGCGTTGCGCGCCGAGCAGCCACGGACCGTCGCCGCGCTCGAGCAGTGCTTCGAGGTGACGGTGCGCCTTCAGCACCTTGCCGCGACCGTATGCCTGCAGCACGGCTTTCTCGGCGCCCTCGGCGCCGTGTTCGTACACGTACCAGAGCGCGCCGAACGCGCTGAAGAACGTCGTGTTCAACCACGCGAGCATGCGGTTCAGACGGTCGAAATCCGCGCTGCCCTGGCGGAACGCGAGGCCGCTGTCGAGCGCCTGTGCGCCGACATGGCCGAGGATCGCGACGCTTTCGGTCAGCACGTCGCCGTTCGCGGTCACGAACGCCGGTGTCTCGGCGGCGGGGTTCAGCGCGAGGAACGCGTCGCTCGTCACGAGGCCCGGCATCGTGATGCGCGACAGCCGGTAAGGCCGGCCTGCCCATTCGAGCGCCACGATCGAGCCGAACGAGCAACCGGCGGGAATGCCGTAGAGAAGGATCGGAGACATGGGGATTTCGCAGAAGTTGATCGAGCAGTCATGCTCCCATGACGAACGATCGCGCAGTAGCCGCTAGAATCGAAACCCGTCGTTTCTCCTGGTGGACGCTGACAGTGAATCTGAACGATCTCTACCTCTTCGTACAGGCGGTCGACGCGGGCAGCATGTCGGCGGCCGCACGTCGGCTCGACCTGCCGAAATCGACGGTCAGCAAGCGCGTGGCCGAGCTCGAGCGCACGCTCGGCGCACGACTCGTGCATCGCACGTCGCGCAGCTTCCGGCTGACGCCGGTCGGCGCCGAATTCTTCGAGCATGCGCGCGCGGCGGTGATCGAGGCCGAAAGCGCGCGCGACGCCGTGCTGCGGCAGGCGGCCGAACCGGCCGGCGTCGTGCGGATCACGAGTTCGGTGCCGGTGGCGCAGCACATCCTCGCGCCATGCCTGCCGGCGCTGGCGATCGTGCACCCGAAGCTGCTGCTGCAGATTCATGCGAGCGACCGGCTCGTCGACATCGCGCAGGAAGGCTTCGACATCGCGGTCCGCAGTCATTTCGCGCCGCTCCCCGATTCCGCACTCGTGCAACGGCCGCTGGCCACGTCGCCGATCGTCGCCGTCGCGTCGCCCGCGTATCTCGCGCGTGCCGGCACACCGGACGCACCGGCCGACCTCGCTCGGCACGACGGGCTTCATCCGGGTCCTCAGCCATGGCGGCTGCAGCGCGCCGGCGACACCGTCGACGTCGCCCCGCGCATCCGGATGCAGGCGGACGAGTCGACGCTGCTGCTGCAGGCCGCGACGGCCGGCCTCGGGATCGCATGCCTGCCCGACTGGATCGCCGGCGCCGCGCTCGCGTCGGGCGCGCTCGTGCGCGTGCTGCCCGGCTGGCGGGCCGGCACCGTCACGACCACACTGCTGATGCCGCACCGGCGCGGCCAGTTGCCTGGCGTGCGCGCCGCGGTCGAGTTTCTCGCGGAACACGTCGCGGCCCACCACGGCGCCGGCCCGGACGACGCGCACGCGTGAACGGGCCTGCCGCCGAATCGCGCCCACAATTCGCGGCCGCCTCCAATCGATTCAATTCCTGAATCGATCAAGTCAGTAATTGGCATGAAAGCGCATATTTCGCCGTGACAGAATGATCCGGACGCCGTGCCCCCGGGCATCGGCGTCCGGCGTCCGGCCTCCGGCCGGCAACACCACCACGAAAAAACGCGCGCACCCGACGCGCAGCCGCACGACGGCACCTTCCGCCCTTCGGAGGAGACACTGATGAATCCGCTTCACGCATT
Source organism: Burkholderia sp. Bp8991 (assembly GCF_003853795.1). Taxonomy (NCBI): domain Bacteria; kingdom Pseudomonadati; phylum Pseudomonadota; class Betaproteobacteria; order Burkholderiales; family Burkholderiaceae; genus Burkholderia; species Burkholderia sp. Bp8991. The sequence continues at coordinate 35,922 of NZ_QTQJ01000037.1, read as the reverse complement.
GCCGGCGTCCGCGTCGGCAACGGCCCGGCGCACCCGCGTGCGCTGGCTCGTGCTGACCGTGCTGTTCGCGGTCACGACGATCAACTACGCGGATCGCGCGGCGATCGCCATCGCGGGTCCGGCGCTGGCCCGCGCGCTGCACCTGAGCCACGTGCAGATGGGCTTCATCTTCTCGGCGTTCGGCTGGTCGTACGTGATCGCGCAACTGCCGGGCGGCTGGCTGCTCGACCGCTTCGGGTCGCGCATCGTCTATGCGTTCAGCATCTTCTTCTGGTCGCTGTTCACGCTGCTGCAGGGCGGCATCGGCTTCTTCGGCGGCGCAGCCGCGTTCGCGCTGCTGTTCGGATTGCGCTTCCTGGTCGGCGCGGCCGAGGCACCGTCGTTCCCGGCCAACAGCCGGATCGTGTCCACCTGGTTCCCGGCCGCGGAGCGCGGCACCGCGTCGGCGATCTTCAATGCCGCGCAATACGCGGCGACCGTCGTGTTCGCGCCGCTGATGGGCTGGCTCGTGCACGCGTACGGCTGGCAGTCGGTGTTCGCGGTGATGGGCGTGCTCGGCTTCGCGTTCGTGCTGGTGTGGAACCGCACGATGTACGACCCGAAGGCGCACCCGCGTATCAACGATGCGGAGCTCGACTACCTCGCCGAAGGCGGCGCGCTCGTCAACATCGACCAGGCGACCGGCGCGCGCGACGGCGGGCCGTCGATGCGTCACGTGAAGGCGCTGCTGAGGAACCGGATGCTCGTCGGCGTGTACGTCGCGCAGTACTGCATCAACGCGCTCACCTACTTCTTCATCACGTGGTTCCCCGTCTATCTCGTGCAGGCGCGCGGGATGTCGATCCTCAACGCGGGGCTCGTCGCGTCGATCCCGGCCGTGTGCGGCTTCCTCGGCGGGATTCTCGGCGGCATCGTGTCCGACGCGCTGCTCAAGCAAGGCCAGTCGCTGTCGGTCGCGCGCAAGGTGCCGATCGTGATCGGCATGCTGCTGTCGATGTCGATGATCGTCTGCAACTACACCGACTCGCACGTGCTGGTCGTGCTGTTCATGGCGCTGTCGTTCTTCGGCAAGGGGCTCGGCGCGCTCGGCTGGGCCGTCAACGCCGACACCGCGCCGCGCCAGATCGCCGGCCTGAGCGGCGCGCTGCTCAACACGTGCGGCAATCTTTCCAGCATCACCACGCCGATCGCGATCGGCTATATCGTCGACCGCAGCGGCTCGTTCAACGGCGCGCTGGTGTACGTCGTCGCGCACGCGCTGGTCGCCGTGATCTGCTACCTGTTCGTCGTCGGCGAGATCCGCCGCGTCGAGCTGAACTGAACGGCGCGGGCCGCGCCGGCGGGTCCGGCGGCCCGTGCATCACCGGAACCAGGAGCGAACCGATGTCCGAATCCCGCCGTGCCGGCACGCCGCGCGTCACGCGCATGCAGGTGATCCCCGTCGCCGGCCGCGACAGCATGCTGCTGAACCTGTGCGGCGCGCACGCACCGTATTTCACGCGCAACCTCGTGATCCTCGACGACAGCAGCGGCCACACGGGCGTCGGCGAAGTGCCCGGCGGCGAAGGCATCCGCCAGGCGCTCGAGCGGATGACCGGCCTCGTGGTCGGCCAGTCGATCGGGCGTTACCAGGCGACGCTCAACGCGGTGCGCGCGGCGTTGTCCGGCGCCGGTGCGACGGCCGGCCGGACGATCCGGCACGAGGTGACGTCGGCCGGCGAGGCGGCCGTGCTGCGCCAGCCGCACGAGATCAACCTGCGGCTCGACAACGTGATCACCGCGATCGAGGCAGCGCTGCTGGACCTGCTCGGCCAGCATCTCGACGTGCCGGTCGCGGCGCTGCTCGGCGAAGGCCAGCAGCGCGACGCGGTGCCGATGCTCGCGTACCTGTTCTACATCGGCGAGCGGCACCGCACCGACCTGCCGTATCGCGACGAGACGCACGCCGCCGATCCGTGGTTCCGGCTGCGCAACGAAGCCGCGCTCACGCCGGCCGCGATCGCGCGGCAGGCCGAGGCCGCGGTCGAGCGCTACGGCTTCGCCGATTTCAAGCTGAAGGGCGGCGTGATGGCCGGCGCGGACGAAATGGAAGCGATCGCGGCGATCAAGGCGCGCTTTCCCGACGCGCGCGCGACGCTCGACCCGAACGGCGCGTGGTCGCTCGACGAAGCGGTCGCGCTGTGTCGCGGGCAAGGTCATCTGCTCGCGTACGCGGAGGACCCGTGCGGGCCGGAAGCCGGTTATTCGGGCCGCGAGGTGATGGCCGAGTTCCGGCGCGCGACCGGCATTCCGACCGCGACCAACATGATCGCGACCGACTGGCGGCAGATGGATCATGCGGTGCGGCTGCAGGCGGTCGACATCCCGCTCGCCGATCCGCACTTCTGGACGATGCAGGGCTCGGTGCGGCTCGCGCAGCTGTGCCGCGACTGGGGGCTCACGTGGGGTTCGCACTCGAACAACCACTTCGACGTGTCGCTGGCGATGTTCACGCATGCGGCCGCGGCGGCGCCCGGCACGATCACCGCGATCGACACGCACTGGATCTGGCAGGAAGGCGACGCACGGCTCACGCGCGAGCCGCTCGAGATCGTCGGCGGCCAGGTGGCCGTGCCGGAGCGGCCGGGGCTCGGGATCGAGCTCGACATGGCGGAGGTCGAGGCCGCGCATGCGCTGTATCGCGAGGTCGGCGGCACGGCGCGCGACGATGCGATGGCGATGCGGTATCTGGTGCCGGGCTGGACGTACGATCCGAAGCGGCCGAGTTTCGGGCGGGGGTGACGGCGGCGGAGCGGGACACGCGGAAAAACAAAAGGGCCCGGTCTTGCGACCGGGCCCTTCGGAATCCGTTGGTGGAGCGGAGGAGGATCGAACTCCCGACCTTCGCATTGCGAACGCGACGCTCTCCCAGCTGAGCTACCGCCCCAACAGACAACCATCATACACATGCATTTCCGCGCTTGGCAATAGGGGTTCCGTCACCCCGACGCGTCACTTCGACGGCGCGCCGGCCAGCACCCATTCGACCACGGAGCGCAGATCCGCGTCGCTCATGCGCGGGTGTGCCGGCATCGGAATCGCGCCCCACACGCCGGAGCCGCCGTCCTTCACCTTCTTCGACAGCTTCGCGACGGCCTGCGGATCGGACTTGTAGCGCGCGGCGATGTCCTTGAACGACGGACCGACGAGCTTGCGGTCCACTGCGTGGCAGCCCATGCAGGCATTGCCGCGCGCGACCTTCAGGCCGTCGCCGACGTCCGCATGCGCCGTGCCGAGCGCGCCGGCCGCGAGCGCGGCCGCCGCGGCGCCCTGCACCATCCATTGCTTCAACTTCATCTGCGTCGACTTCATTGCGGCGTGGCCTTCGGGTTACCCGGATGCACGCTCGACGAATTCGAGATCGGCGCCGGCGGTTGCAGCGGCGTGGACTGGACCGACGCATCGGGCACGGCACCGACCGTCGCGGCATCCGCGGGCGCGGCGGCGGGCTGCGCGCCGGATGCCCCGCTCGGCGACGCGGCCTGCAATGCCTGCGCGTCCTGCGGCTGGATGTACTGGAACACCTTCACGACCTTCTCGACGCCCGGCACCTGGCTCGCCGCATCCGCGCCGCGATTGCCTTCGTCGACCGTCACGAGGCCCATCAGATAGATGTTGCCGCGCTCGCTGACGACCTTGTAGTAGTTCGCCGACAGCCCCTTCGTCGCGATGAACTCGGACTTCACGCGTCCTTCGAGATACGAGTCGTTCGCGCGCGACGACAGCGACGATGCCGGCTCGACCGACAGCTCGTTGACGATGCCGTTCACGTTGTTGATGCCGCGCACGATTTCCTCAGCGCGCTGCTTCGATGCGTCGTTCGGCACTTCGCCCGTCAGCAGCACGCGGCGGTTGAACACCGTCACGTTCACGTGCGACTGGTCCGGCAGCCCGTTGTTGATCTGCGTGAGCGACTTGACCTGGATCTCGCGATCCTCGGTCTGCGCGCCGAGCGTGCGGCGATCGGTCGCGATCAGCGCGCCGCCGCCGGCCGCCGCACCCAGCACGCCGAGCACGCAACCCTGCAGCGACATCGCGAGGCCCGCCGTCAGCGCGGCGAGCAACGTGGTTCTGACGAGCGTCTGTTTGACGCGGCTTTGGTTCATCGACGGCTCTCCTTCGTTCAATCCTCACCCAGCAGCATCGCGTCGATGCCGTCGCACAGGCAGTGGATGGTCAGCAGATGGACTTCATGGACGCGCGCCGCGCGCGAGGCGGGCACGCTGATCGGAATATCGGTATCGGACAGCGCGGCCGCGACGGCTTGGCCGTCGCCCCCCGTCAGCGCGACGACGGTCATCTCGCGCTCGTGCGCCTCGTCGATCGCGGCCAGCACGCGCGGCGACGCGCCGCTCGCGTCGAGCACCAGCAGGATGTCGCCGGTCTGCCCGAGCACGCGCACCTGCTGCGCGAACAGCTGGTCGGCGGCGGATGCCCCCATGAGGCCGCCCTGCGACGCATCGGTGGCCAGCGCGATCGCGGGCAGGCCCGGACGCTCGCGCTCGAAGCCGCCGACGAGCGACACGGCGAGGTAGTGCGCGGCGGCAGCCGACGGGCCGTCGCCGCACGCGACGATCTTGTTGCCGTTCGCCAGCGCGGCGAACATCGCATCGACCGCGGCTGCGATCGGCAGCGACAGCGCGTCGGCCGCTTCGGCGTGTAGCGCGGCGCTGTCACGGAAATGTTGCTGAATACGTTCGACTGACATCGATTCCTGGTGAACTGGGCGCGTGGGCACACCGCGCGCAACGTCATGGGTGCGGCGAGTTTACCGCACTCCGGCACCCTCTCCGGGGGTATGACGAGAACTCTTTACATCTCGTCACAGCTCGCGGCTACGCATCGTCGGCACGAAATGCATCGCGCAGCCACTCGAGCCGGCCGGCCTCGAACGCGACGACGTCGAAACGGCACGCGGCACCCGCGCCATGCCGTACCCAGAAATGAAGCGCGGCCGCGACCAGACGCCGCCGCTTGCGCCAGCCGATGCTCGCGGCCGCGCCGCCGTGCCGCGTGCTGCGCCGCGCGCGCACCTCGACGAACACGAGCGTGCCGTCGGGCGTGCGCATCACGAGGTCGAGTTCGCCGCCGCGCATCGTCACGTTCGCCGCGACGAACGCGAGACCGCGGCGCTCCAGGAACTGCCGCGCGCGCTGCTCGAACGTCGCGCCGACCGACCTGGATCGCGTCGTGCCGGAAAAATTGCCGCCGCCGCGCGGCAAACCGCGCTCGCCGCCCGGCGCGGCAGGCGCCGCGTGGCACAATGCCGTCCTTGTTCCGCTTGCGCCGCGATTGCGCGCATTGCCTGCCATGACTGCCCTCCTCGAACTCGCGCAAACACAGCACTACCCGGACGCCGCGCTCTACGTGGTCGCGACGCCGATCGGCAACACCGCCGACATCACGCTGCGCGCGCTGCACGTGCTCGGCCTCGCCGACCGCATCGCGGCCGAAGACACCCGCAACACGGGCCAGCTGCTGGCCCGCTACGGGATCTCGAAGCCGCTCGTCGCCGTGCACGAGCACAACGAACGCGAAGCCGCGCTGCGCGTGATCGAGCTGCTGCGCGCCGGCGAACGCGTCGCGTACGTGTCGGACGCCGGCACGCCCGGCATTTCGGACCCCGGCGCGCGGCTCGTCGACGCCGTGCGCGCGGCCGGCTTCGCGGTGATTCCGCTGCCGGGCGCGAGCGCGGCCGTGACCGCGCTGAGCGTGGCGGGCGACTGGGCCGGCACGTTCACGTTCGCGGGCTTCCTGCCGCCGAAGGCGAAGCAGCGTGCGAGCGCGCTGCAGGCGCTCGTGCAGCACCCGTACGCGCTGGTCTTCTACGAAGCGCCGCACCGGATCGCGGACACCGTCGCCGCCCTCGCCGACGTGTTCGGCCCCGCGCGCCGGCTGCTGATTGCGCGCGAGCTCACCAAGCTACACGAGCAGCTGTTCCAGGGCACCCTGGCCGAAGGACAGAGCTGGCTCGACGGCGATGCGAACCGGCAGCGCGGCGAGTTCGTGCTGGTCGTGGAGGGCGCGCCGGCCGACGGCGGCGAAGCCGACGACACCGCGCACGACGCGCTGCTCAAGCTGCTGCTGGAAGAAGTGCCGGTGAAGAGCGCGGCGAAGCTCGCGGCCGCGTTGACGGGCGCGTCGCGCAACGCGCTGTATGCGCGCGCGCTGGTGCTGAAGGAAGGCTGACGCGCGAGCACGGACGGCCTCTGCCTCCCGGCACGCGGAAATGCAAAAGGGCTGCCCGAAGGCAGCCCTTTTGCGTAGGCGGACGAACCGCCGCGTTACCTCGCCGAGACCGACGCCAACATTTCGTCGCGTGCCTCGCGCGCTTCCTGCGGCGACAGCCCTTCGATCTTCACACGGCCCGTGCCGGCGTGCACGAGGCCGATCATCCGGGCAGCGGCATACGACAGGTCGAGCACGCGGCCGCGCTTGTACGGCCCGCGATCGTTGACCTTCACGACGACCCACTTGCCGGTCGACGCGTTCGTCACCCTGATGTACGACGACAGCGGCAGCGTACGATGCGCGGCGGTCAGCGCGTTCATGTTGAAGCGCTCGCCGTTCGCGGTGCGGCGGCCGTGGAAATCCCGGCCATACCACGATGCCCGGCCCGTCTGGCGGAACTCGGACACATCCTTGCCGTCGATCGGCTCGGCATCCGCCAGCGACGACTTCTTCGCGTCCTTGCTGTCGGCAGCCGGCATCGATGCCAGCGCGGAATCGAAATTCAGTTGCTGCTTGTCGTCATCCGCTTTCGCGGCCGCGGCCGTCTTGTTGACCGCGTTCTTCTGGTTGGCGCTGCCGGTGGTCTGGCTGGATGGCACCGCACAGCCCGTCAGCGCAAAAAATAAAGCAATGGTCCCGAATCGAGTCGGAAATCGAAAATTCATCGACGTGTCGCCTTCTGGTTCGGGCCGCACCAGTACAACGCTGCTGAACAACGCAGATATGCGGCCCGGACGGCAAATGCGTGCACGCCCCGCTCGGCTACGCGAGCAGGCGGCTAGCATGGGCGCGGCTTTCGTCTCTGCCGCAACCGTCCTGATTAGTTTTCACGTCTGGCGCAACCTGTCCCCGGCAGCCTGACCAGACCCCACATGCCGCCATCGAACATGGCTTTCAGGTTCGCGCGCGTCGCGTACAGCCAACGCACAGGAACGGCGGCACAGGCCTCATCCGGCGGCGCGGCAGCAGGGCCGCAGACGGGCGCGCAGCACCCGGCCGGACAAGACGTGAGCACCGAATGCTCGGTGCTGGATACACCGCCGGACTCCCCGGCGGTCGATGCTTGACGGTGAATCCGACACCCCGTTTAACGGGGTCGAAACACCAGCGAATTGCGTGAAATTCACGCGCAATGGGGCGCATTATACATAAACCAAAAGCCTGTCTCGAAAAGGCCCCCGTCCGGACCATTGATTCTCGCTATGGCTGTAACAATCGGGATGCTCCGGGATTGCCCGCACGAGCGGCGTCCGACACCGCACCGCAGGGCCGGCGTGCCGCGCGCGCGACCGGTACAATCGCTCCTTTTAGCCGCCGCGGTGCCTCCATGAAAGTCACGCTCATTCCGGTCACGCCGTTCCAGCAGAACTGCTCGCTGCTCGTCTGCGAAAAGACCGGCCGCGCCGCCGTCGTCGATCCGGGCGGCGATCTCGAACGGATCGAACAGGAGATCGCGCGGCAGAACGTGCAGGTCGAGAAGGTGCTGCTCACGCATGGCCACGTCGATCACTGCGCGGGCGCGAAGGCACTCGCGACGCACTACGGCGTGCCGATCGTGGGACCACAGGAAGACGAGCGCTTCTGGATCGAGCAACTGCCGATGCAGAGCCAGCGCTTCGGCTTCCCGGCCGCCGAAACGTTCGAGCCGGACCACTGGCTGAACGACGGCGACACCGTGCAGTTCGGCGACGAGACGCTCGAGGTCTATCACTGCCCCGGCCACACGCCCGGCCACGTCGTGTTCTTCAGCCGCGCGCATCGCGTCGCGATCGTCGGCGACGTGCTGTTCGCCGGCTCGATCGGCCGCACCGATTTCCCGCGCGGCAACCACGCGGACCTCGTGCGCTCGATCAAGGAGAAGCTGTGGCCGCTGGGCGACGACGTCACGTTCGTGCCGGGCCACGGCCCGGTGTCGACCTTCGGCGACGAGCGCCGCACGAATCCGTTCGTGTCCGACAAGGTGTTCGGATGAACCAGACCGCCATCCCCGAAATCTACGTCAGCACCGACGTCGAGGCCGACGGGCCGATTCCCGGCCCGCACTCGATGCTGAGCTTCGCGTCGGCCGCCTATACGGAGGACAAGCAGCTGATCGCGACGTTCTCCGCGAACCTCGAGACGCTGCCCGGCGCGCAGGCCCATCCGGTGCAGGAAGCGTGGTGGAAGACGGAGCCGCAAGCGTGGGCCGCGTGTCGGCGCGACCTGCAGGCGCCGGCGGCCGCGCTCGTCGCGTACGTCGAATGGGTCGAGGCGCTGCCCGGCAAGCCGGTGTTCGTCGCGATGCCGGCCGGCTTCGATTTCACGTTCATGTTCTGGTACATGATGCACTTCGCCGGACGCTGCCCGTTCTCGTGGTCGGCGCTCGACATCAAGACGCTCGCGTTCGCGATGACGGGCCTGCCGTACCGCAAGGCGATCAAGCCGCGCTTTCCGAAACACTGGTTCGACGATCATCCGCACACGCACGTCGCGCTCGACGATGCGATCGAGCAAGGCGCGCTGTTCTGCAACATGCTCGCCGACCTGCGCCGCCAGCAAGCCGCGCTCGCGGGCCTCGCGGTGGCCGACACCGACCGGTCGGAACAGGCGGGAGCGGGACAAAACCCAACGGATCCGCGGGCAAATTAGCGAATCTCGCTCAACGGCGCGCCGCCAGATTGCCTTTCCTTTCCCGGGCCTCTAACATTCAGCGTGTTGTAGCTGCCGCATGGAGGCGCAGGTGACGCTCGATTCCTTTTCGCAAAAAATCCTTCGCCTGTTGCAGCTCGACGCGCGCCGTTCCGTGCAGGAAATCTCCGACCAGGTCGGCCTGTCGAGTACGCCGTGCTGGCGCCGCATCAAGGACATGGAACAGTCCGGCGTGATCCAGCGCTACACCGCGCTGCTCGATCGCGAGAAGCTCGGCCTGCACGTCTGTGCGCTCGCGCACGTGCACCTGACCCGCCACAACGAAGGCGGCGTCGAACAGTTCGAGCGCGAGATCGCGACCTGCCCGGAAGTCACCGAGTGCTACAGCACGACGGGCGAAGCCGATTACATCCTCAAGATCGTCGCCCCCGACATCAAGGCCTACGACGTCTTCCTGCACGAACGGATCTTCAAGATCCCGGCCGTGTCGCAGGTGCGCACGAGCGTCGTGCTGCGCGAAATCAAGTTCGACACGCAACTGCCGCTGTAACGCGCGGCCCGCAGTCGCGGGCGCCGCTCACGCCTGCGCCGGCAGCCCGCGCGTGAAGCCGATCCGGCGCGCGCCGAACTGGCGCTTCAGCGCGTCGACATCGAGCCGGCCGGCCAGCGCCGCGTCGGTATCGCCCGCGCCTGCGTCGAGCGTCACGTCGATCTCGAGCCCCGTACTCAGGTAGTGCAGGTTGATCGCGGCCGGATGCAGCCCGCGCTGCGCGAGCGCGGCCTCGAGCCGCGCCGCGATCTCGGCGCGCGGCGGCAGCGCGAGCGCCGGACGGCGCGCCACATCGTTCTCGGGGTCGACGTGGATCAGCGCGTCGAGCACGCGCGGGTCGCGCAGCACGCGCGCTCGTGCGGTTTCCGCGATGTAATGCCCTTCGGAGACGGAGATCATCGGATCGACGAGGATGTGCGCGTCGACGAGCGCCGCATCGCCCATCTTGCGCGTGCGCAGGTCGTGCACGTCGCGCACGCCCGGCGTCGCGGCGAGCAGCGCGCGGATCTCGGCCGTGTCGGTAGTGTCGAGTGCGCGATCCGACAGGTCCTGCAGCGCGTCATAGCCGAACGTCCAGCCCATGCGCGCGACCATGAAGCCGACGATCGCGGCGGCGATCGGGTCGAGCAGCCGCACGCCGGCGAGACTGCCGACGATGCCGATCGCGACGACGAGCGACGATGCGGCGTCCGAGCGCGCATGCCATGCGTTCGCGACGAGCATCGCCGAACGCACGCGCCGCGCCTCGCGCAGCATGTAGCGGAACAGCGCCTCTTTCGACACGAGCACCGTGAGCGCGACGATCAGCGCGGAAAAATGGACGGCCGGGATGTTTTCGAGATTCACGAGACGGTTGCCGGCGCGCCAGAGCATGCCGATGCCGACCGCGATCAGGATCGCGCCGAGAAACAGCGACGCGACGGTCTCGTAGCGGCTGTGTCCGTAATTGTGATCGGCATCCGGCGATGCGCCACTATGGCGATTCGCAACCAGTACGACAAAATCCGAGATCAAATCGGAAATCGAATGGATACCATCGGCAATCAATGCCTGCGAATGCGCAACCACGCCGACGACGATCTGAAACGTCGCAAGCACCACATTCAGCACGATACTGACGAGGGTGCTCTTGCGCGCGACCGCGTGCTTATCTGCGCTTTGTGCGTCGTCGGAAAACGTGGACATGAAATACGAGATATCGGTTGGGACACGTAATTCTACCAAACGACCCTCGCGGGGCATTCCGATAACCCCAAATTTTCCATTTAAATCAACCGCTTATGCGAACGGGTCGCATTTTCATTCACGCGCCGTTTCTGACATTTTCATGACAGAACGCATACATTCCGATCCCACGATACAAAAAAGCCGCGCTCCTGCACGGATACGCGGCTCTTTTCGAGGCAATGATTTAAACAGTCGTTTAAATCGAGAACTGTTCGCGGTCCTTGCCGGCGATCCAGCGCGGCGGCTTGCCACGGCCCGACCACGTCGCGCCCGTTTCCGGATCGCGGTACTTCGCTGCCACGCCTGCGCGCGGACGACCGACCTTGCCTGCCTTCGCGCGGCTGAGGCCGAGTTCGGCGAGCGAAAAGCCGTAGTCGGCAATTTTCTGCTTCACGTCATTCAGTACTTCGGCGTATTCGCGCGACTTCGCTTCTTCGATTTGCTTCTCCAGCTTCTCCCGCTGGGCCAGCAGGTCCTTGTAAGAAGACATAGTTTCCCTTTCGATATGACCAATGGCGCCGATCTGCTGCCGGCTCACCATTCATGAAATATTTGTGCCTCGGATTTTGAAGGCAGAGATTAGCACAAAAAAGATTTGATAGAAGCAGGATTCACGAAAATCCCGAGACCAATTGTAATTCACGCATGTCATTTTGACCGGCCACGGCCTTTTCTCAAATTTTTACGCGCTTGCATAGAGATTAGGACATTACCGATCCGGAAATAGGTCTATCAACATACGCAATTACCCGCATTCGGAAAAATCAAAGCTTTCATCCGGCGACATGTTTGCGAAAATCGTACGGCGCGTGACGCTAAACAGACAAAGCTGAATCCGCGGCCTCACGTCACATCCCGCGCGCAGGCCATCAACCGCTCGCGCAGTGCGCCGGCATCGCCGGGCACCGGGTCGAACGGCGTGCGCACCCGGCGGCCGTCGCAGCGCCAGTCGGCGCCGTGACGGTCGACGCCGAGCAGGTCGAGCCCGGCGCGGCGCGCAGCGCTCGAGTCGTATGCGTCCCACAGCGCCCGTTCGTCGTCGAACCCGAGCGGCGGCAGCGCATCGAGGCCGGTGCCGTCCACCCAGCCCATCCGGCCGAATCCGCCGATATAGCGCAGCCGCTCGATCTCGAGCGCCCAGAACGTGAAATCGCCGAGCGCGAGATAGCGCGCGGCGTCGGGTTCGTAGCGCAGGTAGCGTGCGGCGACATGCGGCGCGTCGCCGAGCGGCACGAAGCGGCCGAGCAGCGTCGCGCGCTCGGCGTTCAGCACGTCGCCGTCCGGCGCGTCGACGATCAGGAAGCCCGCGCGCGGATCGGCGGCGAGGTTGCGTGTGTGCTCGGCGAGGCCGCTCACGAGAATCACGGGCCGATGATCCGCATCGGGTGCGAACGGCACGACCGTCGGATAGGGAAAGCCTTGCGGGTCGCGCGCGTGGGTCGCGAGCGTGCCGAGCGCGCAGCGATGCAGCAGGTGCAGGGCAAGGACGGGATCGATGTTCACGGTGACTCCTGCGATCGGAAGGCCTGGTGGCAAGGGTGGCGAAGGCGGGCCGCGCCGGAACGCGCCGGGCACGCCGCCTGCGCATCGATGTTACCCGCGGCGGCGGCTTGCCGGGCATCGGCCGAACGGCCGACGCGCCGCGTGAAGGCGAAGTGCACGCCGATCACGACCGGCGGCACGGCCAGCGCGCCGGCAAGACCGTAAACGGTTCGATAGAATCGGACGAATCCGACGGGCGCGACGCGCCCGCGCATCGTCCATTCAAGAGCGTTCCGTGTCCGAATCCTCCTCCCGATCCTCGTCCGACTTTTCCGCGCCGCCCGACGCGCATCGCGTGCTGGCGTTGCCGGTCCGCCAGCGCGCACGCACGGCCACGATGGCGCTGTTCTTCGTCGCCGGCATGATGTACGCGTCGTGGGGCGTGCACGTGCCGACCGTGCGCGACAAGTTCGCGTTGAGCCCGGGGCTGCTGTCGATCGCGCTGTTCGCGGTCGCGGGTGGCTCGATCGCCGCGATGCTGACGATCGCGCGCTGGATCGCGCGCGTCGGCTCGCGCACCGCGTGCCTCGCGGGCGGGCTCGTGATGTCCGCCTGCGCGGCGCTGATCCTCGTGGTCCCCGATTACTGGATGCTGCTCGTCGTGCTCGCGCTGTTCGGCTTCTCGATGGCGACGCTCGACGTCGCGATGAATGCCGAGGCGAGCGCGGTCGAGATCGCGCTCGGCAAGCCGATCATGTCGTCGCTGCACGGGATGTTCAGCATCGGCGGGATGTCGGGGGCGGCGGCCGGCGGCGCGCTGCTGTCGGCCGGCATGGCGCCGGCCGTGCATCTCGCGCTCGCGGCGGCCGTCAGCGCCGCGGTGCTGCTCGCCGCGAGCCCGGCCGTGCTGCCCCACGTGCCGCATCACGAACACGCGCACGGCGGCGGCAACCGCTGGCGCTCGCCCGCGCTGTGGATGCTCGGCGGCATCGCGCTGATCGCACTGATCGCCGAAGGCGCGATGTACGACTGGGCGACCGTCTACATGCGCGACGTCGTCGCGGCGAGCCCCGCGCTCGCGAGCGCCGCGTATGCGGCGTTCTCCGGCGGGATGGCGGTCGCGCGTTTCGCCGGCGACGCGGTGCGCGCGCGCTTCGGCGCGCCGCAGCTCGTGTTCGCGAGCGCGTCGCTCGCGTGCGCCGGGATGATCGGCGCACTGCTGCTGCCGAACCCGATCGCCGTGCTGACGGGCTTCACGCTGATGGGCCTCGGCCTCGCGAACATGATGCCCGTGCTGTTCGCCGCCGCCGCGCGCGTGAAAGGCATCCACGCGGCCGAAGGCCTCGCGCACGTGGCCGGGCTCGCGTATTTCGGACTGCTGTTCGGTCCGGTCGTGATCGGCGCGGTCGCGCAGACGGCGAACCTGACCATCGGGCTGGCGGTCGTCGCGCTGTGCGCGGCGCTCGTCGCCGCGGTCGCGCCGAAGGTCCTCGCACACCTGAAGATCTGACCGCGCGGCGGGCGCGCCAAAAAGAAAGCGCGCCTGCGTTGCCGCAGGCGCGCTTTCACCCCTTCTGTCGACCGCTGTTCAGCTTACATCTTCACTTCGTCGAGCAGCGTCTTCTTGCCGCTCTTGTAGTTGTACAGCGAGATCACGCCGTGCTGCAGGTCGCCCTTCGAGTCGAAGGTCGTCGTGCCGATCACGCCCGAGTAGTTCGTCGCCGGCATCGCAGCGAGAATCTTCGCCGGATCCGTCGAGTTCGAGCGCTTCATCGCATCGACGATGATGTACACGGCGTCGTACGTGAACGGTGCGTAGATCTGGATCGGCTGGCCGAAGCGCTTCTCGTACTTCGCCTTGAACGCCGCGCCGCCCGCCATCTTCTCGAGCGAAGCACCGGCTTCCGAGCACACGACGTTGTCGGTCGCGTCGCCGGCCAGGTCGGCCAGCTTCTCCGTGCACACGCCGTCGCCCGCGAGGATCTTCGCGCGCAGGCCGAGCTGCTTCGCCTGTTTCGCGAACGGGCCGCCGGTGGCGTCCATGCCGCCGTACATGATCGCGTCCGGATTCTCGCCCTTGATCTTGGTCAGAATCGCGCGGAAGTCGACCGCCTTGTCGTTGGTCGCGTCGTGCGACATCACCTTCAGGCCGAGCGCCTTCGCCTTCTTCTCGAACTCGTTCGCGAGACCCTGGCCGTAGGCGGTCGAATCGTCGACCACCGCAACGCTCTTGATGCCCTTCGAGTGCGCGTAGTTCGCGAGTGCCGGGCCCTGCTGCGCATCGGTCGCCACCACGCGATACGTGGTCTTGAAGCCTTGCTGCGTGTACGCCGGGTTGGTCGCCGACGGCGAGATCTGCACGATGCCCGAATCGCTGTAGATCTTCGAGGCCGGGATCGACGTGCCCGAGTTCAGGTGGCCGACCACCGCGACGACCTTGTCGTCGACGAGCTTCTGCGCAACCTGCGTGGCCTGGCGCGGGTCGGCCGCGTCATCCTGCGCGTCGAGTTGCAGCGTGATTTTCTGGCCGCCGATCGTGAGACCCTTGGCGTTGATCTCCTCGACTGCGAGACGTGCACCGTTTTCGTTGTCCTTGCCCAGGTGTGCAATACCGCCCGTCAAGGGCGCGACGTGGCCGATCTTGACGACTTGATCGGCGGCCGCGTTGCTTGCCGCTGCAACGCACAGCATCGCCGCTGCGGTGATAGGCAACAGCTTTTGCATCTTGATATTCATGTAAGTCTCCAGTTTCGGTCCCAATAAACGCCATCGCCCGGTGCCCCGCTGCCATCCCTGTGTTTGCATTCACTGGACGATTCGCCGGTTGCATCGTTCATGCACTTGGCCTCAAGCACGTGGGAAGCAACCGCTTTTAGCAGCCGCCCGCCCGTACTTGCGCGCAAGTGTAGGTGATCAAATTAATTTGTGGGACTTTTTTGGGGTAGTGGTAACACTACCGATACGGGCGCTTTGGAATGACTGCTCGAATGTCGCCGCAAGCCCCGCCGGATAAGGGTTTCCGCTAGTTCCACGCGGCCTGGCGAAAGGTTGATTTAAAGCATTCCCGTGTCATTTCGATTCGGTATTTTGTGCGCGGGATCATTGAATGAAACGCGCGTGACAACGCGCGCGTTTCGTGTGCCGACGCGAGCCGCTCCGGCGGCCGTCAAATCGTTTACGCAGGCACCGCGCGCCATTCGGCGTCGAGCGCGTCGACGAGCTGCGACGTCGTCAGCGCTGCGCCGCGCCGCCTGGCGAGCGGCGCGCCCTGCCCGGCCCACAGCGACAGGTAGTCGCCGTCATTCGCGCGCGCGGCGGCCTGGCGCAGCGGCTGGGTCAGCGCGTTCTGCACCGGATACGGCGCGGCATCGGCCACGCGTTCGCCGAGCCGCATCATCAGCGCATTGCGCAAGCCACGCGCATGGCGGCCGGTGATCGCGCGCGTGACCTGCGTCGACGTATCGGCGCTCGCGAGCAGCCGCGCCTTCCAGTCCGCCGCGATCGCGCTTTCCGCACACGTCAGGAACGCGGTGCCGAGCTGCGCGCCCTGCGCGCCGAGCGCGAGCGCGGCGGCGATCCCGCGGCCGTCCATGATGCCGCCCGCGGCGAGCACGGGCAGCCCGGTCGCATCGACGAGCTGCGGCACCAGCGCGAGCGTGCCGATCAGCGCATCGTCGGCCGGGCCGATGAAGGTACCGCGATGGCCGCCGGCTTCGGCGCCCTGCGCGGACAGCGCGTCGGCGCCAGCCGCCCGCCACGCGAGCCCTTCGGCGACGTGCGTCGCGGTGCCGATCACGTAAGTGCCGGCAGCCTTCAGGCGCGCGACGTCGGCCGCGTCGAGCACGCCGAACGTGAAACTCGCGACCGGCACGCGCAGCGCGACGAGCGCGTCGAGCTGCGCGCGGAAGTCGGGCGCGTAACGCGCGGGCGTGCTGCCCGGCGGCAGCCCGAGCGTCGCGTTCAACGGATCGATCGCGGCGAGCGCGCGAGCGACGGTCGCCGCGTCGGGCGCGGCGTCGGGCAACACGAACAGGTTCACGGCGAACGGACGCGAAGTCGCCGCGCGAATCGCGGCGACTTCGGTCGCGAGACGGTCCGGCTCGAACGCGCCGGCGCCGAGACTGCCGAGCGCGCCGGCGTTGGACGCGCCCGCGACCATCGCGGCCGTGGTCGCGCCGACCATCGGCGCCTGCACGAGCGGCAGGCGCAGGCCGAAGCGTTCGGAAAACGGGGTGGAAAATGCACGGGCTGGCATGGCGAATCCTTCGGGGGCGATGCGCGAAAGCGCTTTGTAAAGGCCGACACGTCGACTCTATCGAAGCCGCACGCCGCCGAAAAATGAATAATCGAGATCGAAACGATCGCTGCGCGAGAAGCGGGTTCGGCACGCGGGTTCGAGCCGCGCATACCCGGCCGGCGCGCCGCTTGCGCGCGCTGCAGCGTCCGGGGATTGGTGGCACACTGGGCCGCCCCTATTTCCATCCACGGCGCGCATGTCGCGCGCCCGTTCGCCAGGAGTTCAAACGTGACAGCCCAATGGATCGACATCCCGACCGGTAACGACAGCTTCGGCGGCTATCTCGCGCTGCCCAAGCGCGGCAAGGGCCCCGCCGTCATCATCATCCAGGAAATCTTCGGCGTGAACTCGCACATTCGCGCGGTCGCCGACCAGTACGCGGCCGACGGCTTCGTCGCGCTCGCGCCGGACGTGTTCTGGCGCACGCAGCCGCGCGTCGAACTGACCTACGAAGGCGCCGATCGCGACAAGGGCATCGAATTGATGAAGAAGACCGACGTCGGCCTCGCGGTCGCGGACATCGGCGCGGCCGCCGACGCGTTGCGCGCGCGGCCCGAAGTCGCCGGCAAGGTCGCCGCGATCGGCTACTGCTTCGGCGGCCAGCTCGCGTACCGCGCGGCCGCGGCCGGCAAGATCGATACGGCGGTCGCCTACTACGGCGGCGGCATCCAGAATGCGCTCGACCTCGCCGGCAAGATCACGCAGCCGATCCTGTTCCACTACGCGGAGAACGACCACGCGATCCCGCTCGCCGCCGTCGAGCAGGTGAAGGCCGCGTTCGCGGGCCGCCACAACGCGTCGTTCCACCTGTACCCGGGCGCCGAGCACGGCTTCAACTGCACCGACCGCGCGTCGTACAACCAGCGCGCCGCGGCGCTCGCGCACGGCCGCACGCTGACGTTCCTCGCCGAACACCTGTAAAGGCCGCCGGCGGCGGGTCCGGCGCGCCGGGCCCGCGTTATCCTCCTTTCATCGCCACGAGTCACAACGGGGGTGACCGCGATGCACTCGGACTATCTCGCGCATGACGCGATCGGCCTCGCCACGCTCGTGCGCGAACGCAAGGCGAGCCCGCGCGAACTGCTCGACGCCGCGATCGGCCAGGCCGAGGCGGTGAACGGCGCGATCAACGCGATCGTGCTGCAGGACTACGACGCCGCGCGCAAGCGGGCCGAGCAGGCCGGCGACACCGGCACCGACGCGCCGTTCGCGGGCGTCCCGTATCTCGTCAAGGATCTGGGCGCGGCGGTCGCCGGGCTGCCGCTGTCGATGGGCAGCCGGCACTATCGCTACTTCGCTCCCGCCGACGATTCGCCGCTGATCGCGCGCAGCCGCGCGGCCGGGCTCAATGTGTTCGGCAAGACCAACACGTCGGAAATCGGCCAGATGCCGTACACCGAACCCGAGCTGTTCGGCGCGTGCCGCAATCCTTGGGACGTCGATCACACGCCCGGCGGCTCGAGCGGTGGCGCGGCCGCGGCCGTCGCGGCCGGCATCGTGCCGCTCGCGCATGCGTCCGACGGCGGCGGCTCGATCCGGATCCCCGCGTCGTGCTGCGGGCTGTTCGGCCTGAAGCCGAGCCGCAATCCGGTGCTGGTCGACCTGCCTTCGAACGGCGAGCTGGTCGTCCAGCATGCGGTGTCGCGCAGCGTGCGCGACAGTGCGCTGCTGCTCGACGTGACGACCGGCCAGACGCTGCCGCCCGGCGCGCCCGGCACCTTTCTGGGCGCGCTCGACGCGCCGCCCGGCCCGCTGCGGATCGGCCTCGTCGTCGACCCGATGCTCGCACCGGCGCTCGCCGGCGACACACGCGCGGCGCTCGACGACGCGGCCGCGCTGGTCGAATCGCTCGGCCATCACGTCGAACCGGCGACGCTGAACATCGACTACGCGCGCGCGGCCGAAACCTTTCTCACGCTGTGGGCGACGATCGCCGAGGAGCTGGTGCTGGGGGCGCGCGCGCTGACCGGACGCACGCCGAAGCGCGCGGAGTTCGAGCCGGCGACGTGGGCGATGGCCGTCGTCGGCAGGCGCGTCGCCCGCGCGCGCCTGCCGGACGTGCTCGAATGGCAGCGCCAGCTCACCGTGCAGGTCGCGGGCCTCGTGTCGCGCTACGACGCGATCCTGTGCGCGACGCTCGCGGGGCCGCCGGTCAAGATCGGCGAGCTGCAGCCGACGCCGCTCGAAGCCGCGCAGATGAAGCTGCTCGGCGCGCTGCCGGTGAAACCGCTGCTGCGCGAGATGCTCGCGAAGGCGTCGGAGAAGGCGTTCGCGTGGGCCGGCTGCACCGAGCTGTTCAACCTGACGGGCCAGCCGGCGATGTCGGTGCCGCTCTGGTGGAACGCGCGCGGGCTGCCGATCGGCGTGCAGTTCGTCGCGCGCCACGCCGACGATGCGTTGCTGCTGAAACTCGCGCGCCAGCTCGAACAGGCGCGGCCGTGGTTCGACCGGCGCCCGCCGCTGATGCAGGCGCAGCGCTGACGCCGGCGCGGCGGGCGGACCGGCCGACCGGCAGCGAAAAAAAGCCCAGCCGGTTTTGCCGGCGGGGCTTTTGACGCATGCAAGCGCGTGATGACGCTTACATGGAGAGCCGTTCGCAGATCGTCCGCGTCGCGGCCGCCGCGTTCAGCGTATAGAAGTGCAGGCCCGGCACGCCCGCGTCGATCAGGCGCTGGCACAGGCTCGTGACGACGTCCGCGCCGAACGCACGGATCGCGTCGCGATCGTCGCCGAAGCTCTCGAGCCGGCGCGCGACCCAGCGCGGCACTTCCGCGCCGCACATTTCCGAGAAGCGCATCAGCTGCGAGAAGTTCGTGATCGGCATGATGCCCGGCACGATCGGCACGTCCACCCCCAGCTTGCGCGCATCCTCGACGAAGCGGAAATACGCGTCGGCATTGAAGAAGTATTGCGTGATCGCGGAATTCGCGCCGGCTTTCACCTTGCGCGCGAAGTTCTCGAGATCGGCCTTCGGCGAGCGCGATTGCGGGTGGTATTCCGGATAGCCGGCGACTTCGATGTGGAACCAGTCGCCATGCTCGGCGCGGATGAAGCTGACGAGCTCGGACGCATAGCGCAGCTCGCCGACCGCGCCCATCCCCGACGGCAGGTCGCCGCGCAGCGCGACGATATGCCGGATGCCGTGCGACCGGTACTGGTCGAGGATCGCGCGCAGGTTGTCGCGCGACGAGCCGATGCACGACAGGTGCGGCGCGGCCTCGAGGCCGTCCTTCTGCATGTCGAGCACGGTATCGAGCGTGCCCTGCTGCGTCGAGCCGCCGGCGCCGAACGTCACGGAGACGAATTTCGGCTTCAGCGGCAGCAGCTGCGCACGCGTCGCGCGCAGCTTCTCGACGCCCTCCGCCGTCTTCGGCGGGAAGAATTCAAACGAGAGTTCGATCGGTTTCATGATTCGCAAGAGTGAGCCCGGCCGTCAGCCGATGTCGCGCTGCCCGAAGATCAGCGCGGACAGCAGCCACGACACGATGCTGTACAGGATCGAACCGAAGAACGCCGACCAGAAACCCGACACCTCGAACCCCTTCAGCAGCGACGACGCGAACCAGAAGCACAGCGCGTTCACGACGAGGATGAACACCCCGAGCGTGACGATCGTGACGGGCAGCGTCAGCAGGATCAGCACCGGCCGGATCACCGTGTTGATCAGGCCGAGCACGACCGCGATGATCAGCGCGGTGCCGAAGCTCTTGATGTGGATCGACGGCACGAGGTACGTGATGATCAGCAGCGCGAGGGCGTTGATGACCCAGGTGAGGATGACGCTCATGGAGGGCTCCGGTTCGGTTGTCGATCTGGTCGGTC
Source organism: Burkholderia sp. Bp8991 (assembly GCF_003853795.1). Classification (NCBI taxonomy): domain Bacteria; kingdom Pseudomonadati; phylum Pseudomonadota; class Betaproteobacteria; order Burkholderiales; family Burkholderiaceae; genus Burkholderia; species Burkholderia sp. Bp8991. The sequence continues at coordinate 15,646 of NZ_QTQJ01000037.1, read as the reverse complement.
AATGCTCGGTGACCGCCGCCGGCCGCCGCGCGTGCCCGTGCAGCGGCGGACATGACGCGGCGGCCGGCGATCCGGCACCGTGCCGCCGTACCGCGCCCGCCCGATGCGGGACGCCCGCGGCACGGCGGCGGCGGCGCATCAGTAGCGGTAGTGGTTCGGCTTGAACGGGCCGTCCTTCTGCACGCCGATGTACGCAGCCTGCTCGTCCGACAGCACGGACAGGTTCGCGCCGATGCGCGCGAGGTGCAGGCGCGCGACCTTTTCATCGAGGTGCTTCGGCAGCACGTACACCTTGTTCTCGTACTCGTTGCCGCGCACGAACAGCTCGATCTGCGCGAGCGTCTGGTTCGCGAACGAGTTCGACATCACGAACGACGGGTGGCCGGTCGCGCAGCCGAGGTTCACGAGGCGGCCTTCGGCCAGCAGGATCACGCGCTTGCCGTCCGGGAAGATGATGTGGTCGACCTGCGGCTTGATGTTTTCCCACTGGTACTGGCGGGTCGACGCGACGTCGATTTCCGAGTCGAAGTGGCCGATGTTGCAGACGATCGCGTTGTGGCGCATCGCCTTCATGTGATCGTGGTTGATCACGTGGTAGTTGCCGGTCGCCGTCACGAAGATGTCGGCCTTGTCGGCCGCGTATTCCATCGTCACGACGCGGTAGCCCTCCATCGCCGCCTGCAGCGCGCAGATCGGGTCGATTTCGGTGACCCACACGGTCGCGCCCAGGCCGCGCAGCGACTGCGCGCAGCCCTTGCCCACGTCGCCGTAGCCCGCGACGACCGCGACCTTGCCCGCGATCATCACGTCGGTCGCGCGCTTGATGCCGTCGACGAGCGATTCGCGGCAGCCGTACAGGTTGTCGAACTTCGACTTCGTGACCGAGTCGTTCACGTTGAACGCCGGGAACGGCAGGCGGCCGTCCTTTTCCATCTGGTACAGGCGGTGCACGCCGGTCGTGGTTTCCTCGGTCACGCCCTTGATGTGCGCGAGGCGCGTCGAGTACCAGGTCGGGTCCGCGTCGAGGTGCTTCGCGATCGACTTGTACAGCGCGACTTCTTCCTCGTTGGTCGGCTTCGCGATCACCGAACGGTCCTTCTCGGCCTTCGAGCCGAGGATCAGCAGCAGCGTTGCGTCGCCGCCGTCGTCCAGGATCATGTTCGCGAATTCGCCGTTCGGCCATTCGAAGATGCGGTGCGAGAACTCCCAGTATTCGTCGAGCGACTCGCCCTTGAACGCGAACACCGGCGTGCCGGCTTCGACGATCGCGGCCGCGGCATGGTCCTGCGTCGAGAAGATGTTGCACGACGCCCAGCGCACGTCCGCGCCGAGCGCCTTCAGCGTCTCGATCAGCACGCCGGTCTGGATCGTCATGTGCAGCGAACCGGCGATGCGCGCGCCCTTCAGCGGCTGCTGCGCCTTGTATTCGTCGCGGATCTGCACGAGGCCCGGCATTTCGGTCTCGGCGATGTTCAGTTCCTTGCGGCCCCAGCCGGCAAGCGCCATGTCGGCGACGATGTAATCCTTGGAAGCCTGGGAATCGATAATGGCGTTCATCACGCCCTCCTTTCTAAAAAAGTTCTAGAAATTGGTGACGTGAGCGCCGTTCAGGAAGCGGGGCCGGTGCAAATATCGCCGCACGGCTGCTTGGTGAAGCTTTCCGAGCCTGGCGGACGCAGGATGGTCCGTCGCAACGCTCCTCGGAAAACGGGAGGGATTGTAGCAAATCGGCGCGGGAAATGCGCGCCGCGCGCCGCGTCGGCGCGCGTAGGCTGCCGTGAAAGGGTCAGTTCTCCGCGCCGACCCACGCCTGTTCGCGCAACCGCGCGCGCAGGCGCGCGACGGCCTGGCTGTGCAGCTGGCACACGCGCGACTCGCTGACCTCGAGCACCGCACCGATCTCGCGCAGGTTCAGCCCGCGCTCGTAGTACAGCGACATCAGCAGCTTCTCGCGCTCGGGCAGCCGGTCGATCGCGTCGACGAGCGCCTCGCGCAGGTGGTCGTCGAGCAGCGCCGACAGCGGATCGGCGTGATCGACGCGATAGCGGTCGAGGAACGGCTCGTCGTCGGCCGCGCGGTCGAAATCCTCGTAATAGATGAGCTGGCTGCCGTGCAGGTCCTGCAGCATCCCCTGGTATTCGTCGAGCGGCATCTTCAGGTGCTGCGCGATCTCGGTCTCGCTCGCCGAGCGGCCGAGCTGCTGCTCGACCTGGTGCACCGCGTGCTCGACCTCGCGCGACGTCTTGCGCAGGCTGCGCGGCAGCCAGTCGTTGCTGCGCAGCTCGTCGAGCATCGCGCCGCGGATGCGCTGGGTCGCGTAGGTCTCGAACTGCGCGCCCTGGTCTTCCTTGTAGCGGCCGGCCGCGTCCATCAGGCCGATCATGCCGGCCTGGATCAGGTCGTCGAGGTCGACGCTCGCCGGCATCTTCGCGACGAGCTGCAGCCCCAGGCGCCGCACGAGCGGCGCGTATTGCGCGAGCACGTCGGCCTGGGTCATCTTTCCCTGAGCGTTGTACATCATGGCTCTCTCCTTGCGGTGGCGCTCACGCGGCGTGCGCCGCACCCGCCTCGTAAGACGGCTTGCCGCCCGCATGCACGGCGCGCCCCGCGCCCGTGCCCGGGCGCATCGGCCAGTACAGCAGGTCGGCGGCAATCTGCCGGTAATCGCGCGCGGCGGCCGACGACGGAAACGCGTCGACCGCGGTATGCATCAGGTCGCGCGCATGCTCGACGAGCGGATCGGCGTTCACGCAGCCGGCGTCGGCGATCGACACCGTCAGGTAGCGGCTCGCGACGCCCGCGAGGTTGTCGAATGCGGTCCTCGCGTCGGCGTGGCTGCCGACGTGATTGGTCAGCACGCGGAACTGCGCGACCGCGTGCGCGAAATGCAGCCGCTTCATGCACGCGTACGCCTCGGTGATCGCCTGCGCGGCGACCCGCGTGACGATCAGCACGTCGTGCGCCTCGCGCGCGAGCGCGGAGAACCCGCCGTCGGCGCCGAGCTGCGCGTCGACCAGCACGATGTCGGCCTGGCCGTCGACGAAGTCGCTCAGTTCCGTATCGTCGTAGCCGTCGCGTGCGAGCCGCGCGGCCGCGCACAGGCCGAAGCCGGCGGCGACGCGCGTGCGTTCGCCGTCGCGCAGCCACGCGCCCGCGAGCGTCGCCGTGGCCGAGTGCACGTCGGCGCGCTCGTCGACGACGAGCACGTCCTTGCCGAGCGCGGTCAGCGCCGCCGCGAGGTTCACGACGGTGGACGTGCAGCCGACGCCCGCCGGCCCGCCCGTCACCGCGACGATGCGCGACGCGCGCCCGGCCAGCAGGCGCCGCAGCCCTTCGGCCTGATCGATGATCCGTTTATCCAAATCGCACCTCGTGCAGCTCGGCGGTGGAACGTGCGGTCAGTGCGGACAGCAGCGTCGGCATGTCTTCGTCTTGCGGCACGAAGGGCGAGCCGTCGCGCGGCACACAGAACGCGCTCTTCAGCAGGAATTTGGTCGACGCGACGTACAGGTTCTCCGGCACCTTCTGGCCGGTCGACACGTAGTGGACCGGCAGCTTGTAGCGGATCACCGTGTCGAGCACGCCGCCGAGATGGGTCGCCTCGTCGAGCTTGGTCAGGATGCAGCCGGCGAGATCGGGGTGTGCCGCGTGCGGATGGTCGGCCGCGCTGCGGTAGGCCTGGACGACCTCGTTGAGCGTGTCGCCGTGGCTCGTCGCGTTGAGCAGCAGCAGGCGCTGCACCGGCGCGTTCGCACCGTGCAGCATCGCGATCTGGTCGGACAGCGCGCGGTCGCGCTGGCTCATGCCGATCGTGTCGATCAGCACGATGTGCTTGTTGCGCAGCTCGGACAGCGCAAGCTCGAGATCGCCCGCATCCTTCACCGCATGCACGGGGACGCCGAGGATCTTGCCGAAGATGCGCAGCTGCTCGTGGCCGCCGATCCGGTAGCTGTCGGTGGTCAGCAGCGCGACCTTGCTCGCGCCGAAGCGCATCACGCAGCGCGCGGCGAGCTTCGCGGTGGTGGTCGTCTTGCCGACGCCGGTCGGCCCCATCAGCGCGAACACGCCGCCGCGCTCCATCAGCGCGTCTTCGCTCTCGAGCACCGGCAGGTTCGCCGCGAGCACCGACTGCGCCCAGTCGGCGGCCTGCTCGAAGGTCTGCGCGCCGTCGCCGGACGGCAGGTTGTCGACCAGCATGCGCACCAGCTGCGCGGAGAAGCCGGCCGAGAACAGGTGCCGGGTCAGCGCGCCGTGCACCGGGCTGCGGCGCTGGCGGTCGTGCCACATCAGGCTGTCGAACTGCGCTTCCATCATCCCGCGCATCGCGCCGAGCTCGTGCATCACCGTGTCGTTGACGATGCTCTCGACGCGCGTCTTCACCGCGTCGGCCACCGCGGCGGCGGCCTCGGCGGACAGGCGCGTGCGTTCGGCCGGCTTCGCGGCGCCCGTTTCGCCCTGGCGGGCCGTCGCGGCAGCGGCCGGCGGCATCCGGCGCTCGGCGTCGCGCACGATGTCGCGCGCCCAGGCGGCCGGCGTCGCGGGTGCGGCGTCCTGCCGCATGCGGGCCGGCGCTTGCGGGGCGGCCGGCGCGGCCTGCGCGCGGGCGATCAGCGCTTCGCGCTGCTGGGTCAGGCGTTTCGCGTGCTCGACGAGCCACGGCGCGGGTTCGGACGCTGCCGCCGGCGTGCCGGCAGCGGTGATCGGCGCAGCGGGCGCCACCGGCGCAGCCGATGCCGCGGCCGTTGCGTGCGCGTCGGCCTCCGCGTCGAAGGCGGTCGATTCCGCGGCCGGCTCCGTCGCTTCGGCGCGCGCGCCGAACACCGAGGAAAACACGTCCGGGAGCCCGCCCTCGCCTGCCGCATACGGATTGACGGCCGGGCGCGCGAGCCCGGCACCCGGACGCGACACGATGCCCGGCACGGCTGCGGCCGGCACGGATTCCGGCGTGCGCGGCGGGAGGCTGCGCGCCCGGGCCGCGGCCGGCGGCGCGACCGCGGCGAGATCCGAATCGGCGAGCGCGACGATTTCGACACTGCCGTCATCGAGCGTGCGGTTCGACAGCACGACGGCGTCGGCACCCAGTGCCTCGCGCACGAGGCGAAGCGCGTCGCGGCTGGTCGCGCCGGTGAATTTGCGAATGTTCAAGCGGAACCCCCGATGACGTTAACGACTTTGATCGTGCGCGTGTCCGGCACTTCGGCATACGACAGCACTTTCAGTTGCGGCAGGCTGCGGCGCAGGAAACGCGCGAGCATCGCGCGCAGCGCGTGCTGCACCAGCAGCACGGGCGGCAGCCCGAGATTCTGTTGACGCAGCATCGCTTGCTGCGTGCCGGTCAGAAGGTTGTGCGCGAGGCCGGGTTCGAGGCCCGGGTTCGCGCCGGTGGCGAGCGCCTGCGACAGCACGCGCTCGAGATTCGAATCGAGGCCCATCACCTGCATCTCGCCCGCGCCCGGATACCACTGCTGCGTGATCGCCCGGCCGAGCGACAGCCGCACCGCGGCGGTGATCTCGTACGCGTCGCCGCGGCCCGCGTGTTCGGACACGGCCTCGAGGATCGTGCGCATGTCGCGGATCGGCACGCCTTCCTCGAGCAGGTTCTGCAGCACTTTCTGCAGCGTCGTCAGCGAGATCGTCTTCGGCACGAGGTCCTCGACGAGCGACGGCGCATCCTTGCCGGTGCGCTCGACGAGCGACTGCACTTCCTGGCGGCCGAGCAGCTCGGCCGCGTGCTGCACGACCAGATGGTTCAGGTGGGTCGCGACGACCGTGCTCGCATCGACGACCGTGTAGCCGTACACCTGCGCCTGCTCGCGCATCGCGACGTCGATCCACACGGCCGGCAACCCGAACGCCGGATCCTGCGTCGTGGCGCCCGGCAGCGCGGCCGTCACCTGGCCCGGGTTGATCGCGAGCCACTGGCCCGGGAACACTTCGCCCGTGCCGATCTCGACGCCCTTCAGCGCGATCCGGTATGCGTTCGGCCGCAGCTCGAGGTTGTCGCGGATGTGGATCACCGGCGGCAGGAAGCCGATTTCCTGCGCGAATTTCTTGCGGATGCTCTTGATGCGCTTGAGCAGCTCGCCGTCGCTGTTCTTGTCGACGAGCGGGATCAGCCGGTAGCCGACTTCGAGGCCGAGCGGATCGATCAGCTGCACGTCGTCCCAGGTCGCCTCGTGGCTGTCGCCCGGCAGCGCGGCGGGCGGTGCGATCTCGGTCACGTCGCCGGCCGCCACGCGGGCCGCCGCGCGACGCGTCTGCGTGCGGGCCAGCCAGATCGCGCCGCCGCCGAGCGCGAGGAACGCGACGTGCGGCATGCCCGGGATCAGCCCCATCAGCACGATGATCGCGCCGGTGATGTTGAGCACGCGCGGGTTGGTGAACAGCTGGCCGGTGATCTGCGTGCCGATGTCCTCGTCGGTCGCGACGCGCGACACGATCACGCCGGCCGCGGTCGAGATCACGAGCGACGGGATCTGCGCGACGAGGCCGTCGCCGATCGTCAGCAGCGTGTAGTTGGTGCCGGCCGCGGCGAAGCTCATGTCGTGCTGCACCATCCCGACGATCAGACCGCCGATCACGTTGATCGCCATGATGATCAGGCCCGCGATCGCGTCGCCGCGCACGAACTTCGACGCGCCGTCCATCGACCCGTAGAACTCGGCTTCCTGCGACACGGCGAGGCGCCGCTTGCGCGCCTGTTCCTCGTTGATGAGGCCCGCGTTCAGGTCGGCGTCGATCGCCATCTGCTTGCCGGGCATCGCGTCGAGCGTGAAGCGCGCGGACACTTCGGCGATCCGCCCCGCGCCCTTCGTGATCACCATGAAGTTGATGATCATCAGGATCACGAACACGACGATGCCGACCGCGAAGTTGCCGCCGACGAGGAAGTGGCCGAACGCCTCGATCACCTGGCCCGCCGCGTCGGGGCCGGTGTGGCCTTCGAGCAGCACGACGCGCGTCGACGCGACGTTCAGCGACAGCCGCAACAGCGTCGAGAACAGCAGCACGCTCGGGAACGCCGCGAAGTCGAGCGGCTTCATCGTGTACATGCTGACGAGCAGCACCATCACCGACAGCGCGATGTTGAAGGTGAACAGCAGATCCAGCAGCAGCGGCGGCAGCGGCAGGATCATCATCCCCAGGATCATGCAGATGAGGATCGGGCCCGCGAGCGCGCGCAGGTTGGTGCCCGCGAACGGGTTCGCGCGCTTGGCGAACAGGCCGGTGGTCGGGGTGCTCATGCTGCGTTCCCTTGCTTGCCGAGCGTGTCTTCGGCTTCTTCACGCTCGTCGTCGGCGGCGACCGACGACCCCTTGTCGAGGTCGGCCGGCACGTCGAGATCGACCGGCGCGGCCGGGAAGGCGCCGCCTTCCGAGCGGAAACGCTTGAGCTGGTAGACCCACGCGAGCACTTCGGCGACAGCCGAGTACAGCGAGCCGGGAATCTCGCGTTCGAGTTCGACGTTGTGATACAGCGCACGCGCGAGCGGCGGCGCCTCGAGCAGCGGCACGTTGTGCTCGGCCGCGAGTTCGCGGATGCGCGCGGCGACGAGGTTCACGCCCTTCGCGACGACCTTCGGCGCACGCATCTCGCCGTCCGTGTACTGCAGCGCGACGGCGAAGTGCGTCGGGTTCGTGACGACCACGTCGGCCTTCGGCACGGCGGCCATCATCCGGCGCCGCGCGATCGCGCGCTGCTGCTGGCGGATGCGGCCCTTCACGTGCGGATCGCCTTCGTTCTCGCGATGCTCGCGCTTCACTTCTTCCTTCGTCATGCGCAACTTCTTGTTGTACTGCCAGAGTTGGTAAGGCACATCGAGCGCGGCGACCACCAGCATCCCGGCGACCGTCGTGCCGCAGCACACGGCGACCAGATGCATCGCATCGGCGAGCGCCGAGCCGAGCGGCTGGGTCGCGAGACCGAGCAGCTCGTCCTTGCTGCGCCAGATCGCGATCCCGCCGATCCCGCCGACGACGAGCGTCTTCGCGAGCGACATCCCGAGCTGGATCGGCCCCTGGATCGAGAACATCCGGCCCAGGCCCGAGATCGGGTTCAGGCGGTCGAACTTCAGCTCGAAGGTCTTCTGCGAGATCAGCCAGCCGCCGAGCGCCATTGGCGCGAGCAGCGCGGCGAGGCCGGTGAGCGCCAGGATCGGCAGCAGCGCGGCGAGACCCTCGAGGCTCGCGCTGCCGGCCGCCGACAGCATCCGGTGCGTGTCGAACGCGGTCGCGCGGTCGAACGCGAACGCACCGCGCAGCATCGTCTGGAGGTGGGCGCCCGACGGACCCGCGAGCAGCCACGCGCCGTAGAACCCGGCCGCGAGCAGCGCGAACGAAGCCAGCTCGCGCGAACGCGCGACCTGCCCCTCCTCGCGCGCCTTCTCGCGGCGCCTCGGAGTGGCGGCTTCGGTTCTGTCGAGATCGCTCTCGTCTGCCACGGGGCCTCCAGTCGGGTACGGCGAAATGCCGTTCTCCAGTGACACCGATTATTCATGCGCGCGTCAAACGCCGATCGGTCGAGCAAAGCCTGGAAAGGGGGGTATTTCGAGGAATCGGGCGAGCGGGGGCGGCGGACAGCCGGCGGGCGGGTGCGGCGCGCGGGGAGACGATGGAAACCGCGTTCGCGGGGTGGCGGGGTGGCGGGGTGGCGGGGTGGCGGGGTGGCGGGGTGGCGCGGTGGCGCGATGGTGCGATGGCGCGGTGGCGCGGTGGCGCGGTGGCGCGGTGGCGCGGTGGCGCGGTGGCGCGGTGGCGCGGTGACGTGGTGACGTGGATGAAGGTGTGAAGCGGGGAAGCGGGGAAGCGGGGAAGCGGCGAAGCGGGTAATGGGGAAACGGTGAAGCGTGGGATCTGCCAAGCAGCCAAGCAGCGAAGCAAGGCAGCCGTGAAGCGATCGTCGGCCCGCCCCGACACGACGGCGTCGCGCGTCGGGGCGGGCGGCGCTCAGATCGCTGGAATCGGATCCGAGCCGTAACGGTTCGGGCCGTCGGTGCCGCGCGAGCACATCCACACGAGCAGCAGAATCCCGCCGACGAGCGGAATGAGCGCGATCAGCAGGAACCAGCCCGAGCGACCCGTATCGTGCAGGCGGCGGACGGTGACCGCGAGGCTCGGCAGCACCAGCGCGAGCGACACGACGGCCGCGACGATCATCAGCAGCAGCGAGATCGCGCTCGTGTCGCGCCCCACCATGGTGATCGCCTGGCAGAGGATCGACACGACGCTCGTGAGCAACGCGAAATACCAGTATTCCGCGCGGCGCGCGCGGCCCTCGAATTTCGCGTATTGATTGAGTGCGGCACGAACGGCTTCACTGAAACTCATCTTATTGCCCTCATGTTTTATATCGACGACCTCGGAAACAACGCGGGCATTATAAGTTTGAATTTCTTCGCATCGCATCTCCTTTCGCATGCTGACCGTCTCTCACGCCGTCTTTCGCATTACCGGAGCGGCCGCAGCGGCCGCGTGCCGTATCGCCAACGCGCATGTCACGTCATTTTTATAATCGCGACGACCTGACACAAATAGCAACAAGATAATCCGCGACTTGATTACACCAGCGTGAAACGCATCTCGCTCGATAATCGAAACGATCGTTCTGCGCTGATTGACCGACCGGCCGGGAATATCGCCGGACGTCGCGCGCGCACGTCGAAAACGGCGCGTCCTCCGGCCGGCGTTCTCTAACCGGCCGCCGCCTGCTGCAACGCGCCGAGATCGAGCTTTTTCATCTTCATCACCTGCGCCATCACGCGTTCGGCGCGTGCCGGGTCGCCCGCCATCAGTTCGGGCATCTGCACCGGCACCACCTGCCACGACACGCCGAAGCGGTCGCGCAGCCAGCCGCACTGCTGCGCGCGCTCGTCGCCGCCTTCGGCCAGGGCCGCCCAGTAGCGGTCGATCTCCTGCTGGTCGCGGCAGTTGACGACGAACGACACGGCCGGTGTGAGCGGGAACGCCGGGCCGCCGTTCAGCGCGAGAAACGCCTGCCCGTCCAGTTCGAACGACACCGTCATCACCGCGCCCTCCGCCTGCCCCGACGCCTGCGCGCCGGACTTGCCGTAACGGGCGACGTGCAGGATGCGCGCGTCGTCGAACACCGACACGTAGAAGCGGGCGGCCGCCTCGGCGTCGTGGTCGAACCACAGAAACGGCGTGATGCGTTGGATACGCTGGCTCATGGCGCTGTCTCCTCGATGTCGTGCCGGCACCGGTGCCGGTCTTATATCGTAGGCGCTGGCGCGGCGTTCCCCGGTAATCCGGGTTGAACCATAAAAAAGGGGGCGATCGCTCGCCCCCTTCCTGCTGCCGCTCGTGCGCGATCAGAACGCGACGTAAGGCTGCGCGCCGCCGGTCGCGGTCCGGTCCATCCCGAAGTAAATCGTCTTGCCGTAGAAGTGCGGCATGCCGAGATCGAGCCAGCCGGCCGCGCCGAACGGGCCGGCGATGTCGTTGAACGCGAACGTCGACGCATTCGCGAACAGCGAATCGGCGTTCGCGACGGGCATCGACACGCCGCCCGACTTCCCGTTCTGGCCGGTCAGCGTCGCCGTATAGGTGGTCGTCGACGACGGGCAGTAGAACTGCGTGTTGGTCGTACAGGCCTTCTGCGCCGAATCGTTGAAGAAGTACGCGTTCGAGCCCGTATCGAAGAACGCGGTCACGTTGCCGCCGAGGAACGTCGCACTCACGTCGCCCGTCGTCGTCGACGTCAGCACCGTCGACGCCCCCAGCGCATTGTTGCCCTGCGTGCCGATCCCGAACGTCAGCAGGCCCGTCGCGCTGCCCTGCCCGCTGCTCGAGATGTTCGGCATCTGCACGATCACGCCGTTGTTGTCGGTCGCGAAGCGATGGACCGGGTTGGCCACCTGCTGCGCGACCGGCACCAGCGCCACGGCGCAGCTCGCATTGCCGTTCGGGCACGCGTAGTAGTTGTTGGACGTCGCCGACGTCGACGTCGCGCAGCTCGTGCCGCAATCGACCGGCGCCGGCCCGATGCCGAGGATGCCGTTCGCGCCGAGGTCGCTCGCCGTGTTGGCCGACGTCCTGGCGCCGTTGTTCGAGCACGAGCTCGGCACGTTGGTCGTGCCGAGATCGCCGATGATCTGCACCGGCATCGAACCCGCCTGCTCGGTACCGATCGACAGGTCGACGGTACGCACCGAGCCCCACGTGAAGCTCGACACGAACTTGCCGCACTCGGCGACCGGCGCGCCGCCGCTCGTCGTCTGCGGCAGGTTGTTCAACACGCCCGACGACAGCGCGCTGCTGACCAGCCGCAGCCCGTACGACGCGGTGTCGACGAGCACGTTGTTGACCACCTGGCAGTTCGTCGTGCCCGGCACGCAGATCTTCACGTTGACGGTCGGGATATTGATCACGTGCGCGACGCCGGTGCCGACCGTGATCACGGCCGTGTTCGCGGTATTGCCGTCCGATACGTTGGAACCATTGCCGCCGCCGCTGCCGCCGCTGCCGCCGCCGTTGTCATCGCCGCCGCCGCAGGCGGTCACGAGCATGGCCGTCACGGCCGCGACGCTCAGCAGCCCGAGCCAGCGCCTGAAGGTACGAGGAATTCTCAAGATCGCTCTCCCGCTGTCACTGGATGTCGTTGCCGGTCAGCCCGGCAGGCAGCGCCGCCGGCAGCCATGCCTGGCCCGCGAAGGCGCCCATGTGGCCGCCCGTGCGGATCACGAGGCCGCTCGTGTCGACGGACACGGGCGCGCGCCAGCCGCGCGCCGCATGCGCCGCCTGGACGCCGGCGGTGTACTGCGGGAAATAGCTGCCGAGCAGCGACTCGAGATCCGGCATGCTCGGCCCGCGCCAGGCGAGGCCGAACACGGTGCCGGCCGCGCTCGCGTATTCGTGGATGACGGTGCCCGATCCGAGCGTGATCTCGCGGACGGTGTAGGCGGCCGCGCTCGCCTGCGCGCCGTCGGCGGAGCGCATCGCGCGCTGCAGCGCGCGCACCGTGGCGGCGTGATCGTCCGCCGGCGGCGACATCGGTGCGCCGCCCAGTTCGGCCTGTGCGTGGACGGCCCACAGCACACCCATTGCAGCCGTCGCGTGCGCGGCGGCCCAGCCCAAGCGTTTCAGCTTCACGTTCCCCCCCAAAGGGACTGGCTTCGTTGCCGGCGGTGCCGCCATCAGGCACGGCGCCGCGGGCCAACAAATCAAAGTCTTAAGAATGACGCTTCGTTGCTGCTGATGCGTAGTATGCCTGCGGAGTGTGTCGGAGTGTCAAATCAACGATGCATGACGCGGCGCAGCATGACGAGCGACACGACCCGCGCGCGGGGGGCTCGGCGGGAGAGGCAGGGTGAAAGCCCCGCACACCGGGCGCTCCGCGAACGGAGCGCGGCGCGGTGGCGTGCGGTGCGGCACGGTCAGAAGCCGAGACTCGCGAGCAGGTCGTCGACCTGCGCCTGGTCCTGCACGACGTCGGACTTGCCTTCCGGTGCGATCTGCGGCCCGTTCAGCAGCGACTCGGGGCTGCCGGTCGCGCTGATCTGCTCGGCCGCGAGCGCGGCCGCGGTCGCCGCGAACTGCTCGCGCCGCTCGGGCGCGATATTCTCGACGAGCACGGTGAGCAGCTGCTGCTCGATCAGATAGACCATGTCCATGATCTTCTTGATCACCTGCCCGGTCAGATCCTGGAAATCCTGCGCGAGCATGATCTCGAGCAGCTGCGCGCTGGTCGCGGACGTCGCTTCGGGCAGCGCGCGCAGGAACGTGCGCGTGTCGTCCATCAGCTCGCGCACGTCCGCATGCTCGATCGGCGCCGCGTACCACTGCGCCCAGCGCGCGTCAAGCGCCTCGGCCTCGCTCTGGATGCGCGCCTGCACCGGCTTCGCGACCTCGATCGCGTTCAGCACGCGCTCGGCCGCCTGCTCGGTCATCGTCGCGACGTAGCGCAGCCGGTCGCGTGCATCGGGCACGGCTTCCGCCGCGCGCTCGACATGCTTGTCGAGCCCGAGCTCGCGCATCGAATCGCGCAGCGTGCGCGTGACGTGGCCGATGCGCGCGAGGATCCGGTCGCTCGCGTAATCGGCGCCTTCGGCGTGGCCGTCGGCGCTGAACGCAGCGCCGGCGAGCGCCGCATGGATCGGCTCGTTCACGTCAGCTCCCGGCCTTGGCCATCTTGTCGATGATCTTGTTCAGCTTCTCGTCGAGCGTCGCGGCCGTGAACGGTTTCACGACGTAGCCGCTCGCGCCGGCCTGCGCGGCCGCGATGATGTTCTCCTTCTTCGACTCGGCCGTGACCATCAGCACCGGCAGATGCGTGAGCGTCGCGTCCGCGCGGATTTCCTTCAGCATCGCGAGGCCGTCGAGGTTCGGCATGTTCCAGTCCGATATCACGAAGTCGAAGCCGCCGCCGCGCAAGCGCGCGAGGCCGGCCGCGCCGTCCTCGGCTTCGTCGACGTTCGTGTAGCCCAGTTCCTTGAGCAGGTTGCGGACGATCCTGCGCATCGTCGGGAAATCGTCCACCACCAGGATTTTCATGCTCTTGTCCATCGTCGTTCCTTTGCAGATTCGTTACCGTCGGGGCCCGCGGCTTCGCACGTGCCCCGTGACATTTCATTCAGACGCGTTGCACGCGGTCACCCATCGTCGCCAGCCGCGCCATCACGCGCCGGCTCATCTCCGCAAGCGGCGCGACCTCGTCCGCGCCGCCGAGCGCGATCGCCTCGCGCGGCATCCCGAACACGATGCAGCTCGCCTCGTCCTGCGCGAACGTGTGGGCGCCCGCGCGCTTCATGTCCAGCAGGCCGGCCGCGCCGTCGCGCCCCATCCCCGTGAGGATCACGCCGATCGCGTTCTTGCCCGCGTGCTGCGCCGCCGAGCGGAACAGCACGTCGACCGACGGCCGGTGGCGGTTCACCGGCGGCTCGTCGGACAGCTGCGCGATGTAGTTCGCGCCGCTGCGCGCGAGCAGCAGGTGCGCATGGCCCGGTGCGATGTACGCATGGCCCGGCAGCACGCGCTCGCCGTGCTCGGCTTCCTTCACCGCGATCCGGCACAGGCCGTTCAGCCGCTGCGCGAACGACTTCGTGAAGCCGGGCGGCATGTGCTGCGCGATCAGCACCGCCGGCGCATCCGGCGGCAGCGGCGTCAGCACCTCGCGGATCGCCTCGGTGCCGCCCGTCGACGCGCCGATGATGATCAGCTTCTCGGTACTGACGAGCGGGTTGTTGATCATCGGCGCGGCCGGCTGGCCGCTCGCGGTGCGCGCGGCGGCCGCCTGCGGCTGCGGTGCCTGGCGCACGCGGGCGCGCGACGCCGCGCGGATCTTGTCCGCGAGCTTTTCCGCGTAGTCGAGCATGCCGTCGCGGATCCCGACGCGCGGCTTCGTGACGAAATCCACCGCGCCGAGTTCGAGCGCGCGCAGCGTGATCTCGGAACCGCGCTCGGTCAGCGACGACACCATCACGACCGGCATCGGCCGCAGGCGCATCAGCTTCTCGAGGAAGTCGAGGCCGTCCATGCGCGGCATTTCGACGTCCAGCGTCAGGACGTCCGGGTTGTGCTGCTTGATGAGTTCGCGCGCGACGAGCGGATCCGGCGCGGTCGCGCATACCGTCATGTCGGGCTGGCTGTTGATGATCTCCGTCATCAGGCTGCGGATCAGCGCCGAATCGTCGACGCACAACACTTTGATCTTCTGCACTGCGGTCATGCCTCCTGCTTTCTCGAATGGTTGGCCGCGTACGGGCTGCCGGCGTTCGGGCTGGTGGCCTTCGCGTTCGCCGGCTGCGCGCCCGCGCCGCCGCGTGCGCCGAACAGCTCGATGCGCGGGCGCGCCGGCTGCGGCGCGGCCGGGCGCTTCGCCGCGAACAGCTCGACGTGCGCGCGCGTCCGGGCGGCGTGCACGCGGTCGGCCTCGCGCGCCAGCGCGGCTTCGCGCTCGGTCACGCCCGGCACCTGCAGCCGCAGCTTCTTCACCATCGCGCGCCCGCTGCGCGGCATGAACGCGACCTTGCGCGGGTGCACGCCCTGCAGGTCCTCCGCGGTGATGCGGATGCGCTCGAGCGCGAGATAGCGGCGCACGAAATCCGCGTTGCGGTCGCCGATGTTGATGGTCGTCATCCCTGCCAGCACGGCCGCGCCGCCGAACACCTTCGCCTCGAGGCGCTCGCGGCGCCCGCCGGCCTTGATCAGTTCGTTCATCAGCACTTCCATCGCATACGCGCCGTAGCGCATCGACTCCGATGCGGCCGCGCCGGCGTCGGCGCCGTCGTCGGGCAGCATGAAGTGATTCATCCCGCCGATGCCCGCGATCGGGTCGTGCAGGCACGCGGCGACGCACGAGCCGAGCACGGTCATCAGCACCATGTCCTCGGACGTCGTGTAGAACTCGTTCGGCAGCAGCTTCACGCCGGGGCGCTCGAAGTGGTTGTCGAAGTAACGATTGGTGGCGATCGGCAGCGCGCTCATCCGCGTTCTCCGTAAGCGGGCGCGGCGCCCGCGGCACGCGCATGGGCGCGCGGCGGCACCGCCGCGGCCGGCGCCGCGCCGCGCGGGCGCAGGGCCGGCGCGGCGGCGTGCGCCCGGGGGCCGTGCGTGGGGGGGGGGGGGGGGTGGGAGACCGTGGGGCCGCGGGGGCGGGGCGCCGGGGGGGGGGTGGGGTGATTGTCGGGTTG
>NZ_QTQJ01000036.1:0-75808 GCF_003853795.1 Burkholderia sp. Bp8991 | reverse complement strand
CCCTAAATCACCCACCCCCCCTCACCCCCACCCGCCAACCCGCCAACCCGCCAACCCCGCCGCCCGCGCCGCCCGCGCCGCCCGCGCCGAGCGGCATGCGATCTCCGCAGGGCGCGTTCCAAACCTGCCCGCGGTACCCGCCGACCCGGCCAGTGCAACCCGTCTTTCCCCTCCGCCGCGCACACCGAAGGTTGCCCACGCGCGCCAACTCGCCCACGATCAGGGAAAACACCGATCCACCGACCACGGGCAACCCCTAGGTTGCGACCTTATAAGTGGCTGATTATATTGAGTAACTTCGAGGTGCAACCAGTCTCTTAATTCGGTTGCACCTTTTTATTGCGTGCCGTAGGATTTCGCGCATCCTCTCACACCACATTGCCGGGCTCGCACCGGCGCACGAACCCACCATGGCAAGCACGACTCTTGGCGTCAAAGTCGACGACCTTCTCCGCTCGCGCCTGAAAGACGCGGCAGCGCGTCTCGAGCGCACTCCCCACTGGCTGATCAAGCAGGCGATCTTCGCGTACCTCGAGCGGATCGAGCACGGCCAGCTGCCGCCCGAACTGTCGGGCAGCAGCGGCGTGACGGAGCTCGCCGACGGCCAGACGCCGGACGGTGACGACGACAACTCGCCGCATCCGTTCCTCGAGTTCGCCCAGAACGTGCAGCCGCAATCGGTGCTGCGCGCCGCGATCACGGCCGCGTATCGCCGCCCCGAACCGGAATGCGTGCCGTTCCTGCTCGGCCAGGCGCGCCTGCCGGCGAACCTGCAGGCCGACGTGCAGACGCTCGCGACGCAGCTCGTCGAGGCGCTGCGCGAGAAGAGCTCGGGCGGCGGCGTCGAAGGGCTGATCCACGAGTTTTCGCTGTCGAGCCAGGAAGGCGTCGCGCTGATGTGTCTGGCCGAAGCGCTGTTGCGGATCCCCGATCGCGCGACCCGCGATGCGCTGATTCGCGACAAGATCAGCAAGGGCGACTGGCGTTCGCACGTCGGCCACGCGCCGTCGCTGTTCGTGAACGCGGCGACCTGGGGGCTGATGATCACCGGCAAGCTCGTGACGACCAACAGCGAAGCGGGCCTCTCGTCGGCGCTCACGCGCCTGATCGGCCGTGGCGGCGAGCCGCTGATCCGCAAGGGCGTGGACATGGCGATGCGCCTGATGGGCGAGCAGTTCGTCACCGGCGAGACGATTTCCGAGGCGCTGGCCAACAGCCGCAAGTACGAAGCGCGCGGCTTCCGCTACTCGTACGACATGCTCGGCGAAGCGGCGACGACGGAAGAGGACGCGCAGCGCTACTACGCGTCGTACGAACAGGCGATCCACGCGATCGGCAAGGCGGCCGGCGGCCGCGGCATCTACGAAGGCCCGGGCATCTCGATCAAGCTGTCGGCGCTGCACGCGCGCTACTCGCGCTCGCAGCAGGACCGCACGATGAGCGAGCTGCTGCCGCGCGTGCGTGCGCTCGCGCTGCTCGCGCGCCGCTACGACATCGGCCTGAACATCGACGCGGAAGAAGCCGACCGTCTCGAGCTGTCGCTCGACCTGCTGGAAGCGCTGTGCTTCGATCCGGAACTCGCGGGCTGGAACGGCATCGGCTTCGTCGTGCAGGGTTACCAGAAGCGTTGCCCGTTCGTGATCGACTACCTGATCGACCTCGCGCGCCGCAGCCGTCACCGCCTGATGATCCGCCTCGTCAAGGGCGCGTACTGGGACACCGAAATCAAGCGCGCGCAGGTCGACGGCCTCGAAGGCTATCCGGTCTACACGCGCAAGATCTACACGGACGTGTCGTATCTCGCGTGCGCGAAGAAACTGCTCGCGGCACCCGACGCCGTCTACCCGCAGTTCGCGACGCACAACGCATACACGCTGGCCGCGATCTATCACCTGGCGGGCCAGAACTACTACCCGGGCCAGTACGAATTCCAGTGCCTGCACGGGATGGGCGAACCGCTGTACGAGGAAGTCACGGGCCGCGACAAGCTGAACCGTCCGTGCCGCGTGTATGCGCCGGTCGGCACGCACGAAACGCTGCTCGCGTACCTGGTGCGCCGCCTGCTGGAAAACGGCGCGAACACGTCGTTCGTGAACCGCATCGCGGATAAAACCGTGTCGGTGAAGGAACTGGTCGCCGATCCGGTCGACGAGGCGTCGAAGGTCGTGCCGCTCGGCGCGCCGCACGCGAAGATTCCGCTGCCGCGCCACCTGTATGGCGACGAGCGTCCCAACTCGATGGGCCTCGACCTGTCGAACGAACACCGTCTCGCGTCGCTGTCGTCCGCGTTGCTGGCGAGCGCGCACCATCCGTGGCGCGCGGCGCCGATGCTCGCCGACGACGCGCTCGCCGACGCCCCGGCGCGCGACGTGCGCAACCCGGCCGACCAGCGCGACATCGTCGGCACGGTCAGCGAGGCGACGGCCGAACACGTGAGCGCGGCGCTCGCGCACGCAGTCGCCGCCGCACCGATCTGGCAGGCGACGCCGGTCGATGCGCGTGCCGACTGCCTTGTGCGCGCGGCCGACCTGCTCGAAGCGCAGATGCACACGCTGATGGGCCTGATCGTGCGCGAAGCCGGCAAGTCGCTGCCGAACGCGATCGCCGAAATCCGCGAAGCGGTCGACTTCCTGCGCTATTACGCGGCGCAGATCCGCGATGAATTCTCGAACGACACGCACCGTCCGCTCGGCCCCGTGGTCTGCATCAGCCCGTGGAACTTCCCGCTCGCGATCTTCATGGGGCAGGTCGCCGCCGCGCTCGCGGCCGGCAACACGGTGCTCGCGAAGCCGGCCGAACAGACGCCGCTGATCGCGGCCCAGGCCGTGCGCCTGCTGCGCGAGGCCGGCGTGCCGGCCGGCGCGGTGCAGCTGCTGCCGGGCACCGGCGAGACCGTCGGCGCGGCGCTGGTCGCCGATCCGCGCACGCGCGCGGTGATGTTCACCGGCTCGACCGAAGTCGCGCGCCTGATCAACAAGACGCTGTCCGCGCGCCTCGACCCGGACGGCAAGCCGATTCCGCTGATCGCGGAAACGGGCGGCCAGAACGCGATGATCGTCGATTCGTCGGCGCTCGCCGAGCAAGTCGTCGCGGACGTGATGCAGTCGTCGTTCGACTCGGCCGGTCAACGGTGTTCGGCGCTGCGCGTTCTGTGTCTGCAGGACGATGTCGCGGATCGCACGCTGACGATGCTCAAGGGCGCGATGCACGAGCTGGCGCTCGGCAACCCGGACCGCTTGTCGACCGACGTCGGCCCGGTGATCGACGCCGAAGCGAAGCAGACGATCGACACGCACGTCGCGACGATGAAGGACAAGGGCCACACCGTCACGCAGCTGCCGTCGCCGGAAGCCTGCGCGCACGGCACGTTCGTGCCGCCGACGCTGATCGAGATCGGCAGCATCGACGAGCTGAAGCGCGAAGTGTTCGGCCCCGTGCTGCACGTCGTGCGCTATCGCCGCAGCCAGCTCGACAAGCTGCTCGAACAGATCCGCGCGACGGGTTACGGCCTGACGCTCGGCATCCACACGCGGATCGACGAGACGATCGCGCACGTGATCTCGAACGCGCACGTCGGCAACATCTACGTGAACCGCAACGTGATCGGCGCGGTGGTCGGCGTGCAGCCGTTCGGCGGCGAAGGGCTGTCGGGCACGGGTCCGAAGGCCGGCGGCGCGCTGTACCTGCAGCGCCTGCTCGCGACGCGTCCGTCGGGCCTGCCGCGTTCGCTCGCGCAGACGCTGATCGCGGACGGCGCGGTCGATGGCGAACAGCGCAGCAACCCGGCGACGGCGCTGACCGCGCTGCGCGACTGGCTGATCGAGCAGCGCGAACCGGCGCTGGCCGCCCGCTGCGACGGCTACCTGGCGCAGGTGCCGGCCGGTGCGACCGCGGTGCTGACCGGCCCGACCGGCGAGCGAAACACGTATACACTCGGCCCGCGCGGCACGGTGCTGTGTGTCGCGGCAACGCCGAGCGGTGCGCGCGCGCAGTTCGCGGCGGTGCTGGCGACCGGCAACCGCGCACTGTTCGCCGGTGCCGCGGGCGAGGCGCTGGTGGCCGCGTTGCCGGCTGCGCTGAAGGCGCATGCGGCCGTGCGCAAGCAGGCCGACGCGCCGTTCGACGCGGTGCTGTTCGAAGGCGACAGCGACGAGCTGCAGACGCTCGTGAAGGACGTCGCGCAGCGGCCGGGCCCGATCGTGTCGGTGCAGGGCGTGTCGGCGGGCGCGTTCGAGAACGGCGACGCGGAAGACTACGCGCTCGAGCGCCTGCTGACCGAGCGCTCGGTGAGCGTGAATACGGCCGCGGCGGGCGGCAATGCGAATTTGATGACGATCGGCTGACCATCCTTGCCGTTCGGATCAATCAAAGGAAGCGGCAAGGCGATCCCGAAGCCGCTCCATTTACCCTGGTACCAAGGAGAAGCTATGCAACACACGATGAAAAAGCTGGCAGGCGCGACGTTCGTCGCCGTCATGTCGCTGGCGGGGACGGCCCATGCGGATGACGTGAAGATCGGTTACGCAGGGCCGATGACGGGCGCCCAGGCTCACTACGGCAAGGATATGCAGAACGGGATCGCGCTCGCGCTGGAAGACTTCAACGCGACCAGCCCGAAGATCGGCGGCAAGCCGGTGAAGTTCGTGCTCGAGACGCAGGACGACCAGGCTGACCCGCGCACCGGCACGACGGTCGCGCAGAAGCTCGTCGACGACGGCATCAAGGGCATGCTCGGCCACTTCAACTCGGGCACGACGATTCCCGCTTCGCGCATCTACGCGAACGCCGGCATTCCGCAAATCGCGATGGCGACGGCGCCGGAATACACGCAGCAGGGTTACAAGACGACCTTCCGCATGATGACGTCCGATACGCAGCAGGGCTCGGTGGCGGGCACCTTCGCGTCGAAGGATCTCGGCATGAAGAAGATCGCGATCGTCGACGACCGCACGGCCTACGGCCAGGGTCTCGCCGACCAGTTCGAGAAGGCCGCGAAGGCCGGCGGCGCGACGATCGTCGACCGCGAATTCACGAACGACAAGGCGGTCGACTTCAAGGCGATCCTGACCAAGCTGAAGGCCGCGAAGCCGGACCTCGTCTACTACGGCGGCGCGGATTCGCAGGCAGCGCCGATGGTCAAGCAGATGAAGACGCTCGGCATCACCGCACCGCTGATGAGCGGCGAAATGGTGAAGACGCCGACGTTCCTGAAGATCGCGGGCAACGCGGCCGACGGCACGATCGCATCGCTGGCAGGCCTGCCGCTGGAAGAAATGCCGGGCGGCAAGACCTACGCCGACAAGTACAAGAAGCGCTTCGGCGAAGAAGTGCAGACGTACTCGCCGTACGCGTACGACGGCGCGATGGCGATGCTCAACGCGATGAAGAAGGCCGATTCGACCGATCCGGCGAAGTACCTGCCGGTGCTCGCGAAGACCGACATGGCTGGCGTCACGTCGTCGCACGTCGCGTACGACGCGAAGGGCGACCTGAAGAACGGCGGCATCACGATGTACAAGGTCGAGAAGGGCGAGTGGAAGCCGCTGAAGAGCATCGGCGGCAAGTAAGCATGGCGTGAGCGCGGGCGGGGGCGTCGCAATGCCCCGTCCCGCATCGCGTGCGAAAAAGCCATCGGGCCGTCGGGTCCGGTGGCTTTTTCTTTGGCTTCGGCGTTACTCGCGCTCGCGCCGCGTGCGCAGCAGGAACTTCTGCAGCTTGCCGGTCGGCGTGCGCGGCAGCGTTTCCGCGAACACGAATTCGCGCGGGAGCTTGTACGCGGCGAGCCGCTCGCCGCAGAACGCGCGCAGCGCATCCGAATCGGGCGCGGCGCTCGCGCGCAGCACGACGTGCGCGACGACCGTCTCGCCCCATTCCGGATGCGGGACGCCGACGACGGCCGCTTCCGCGATGTCCGGATGCGCGTCGAGCACGTCCTCCACTTCTTTCGAATAGACGTTCTCGCCACCCGTCACGATCATGTCCTTCAGCCGGTCGACGATGAACAGGTAGCCATCCTGATCGATCCGCGCGATGTCGCCGGTGCGATACCAGCCGTCCGGCGCGAACGCGGCGCGCGTCGCGGCCGGGTCGTCGAGATAGCCGAGCATCATGCTGTCGGCCTTCAGCCAGATCTCGCCGGTGTCGCCCGGCAGCGCGTCGGCGCCATTGCTCCGCACGACCCGCAGGTCGACGCCGGGGCCGCCCTGGCGACCGATCGAGCCGGCCTTCGCGATCTGTTCGTCCGGATACAGCGTGGTGCCGGCCGGGCCCGTTTCCGTCATTCCGTACACCTGGAAGAACGCGTTGCTGCGATACGCATGCGCGAGCCGTTCGGCCTGCGCGGCGCCGATCGGGCCGCCGCCGTACAGCCATGCGCGCACGCTCGACAGGTCGAACGCCGCGAAGCGCTCGATCGTGTCGAGCGGCAGCGTATACGACACCGGCGCGCCGAAATACAGCGTCACGCGTTCACGCTCGACGGCCTGCAGGAAGCGCAGCGGATGGTATTCGCGCAGCAGCACGACGGTGCCGCCTGCGTACAGCGTGCCGCCGAACCAGTTGTTCAGCGGCGACGAATGCCAGATCGGCATCGCCATCAGCGTGCGTTCGTTACGGCCGATGCCGGTCGCGAGCGCCGCCTGCATCGCTGCGAGCGTCACGGTGCGATGGCTGTGCACGCAGCCTTTCGGGCGGCCGGTCGTGCCGGACGTGTAGAGGATCTGCGCGACGTCGCCGTCGGCCGGCTCGATGCCCGCGACGCCGTCCATCGCCGCGCACATCGCGTCGAAATTCGGCGTGCCGGCGGCGTCGCCTTCGGTGACGAGCCGCCGCACCGGATGGATCACGCGCGCCAGCACCGGCGCGAGCGCCGCGTCGAACAGGAGCACCTTGCTGCCGCTGTGCTCGAGCACGTAGTCGACTTCGGGCGCCTGCAGCTTGTGGTTGATCGGCACGAACGCGGCGCCGAGCCGCCACGCGCCGAACATCAGGTCGACGAACGCG
Source organism: Burkholderia sp. Bp8991 (assembly GCF_003853795.1). Taxonomy (NCBI): domain Bacteria; kingdom Pseudomonadati; phylum Pseudomonadota; class Betaproteobacteria; order Burkholderiales; family Burkholderiaceae; genus Burkholderia; species Burkholderia sp. Bp8991. The sequence continues at coordinate 68,806 of NZ_QTQJ01000036.1, read as the reverse complement.
GGCGTGTTCAGGCACATCGCGGCGACGCGGTCGCCGGCCGCGACGCCGAGTGCGCTCAGCACGGCCGCCGCGCGATGCGAGCGCTCGCGCGCGGCGGCGTACGTGATCGCCGTGTCGTCGTGGATCAGGAACGGCTTGTCGGGCGTCGCACGGGCGGCGCGGTCGAGGGCGGCGACGAGGTTCATCATGGCTCCACGCGAGGAGGACGAGCGGGCGTGTCAGGCCGGGTACGCGCGCTGCAGCAGCGCGCCGACGTCGAGCGCGTGCGGGTCGAAGCCGCCCGCGATGCGGCCCCAGTCGGGCGCGGCGAGCCGGGTGGCGACGAATGCGTCGGCGACGAACGCGGGCGCGTCGCGCCGCAGCAGGCACGCCTGCGCGACCAGCGCGAGCCGTTGCGCGAACACCCGGGCCGACGCCTCGAGCGTGTCGGCCGGCGCCGCGAGCATCGCGCGCAGCGTATCGAGCGCCGCGCGGATGCGCGGTTCGCCGGCGCCGAGGTCGGCCAGTTCGGCGAGCAGCGCCGCGGCCGCGTCGGGCTCGCGCGACACCGCGCGCAGCACGTCGAGGCACATCACGTTGCCGGAGCCTTCCCAGATCGAGTTGACCGGCGCTTCGCGGAACAGGCGCGCGATCGGCCCGTCGTCGACGTAGCCGTTGCCGCCGAACACCTCCATCACCTCGCCGGTCAGCTCGACCGCGCGCTTGCAGACCCAGAATTTCGCGGCGGGCGTGACGATCCGCTTCCACGCGCGTTCGCGCGGCGCGTCGTCGCGCTCGAACGCGTCGGCGAGGCGCATCGCGAGCACGAGCGCGGCCTCGCTTTCGAGCGCGAGATCGGCGAGCACGGTGCGCATCAGCGGCTGCTCGGCGAGCGCGCGGCCGAACGCGTGGCGCCGGCGCGTGTACGCGATCGCCTGCACGACGCCCTGGCGCAGCATCGCGGCGCTGCCGAGCACGCAGTTCAGCCGCGTGTAGGTGGCCATCTCGATGATGGTCGGAATGCCGCGGCCTTCGTCGCCGAGCATGATCCCCCATGCGTCGTTCAGCTCGATTTCGCTGCTCGAATTGCTGCGGTTGCCGATCTTGTTCTTCAGCCGCTGGATCTCGACCGCGTTCTTCGTGCCGTCGGGCCGCCAGCGCGGCACGTAGAAGCATGACGGGCTGCCTGCTTCGGTGCGCGCGACGACCAGGTGCGCGTCGCACATCGGCGCGGAGAAGAACCACTTGTGGCCGCGCAGCCGGTATTCGCCGCCGCGCCCGCCCGCGCCGACCGGGGTCGCCAGCGTCGTGTTCGCGCGCACGTCGGAGCCGCCCTGTTTCTCCGTCATCCCCATGCCGAACCAGATCGAGCGCTTGTCGGCGACCGGCACGTCGCGCGGATCGTAGTCGTCGCTGTACAGCCTGTCGCGCAGCAGGCCCCACAGTGCGGGCTCCTTCTGCAGCACCGGAATCGCGGCCTGCGTCATCGTCGCCGGGCACAGCGTGCCGGCCTCGATCTGGCCGTGCAGGTAGAAGCCGGCCGCGGTCGCGGCCCAGCGGCCGGGGCGCGTGTCGCGGAATGCGAGCGACACGAAGCCTTCGTTGCGGTACATGCCGAGCAGCGTGTGCCAGGCCGGATGGAAGTCGACGCGGTCGATGCGCCGGCCGCGCCGGTCGAACGCGTTCAGTTCCGGCGCGTGGCGGTTCGCTTCGTCGGCGAGCTGTGCGGTGTCGGCGCTGCCGAGCCGCGCGCCGTACGCGTCGAGCCGCGGCACGGCCCAATCGGCGCCCGCGCGGGCGAGTGCGTCGCGCAGCGCGACGTCGGTGGCGAAGAGGTTATAGTCGACCAGTTCGTCGAACTGGTTCGTGACGTCTCGGGTCGATTCGGTCATCGGGCTGTCTCCGGTCTCGTGCGTCGTGGTCTGCCGGTCAAACGCGTTTCCGCTGAATTTCAGAGTAGCAAATATGCCGCCGCGACATGTTCAGGTTCCGGCGCCGCCCGGCCAGCCGGCGGCGCAACCCGCGCCCGCGCTGCGTCGCCGGCCGCGCCAGTCGCGCGCGCAGGCCACGTCCGACGCGCTCCAGCAGGCCTTCGTTCAGCTTTTGCTCGAGCGCGGCTACGCGAAGGCGACGATTCGCGAGATCGCGGCCGTCGCGGGCGTGAGCGTCGGCACCTTCTACGAATACTTCGGCGACAAGCAGAGCCTCGCCGCGCTGTGCATCCACCGGCGCGTGCTGGCGCTGGCCGACCGGCTGCGCGATGCGGCGCACGGGTTGCGCGGCGCGCCGCGCGCAGAGCTCGCGGCCGCGCTCGCCGACCTGCAGGTCGACGCGATCGGCGCCGACGCCGCGCTGTGGGGCGCGTTCTTCGCGCTGGAGCGGCAGGTGTCGCCGCTCGCCGCGTACCGGCGCCATTACGACGCCTATGTCGCGCTGTGGCGCGACGCGCTCGCGCAGGCCGCCGATCCACCGCCGGCCGCGCGGCTCGACGGGATCGCCCGGATGGCGCATGCGGTCTGCTACGGCGGCGTCTCCCAGGCGCTGCTCACGCTCGGGCCGGCACTGGACCTCGAGGCGTTGCGCGGCGAGTTGCACGCCGTGCTGAGCGCCTATCTGGCGGCCGCGGGCGCGTGACGCGCGGCGTGGCCGCGCGCGTCCAGGGAAATGCCCGATTCGCATGCATTGCCGGTCACTCGGCCTTGGCGTCGAGCCATGCGTATGGCCGCTCATGAGAAAAACGCATGGCCGCCATGACGAACTTTCGGTTGTCCGCCGATATTGGCTCGGGCTAAATCATCCCCGATGAGACCGGCCGCGCGCATCGCACGGGCCGGCCCGAAGGACATCAGAAGGAGAACTCATGCGAAGCGCCACCAGGCCCCGTTCGAAACTGCCGGACGTCGGGACGACGATCTTCACGGTGATCGGCCAGCTTGCCGCACAGCACGATGCGCTGAACCTGTCGCAGGGCGCGCCGAATTTCGCGCCGGATCCGGCGCTCGTCGACGGCGTCGCGCGCGCGATGCGCGACGGCCACAACCAGTACGCGCCGATGGCCGGCCTCGCGTCGCTGCGCGAACGGCTCGCGGAGAAGACTGAGGCGCTGTACGGCACGCGCTACGACCCGGGCACCGAGATCACGGTGATCGCGAGCGCGAGCGAGGGGCTCTACGCGGCGATCAGCGCGCTCGTGCATCCGGGCGACGAAGTGATCTATTTCGAGCCGTCGTTCGACAGCTATGCGCCGATCGTGCGGATGCAGGGCGCGACGCCGGTCGCGATCAAGCTGTCGCCCGAACATTTCCGCGTGAACTGGGACGACGTGGCCGCCGCGATCACGCCGCGCACGCGGATGATCGTCGTCAATACGCCGCACAACCCGACCGCGACCGTGTTCTCCGCCGACGATCTCGAACGGCTCGCGCAGCTCACGCGCGATACCGGCATCGTGGTGCTGTCGGACGAGGTCTACGAGCATGTCGTGTTCGACGGTGCGCAGCACCAGAGCGTCGCGCGTCACCGCGAGCTGGCCGAGCGCAGCGTGATCGTGTCGTCGTTCGGCAAGTCGTTCAACGTGACGGGCTGGCGGGTCGGGCATTGCGTCGCGCCGGCCGAACTGATGGACGAGATCCGCAAGGTGCACCAATTCATGGTGTTTTCGGCCGATACGCCGATGCAGGTCGCGTTCGCGGAGATCCTCGCGCGGCCGGAAAGCTATCTCGGCCTGTCGGCGTTCTACCAGGCCAAGCGCGACCTGCTGGCGCGCGAGCTGGCCGGGTCGCGCTTCGAGCTGCTGCCGAGCGAAGGCTCGTTCTTCATGCTCGCGCGGTTCCGCCACTTCTCGGACGAGCGCGACAGCGACTTCGTGCTGCGCCTGATCCGCGATGCGCGCGTCGCGACGATTCCGCTGTCGGCGTTCTACACCGACGGCACCGACGCGGGCGTGATCCGCCTCAGTTTCTCGAAGGACGACGCGACGCTGATCGAGGGCGCGCGGCGGTTGCGTTCGCTGTAATCGCGGGCGCGGCCCGCACCCAAGCAGGCGACGTGTACGTCGCACCGAAAGTCACGGACGGGACCGGCGCACGTGCCGAAGCGCGGCGCCGACCGGCCAGCCAGGAGATCACGATGAAGCATGCACACACCCTCAAACTCGCGTTCGCATTCGCGTGCGCGCTTGGCTCCGGCGCGGCATCGGCCGACGGGCAAACGCTGCGTTTCGGCCTCGAGGCGCAATATCCGCCGTTCGAGTCGAAGGCGCCGAACGGCGACTTGCAGGGCTTCGACATCGACGTCGGCAATGCCGTCTGCCAGACCGCGAAGCTGTCGTGCAAGTGGGTCGAGACGTCGTTCGACGGGCTCATTCCCGCGCTGCAGGGCCGCAAGTTCGACGCGATCAACTCGGCGATGAACGCGACCGAGCAGCGGCGCCAGGCGATCGACTTCACGACGATCATCTACCGCGTGCCGACGCAGCTGATCGCGCGCACCGGCAGCGGCCTGCTGCCGACACCGGAAGCGCTGAAGGGCAAGCGCGTCGGCGTGCTGCAGGCGTCGATCCAGGAAACCTACGCGAAGGCGCACTGGGAGCCGGCCGGCGTTTCGATCGTCGCGTACCAGGACCAGAACCAGGTGTATGCCGACCTCGTGTCGGGCCGCCTCGACGCGACGCTGGTGCTCGCGCCGGCCGGCCAGCGCGGCTTCCTGTCGCGCCCGGACGGCAAGGGCTTCGCGTTCGTCGGCCAGCCGGTGCGCGACGACCGGATTCTCGGCAGCGGGATCGCGTTCGGCCTGCGCAAGGGCGACGACGCGCTGAAGGGGAAGCTCGATGCGGCGATCGACAAGCTGAAGGCGGACGGCACGGTGAAGTCGCTCGGCCAGAAGTACTTCGGCGACATCGACATCTCCACCAAGTAAGCGGACGCGCACGATGCAGAGCCTGGAGACGGCCGCCGCGCGTGGCGGCCACGATGTAGCCGCGCCGGCGGACGACGCGCTCGAGGCGGCGCTCGTCGCCGCGCTGGGCGACACGCTGGTCACGCGGGCGGCCGAGATCGATCCGCGCTACTTCACTGCGTACAACGAGCCGGCCGGCGTGCGGCCGCGTGCACTGGTGCGGCCGCGCAGCGTCGACGACGTGTCGCGCACGCTCGCGCTGTGCACGCGGCTCGGGCAGCCGGTCGTGCCGCAGGGCGGCCTCACCGGGCTCGCGCGCGGCGCGGTCGCGCTGGGCGGCGAGATCGTGCTGTCGATGGAGCGTTTCGCGGGCGTCGAGTCGATCGACGCGGCGGCGGGCACGATGACGGTGCGCGCCGGGACGCCGCTGCAGACGGTGCAGGAGGCAGCGGACGCGGCGGGCTTCACGTTCGGCGTCGATCTCGGCGCACGCGGTTCGTGCCAGATCGGCGGCATGCTCGCGACCAACGCGGGCGGCACGCGCGCGATCCGTTACGGCATGATGCGCGAGCAAGTGCTCGGCCTGGAAGCCGTGCTCGCCGACGGCACCGTCGTGTCGTCGATGAACCGGATGCTGAAGAACAACGCGGGCTACGACCTGAAGCAACTGTTCATCGGCAGCGAAGGCACGCTCGGCATCGTCACGCGTGCCGTGCTGCGGCTGCATCCGAAGCTGGCCGCGCCGGCCACCGCGCTCTGTCGCGTGCGCGGCTACGATGCCGTGGTCGGGTTGTGGAACCGTCTGCGCGCACTGCCCGAGCTCGTCAGTTTCGAAGCGATGTGGCCGGCCTTCTACGACTACGTGGCGCGTCATACGCCCGGCGTCGTCGCGCCGTTCTCGGGCGACGGCGGCTTCGCGGTGCTGATCGAGTGCGCGACGAGCGCACCGGGCGGCGATGCGCGCGCGGCGCTGGAAAACGGCCTGGCGGATGCGATCGACGCGGGGCTCGTGGACGATGCGGCGCTGGCGACGTCGGAGCGGCAGGCGCGCGACTTGTGGACCCTGCGCGAGGGCCTCGCAATCGATGCGCTGCCGCATCTGGTGAACTTCGACGTGAGCCTGCCGACGGGCGAACTCGGCCTGTTCGCCGAGCGCTGCGAAGCGGCGTTGCGCGCGGCCTGGCCCGACATCGTGTGCCTGTGCTTCGGCCACGTCGGCGACGGCAACGTGCATGTCGGCGTATCGCTCGACGGCATGCGCGACGCCAACGCCGATGCGATCGATCGCTGCGTCTACACGGTCGTCCGGGACATGGGCGGCTCGGTGTCGGCGGAGCACGGCATCGGCATGCTCAAGCGCGCCTATCTCGCGCACACGCGCAGTGAAGCGGAAATCGGCCTGATGCGGCGCCTGAAGGCCGCGCTCGATCCCGTCGGCGTGCTCAACCCCGGCAAGGTGCTTTGAGCGACGCGCGTCGATGGCTGCGCGTCAGCCGTCGACCCAGCGCAGCGCGCCGATCTTCAGGTGTTCGACGACGCTGCGCGCCCAGTCGAGCTCCGCGTTCAGCAGCATGAGCGCATGCTCGTTGTGCAGCAGGAACAGGCGCGGCACCTGGTCGTTCTGCGCGGCGTTGCGCAGCGACTCGAGACGTTCGCGTTCGGCTTCGAGCGCTGCGATGCGGCGCTCGAGTTGCCGGCGTGCATCGTCGGCATCGAGCAGCGGCAGGAACGCGAGGCCGGCGCCGAATGCCGGAAACTCGCGCGCGGGCTCGGCGAGCAGCGCATGCAGCCATGCCTGGCCGGCCGTATGTCCGGCTTCGGTCAGCGTGTACAGCGTGCGCTCCGGAAACGCGCCGTCGCGCTCGGTGTCGTGCACGGCGATCAACCCGTCGCGCAGCAGCCGGTCGATCGTCTGGTACAGGCTCGTGCGCTGCCGCACGTTGACGACTTCGTCGTAGCCGCGCGCCTTCAACTGCTGCAGCATTCCGTATGGATGCATCGGCGTTTCAGTGAGCGTCGCGAGGACCGCGAGTGCGAGCGGAGACGGGCGGCTTGTTGACATGAATAGTTATGTTATATCTAGTAAATATATAACTAGTATCAACTAGACTATCATATTTCACAAGGGTTTCAGCCAAGGTGCGAGCGCTTTGCGGCCGGCGCGACGGTTTCCATCGTCGCGAGACCGTGAACGATTCCACAGTCCTCGACCGAATGTTCGCCGACACACTGGCGGCGCAATTCGGTGAGCTGGTCGCGCAGATGTGTCAGTTCCGCGAGGCGCGCATCGACGTGGCCGATGTGTTCGTCGAGCAGCGCGTTGATCGAATCGCATGGGTCGGCGGGCGTGTCGGTGAGCTGCAGCAGCGCGCGGATTTCGTCGTGCGCCATGTCGAGCGCGCGGCAGTTGCGGATGAAGCGCAGCCGCTCGACGTGCACGTCGGTGTAGTTGCGGTAGTTCGAATCGGTGCGCTCCGCATCCGGCATCAACCCCTCCTTCTCGTAGAAGCGGATCGTCTCGGGTGTGCAGCGGGCCGCCTTGGCCAGTTCGCCGATCTTCATGGCTTTCTCCTTTGCAAGGGTTGACCTTGTAGTGGCTTCAGGGTGTTAACTGTACTCCGTCAAGCCATAGAGGAGGTTGTCATGACCGACGCGCAGCGTACCCACGACCCACGACACCGTCATGCCGGCGGCGCCGAGACCTGCTGCGCCGATGCGCGCGACCCGCAGGCGGCGACCGTTGGCGACGCGGCGTCGGCGGCCGGCGAGCACGCGCACGGCGACGCGGCGCGCGACGGGCAGTCGCGTGGATGCGGCCACGACCATGACCACGATCAGGCATCGGCGAACCTCGCCGGGCACGACCACGGTGACCGTGCCGGCCACGCGCACGGCGACGGGCATGGCGATGCGCATGGCCACGCGCACGACGACGGGCACGGGCACGGCGCGGCGAGCTCGCACGACCACGCGGCACACGGCCATGCCACGCATGACCATGCTGATCACGATCACGATCACGATCACGATCACGATCACGATCACGATCACGACCACGACCACGACCACGACCACGCGGCCGGTGCCTGCTGCGCGCCGGCCGCGCTGACGCTCGCACCGCTGCCGGCCGCGCGCGCGACCGCGTCGGGTCATGTGCGCTCCGCGTTCCGGATCATGCAGATGGACTGCCCGACCGAGGAAACGCTGATCCGCAAGAAGCTCGGCGGGATGCAGCAGGTGTCGGCGCTCGAATTCAACCTGATGCAGCGGATGCTGACCGTCGACCACGTGGCCGGTGCGCAGCCTGCGATCGAAAGCGCGATCCGTACGCTCGGGATGACGCCGGAGGCCGCGTCGGTCGACGCGCCGGCAATGCCGGTCGCGCCGCCGCCCGCGAAGCCGTGGTGGCCGCTCGCGGTCGCCGGCGTCGCCGCGATCGCGTCCGAGGCCGTGAGCTGGGCCGGCCTGCCGGTGTGGCTGTCGGCGGTGCTGGCGCTCGCGGCCGTGCTCACGTGCGGGCTGACCACCTACAAGAAAGGCTGGATCGCGATTCGTAACGGCAACCTGAACATCAATGCGCTGATGAGCATCGCGGTGACGGGCGCGATGGCGATCGGCCAGTGGCCGGAAGCCGCGATGGTGATGGTGCTGTTCACGATCGCCGAGCTGATCGAGGCGAAGTCGCTCGATCGCGCGCGCAATGCGATCCAGGGCCTGATGCAGCTCGCACCGGACACCGCGACCGTGCAGGACATCGACGGCACGTGGCGCACGATCGAGGCCGCGCAGGTCGCGCTCGGCGCGATCGTGCGCGTGAAGCCGGGCGAGCGGATCGGGCTGGACGGCGAAGTGGTCGCGGGCCGCTCGACGGTGAACCAGGCGCCGATCACCGGCGAGAGCCTGCCGGTCGACAAGACGGCAGGCGATGCGGTGTACGCGGGCACGATCAACGAAGCGGGTTCGTTCGACTATCGCGTGACGGCGGTTGCCGCCAACTCGACGCTCGCGCGGATCATCCACGCGGTCGAGGAAGCGCAGGGCGCGAAGGCGCCGACGCAGCGCTTCGTCGACCAGTTCGCGCGTGTCTATACGCCGATCGTGTTTGCGGTCGCGCTGCTGGTCGCGGTGGCGCCGCCGCTCGTCATGGGCGGCGCGTGGCATGACTGGATCTACCGCGCGCTGGTGCTGCTCGTGATCGCGTGCCCGTGCGCGCTGGTGATCTCGACGCCGGTGACGATCGTGTCGGGGCTCGCGGCCGCGGCGCGGCGCGGGATTCTCGTGAAGGGCGGCGCGTATCTGGAAGAAGGCCGCAAGCTCGCGTGGCTCGCGCTCGACAAGACCGGCACGATCACGCACGGCAAGCCGGTGCAGACCGATTTCGACCTGCATGCGACGGACGTCGACGCGGCGCGCGTGCGTCACCTCGGCGCGAGCCTCGCGGCGCGCTCCGATCATCCGGTGTCGCAGGCGATCGCCGCGGCGGCGCGTGACGCGCAGACGGCGGCATTTGCCGACGTAGAGGAGTTCGAAGCACTCGTCGGGCGCGGTGTGCGCGGCACGATCGACGGCGCGCGCTACTGGCTCGGCAACCACCGGCTCGTCGAGGAGCTCGAACGCTGCTCGCCGGCGTTGGAGGCGAAGCTCGACGCACTCGAGCGGCAGGGCAAGAGCGTCGTGATGCTGGTCGACGACACGCGCGTGCTCGGCATCTTCGCGGTGGCCGACACGATCAAGGACACCAGCCGCGCGGCGATCGCCGACCTGCACGCGCTCGGCATCCGCACCGCGATGCTGACCGGCGACAACCCGCACACCGCGCAGGCAATCGCGCAGCAGGCCGGCATCGACGATGCGCGCGGCAACCAGTTGCCCGAGGACAAGCTCGCGGCGGTCGAGGAATTGTCGGCGGGCGGCGCGGGCGCGGTCGGGATGGTCGGCGACGGGATCAACGACGCACCGGCGCTCGCGCGCGCCGACATCGGCTTCGCGATGGGCGCGATGGGCACCGACACGGCGATCGAGACGGCCGACGTCGCGCTGATGGACGACGACCTGCGCAAGATTCCCGCGTTCGTGCGGCTGTCGCGCGCGACGCACCGCGTGCTGGTGCAGAACATCGGCTTCGCGCTCGGCGTGAAGATCGTGTTCCTCGGCCTGACGGTCGCCGGGCTCGGCACGATGTGGATGGCCGTGTTCGCCGATGCGGGTGCGAGCCTGATCGTCGTCGGCAACGGCTTGCGGCTGCTGTCGAAGACGGGCGTGTTCGACAGCGCGCGGACGCAGTGACGAGGAGCTGGCGATGAGCTTTCTGAAACGGATCCTGGGCGGCCACGGAGGCGGTCATGGCGGTGGGCATGGAAGCGGCCACGGTAGCGGCGGGCATCATGGCGGAGCGGGCCGGGAAGGCCATGGCGGCCACGATGCGCGCGGCCGCGATCGTCACGGCTGGGGCTGGCAGCCGTCGGCCGACGCGCAGGGCGGCCCGGGCAGCAACGTGCCGCTGCGTCAGCTCGCCTGTGCGGGCTGCGGCGCCATCAACGCGGCGGATGCGCGATTCTGCGCGCAGTGCGGTGTAGCGCAGCGGGGCAAGGCGTGCAGCCGCTGCCACGCGGCGCTGGCCGCTGACGCGCGCTTCTGTCCGGGCTGCGGCACGCAGGCCGGGTAAGGCTCGATCGTCGGCCTCGATGCCGGCGTGACGGCCGATCTCCAAGGGCGGCGTGGCGCCTGCAACGGGCGTCGCCGGGCCACGGCGTGCGGGCTCGCTCCGAGCCCCGAGCCCCGAGCCCCGAGCCCCGAGCCCCGAGCCCCGAGCCCCGAGCCCCGAGCCCCGAGCCCCGAGCCCCGAGCCCCGAACCCCGAACCCGGGACCTGCCGCTCAACGCAGCGGCAAATGAATCTCGGTGCGCAGGTCGGCCGGCGCCGCATCCATCGGCGTATTCAGATACAGCTCGAACGGCGGCGCATCGGCGGCTTCGCGGCCCGAGTGACGCAGCCAGTCGCCGTACAGCCACTGGTAAGCGGTCTTGAGGTCCGCATACGGCCCGGTATGCAGCAGCACCGCATACTCGCCGCCCGCGATCGTGATGCGCTCGACCGGCGGCGTCGGCTCGACGTCCGGCGCGCCGCCGGCCGGCACGAAGCACGCTTTCGCTCGCAATTGCGCTTCGGGCGTGGTGTCCGGATCGTCGTAGAAGATCCCGATCATCTTTGCGCCGGGGCCGATCAACCCGTGCTGCCCGACCCACGCGCCGATCTGCCCGAACGCGTCGCCGACCTTCAGGTAAGCGCCCGTATGCGCCACCGCGTAACCGCGCAGTTCCGGCTGCCGCCGGATCTCGACTTCATGCTTGAACATGTCTTCCTCTCCTCGCTGTAACGGATAGATCGGCCGGTGGACCCCGGCGCGACGGTGCTGCGCGGGCGGCACGCCGTAAGCATCCCGAAATGCGCGTGCGAACGCGTGCGTCGAACCGTAGCCGGCGCGCCGGGCGATCGCGTCGAGCGGCAGCGCCGTGCAGACGAGGTCCTCCGATGCGCGCACGATCCGCATCCGCCGCACCGTCAGCACGATCGACTCGCCGTACAGCGCGCGATAGACGCGCTGCCAGTGATATGGCGACAGGCACGCGATGTCGGCGAGCCGGTTCAGGTCGAGCGTGTCGTCGAGGTGCGTGCGGATGTGGTCGTGAACGCGCGCGATGCGTGCTGCATAGCGGGTCCACGCGGGCGTTTCGGCTTTCGTGTCGACGGTCATGCGTGCGTCCCCCGGGCAGGAATCGACGTCACGGTAGCACGCCGCCGATTGATAAATCTTGCGGAGATGCGTAGGCCAACAAAATCTGCCCCTTTTTAATTTCGCCGAAATGGGGTCTCGTCCCCGTCGAGATATGTCTAAAGTTAAAGACGGTGAAATCGGGTGATCGCGTCATTTTTCTCGGGTAAGTTGCTTGGGGCGGCAACGCACGGTTTTCGAAGTACGCAGGTAGTTCGTCGATGTTCAATCGCAACGCCACGTTTTTCGGGAGAAGAAGAAATGGATGCTTCCAGCTTCATCACGTCGCTGCAGACCACGCTAGGCGGATACCTGCCGAAGATTGCCGGCGCGATCGGCATCCTGGTGATCGGCTGGCTGATCGCCGTCGCGGTGCGCGCCGGCGCGCTCCGGCTGCTCAACGCGCTGAAGGTCGATCAGCGGATCAACGAAAGCACCGGCCAGGGCGCGCGCGTCGAGCGGATCATCGCCGGCGGGCTGTTCTGGCTCGTGCTGCTCGTCACCGCGGTGGGCATCTTCAACGTGCTCAACCTGTACGCGGTGTCCAATCCGTTCTCGCTGCTCGTCACCCACATCGTCAACTACCTGCCGAACCTGATCGGCGGCGCGGCGCTGACGCTGATCGCGTGGCTGATCGCGTCGCTCTTGCGCAGCCTCGCGAACCGTGCGCTGAAGGCGAGCAAGGTCGACGACAAGCTGTCCGAAAGCGCGGGCATGCAGCCGATGAGCGGCTATCTCGGCGACGTGCTGTTCTGGCTCGTGATCCTGATGTTCCTGCCGGCGATTCTCGCGTCGTTCGCGCTGTCCGGCCTGCTGTCGCCGGTGCAGGGGATGGTCGACAGGCTGCTCGCGATCGTGCCGAACCTGTTCGCGGCCGCGGTGATCGGCTTCGTCGGCTGGGTCGTCGCGCGCGTGCTGCGCGGCCTCGTGACGAACCTGCTGGTTGCCGCAGGCGCCGATCGCCTCACGCAGGGCCTCGACAGCCCGACGCCGGTGCGCGTGTCGAGCCTGATCGGCACCATCGTCTACGTGTTCGTGTTCGTGCCGACGCTGATCTCCGCGCTCGACGCGCTGAAGATCGACGCGATCTCGATTCCCGCCACCAACATGCTGAACCAGTTCCTCGGCGCGGTGCCCGACATCGTCGCGGCGATCGTGATCGTGCTCGTCACGTTCTATTTCGCGCGCTTCGTCGCGTCGCTCGCGCAGAAGCTGCTGGAAGCCGCCGGCGCCGACGGGCTGCCGGCCGTGCTCGGCGTCGAGCGCGTGTTCTCGGGGATCCTGCAGCCGTCGGTGCTGGTCGCGCGGCTGATCGTGTTCTTCGCGATGCTGTTCGCGTCGGTGGAGGCCGCGAACCGGCTCGGCTTCACGCAGGTGCGCGACGTCGTCACGCTGTTCATCGAATTCGGCGGCCATGTGCTGACGGGCGGCGTGATCCTCGTGATCGGCGTATGGCTCGCGGGCCTCGCGCGCCGCGTGATCGAGCAGGCCGATCGCGAGCACAGCGTGCTGTTCGCACGGATCGCGCAGTTCGCGATCCTCGGCCTGGTGTTCGCGATGGGGCTGCGCGCGATGGGCATCGCCAACGAGATCGTGCAGCTCGCGTTCGGCCTCGTGCTCGGCGCGATCGCGGTGGCGGTCGCGCTGTCGTTCGGCCTCGGCGGCCGCGAGGCGGCCGGCAAGCTGCTCGACCGCTGGTTCAACCAGCGCGGCGGCGGTCAGTAACGCTGGTGACGCGTCGGCCGTCCGGCCGCTTCGCGCGGCCGGACGGTGTGTGCACGACGCTCGTGGAGAGCCGCCCACCGCCCACCGTTGCCGTCAGCGAAACGTCAGCCGTCATCTTTGCCGAATTTCGATAACACGTCGTTTAATGACTCTCTAGCATCGATTCTCAGTCGCGCGGGCCCGCAGGCCGGCGCCTTTCAGGAGAATCCGATGAAAGCAGAGTCGAATGGCCGGCCCGCCGCCGGCGCCAAGTCGTCCGGCCAGCCCGCGCTGCAGCAGACGCTCGGGACCTGGCAACTGTGGGGCATCGCGGTCGGCCTCGTGATTTCAGGCGAATACTTCGGCTGGAGCTACGGCTGGGCGAGCGCCGGCACGCTGGGTTTCGTCGTCACCGCGCTGTTCGTCGCGGCGATGTACACCACCTTCATCTTCAGCTTCACCGAGCTGACGACGTCGATCCCGCACGCGGGCGGCCCGTTCGCGTATGCGCGCCGCGCATTCGGCCCGGCCGGCGGCTATCTCGCCGGCGCCGCGACGCTCGTCGAGTTCGTGTTCGCGCCGCCCGCGATCGCGCTCGCGATCGGCGCGTACCTGCACGTGCAGTTTCCGGGGCTCGAACCGAAACACGCGGCGATGGGCGCGTATCTCGTGTTCATGGCGCTGAACATCGTCGGCGTTCAGATCGCCGCGACGTTCGAGCTGGTCGTCACGCTGTTCGCGATCTTCGAGCTGCTGGTGTTCATGGGCGTCGTGTCGCCGGGCTTCGCGTGGAGCAACTTCATGAAGGGCGGCTGGTCGGGCGCCGATCATTTCAGCGTCGGCGCATTCCACGGCATGTTCGCCGCGATCCCGTTCGCGATCTGGTTCTTCCTCGCGATCGAAGGCGTCGCGATGGCCGCCGAGGAGGCGAAGAACCCGAAGCGCTCGATCCCGATCGCGTACGTGGCAGGCATCCTGACGCTCGTCACGCTCGCGATCGGCGTGATGGTGTTCGCCGGCGGCGCGGGCGACTGGACCAAGCTCGCGAACATCAACGACCCGCTGCCGCAGGCGATGAAGTACATCGTCGGCGCGAACAGCGGCTGGATGCACATGCTCGTGTGGCTCGGGCTGTTCGGGCTCGTCGCGTCGTTCCACGGGATCATCCTCGGCTATTCGCGCCAGATCTTCGCGCTGGCCCGCGAAGGTTATCTGCCGGAATGGCTCGGCAAGGTGCATCCGCGCTTCAAGACACCGCATCGCGCGATTCTCGCGGGCGGCGTGGTCGGCATCGCCGCGATCTACAGCGACGAGCTGATCCAGTTCGGCGGCCAGACGCTCACCGCGAACATCGTGACGATGTCGGTGTTCGGCGCGATCGTGATGTATATCGTAAGCATGGCGGCGCTGTTCAAGCTGCGCCGCTCGCAGCCGAACCTGGAGCGACCGTTCCGCGCGCCGCTGTACCCGTTCTTCCCGGCGTTCGCGATCGTTGCGGCCCTGATTTGCCTTGCGACGATGGTGTACTTCAACGGGCTGGTGGCGATGGTGTTCATCGCGTTCCTCGCGCTCGGCTACGCGTACTTCCTCGCGACCCGTTCGCAGCGTGCGAGCGCACCGGGCGACGCGCTGCTCGAGGAATGAGGATGGCCGACCCGAACGGCCGTTCGTGACGGCATGCGGCGCGCCCCGTCGAACGGGCGCGCCGTCGGCGTCAGGCAAGGCAAGGACTGGCAAGGAGATTCGAACGATGTCCTACACGGAGACGATCGGTCCGCGCACGTACCGTTTCGCGGACCTGAAGACGCTGCTCGCGAAGGCGAGCCCGCTGCGCTCGGGCGACCAGCTCGCCGGCGTCGCGGCGGCGAGCGAGGAGGAGCGCGTGGCCGCGAAGATCGCGCTCGCGGGCGTGCCGCTGAAGGCGTTCCTGAACGAAGCGCTGATTCCGTACGAACACGACGAGGTCACGCGCCTGATCCTCGACGATCACGACGCGGCCGCGTTCGCGGAGATCTCGCACCTCACCGTCGGCGACTTCCGCAACTGGCTGCTGTCGCCGGCTGCCGACGGTGCCGCGCTCGAACGGATCGCGCCGGGCCTCACGCCCGAGATGGTCGCGGCCGTGTCGAAGCTGATGCGCAACCAGGACCTGATCGCGGCCGCGCGCAAGCGCCGCGTCGTCACGCGCTTTCGCAACACGGTCGGGCTGGCCGGCCGGATGTCGGTGCGGCTGCAGCCGAACCATCCGACCGACGACGTGAAGGGCATTGCCGCGTCGATGCTCGACGGGCTGATGTACGGCTGCGGCGACGCGATGATCGGCATCAACCCGGCGACCGACAGCCTCGCGGCGATCGTGAAGCTGCTCGCGATGATCGACGGATTCCGCGAACGCTACGGCGTGCCGACCCAGTCGTGCGTGCTCACGCACGTGACCAACACGATCGCGGCGATCGAGAAGGGCGCGCCGGTCGACCTGGTGTTCCAGTCGATCGCGGGCACCGAGAAGGCCAACGCGAGCTTCGGGATCTCGCTCGGGCTGCTCGGCGAGGCGCGCGAGGCCGCGTTGTCGCTCAAGCGCGGCACCGTCGGCAACAACCTGATGTACTTCGAGACGGGGCAAGGCAGCGCGCTGTCGGCGAACGCGCACTTCGGTGTCGACCAGCAGACCTGCGAGGTGCGCGCGTATGCGGTCGCGCGCAAGTTCGATCCGTTCCTCGTGAACACGGTGGTCGGCTTCATCGGGCCCGAATACCTGTACGACGGCAAGCAGATCATCCGCGCGGGGCTCGAGGATCATTTCTGCGGCAAGCTGCTCGGCGTGCCGATGGGCTGCGACATCTGCTACACGAATCACGCGGAAGCCGACCAGGACGACATGGATACGCTGCTGACGCTGCTGGGCGCGGCCGGCATCAACTTCATCATGGGCATCCCGGGCGCGGACGACGTGATGCTGAACTATCAAAGCACGTCGTTTCACGACCAGCTCTACGTGCGCGAGGTGCTCGGCCTGCGCCGCGCGCCCGAGTTCGAGGAATGGCTGGAGACGATGGAGATCGCCGACGCGCACGGCGCGCTGCGCGCCGCGAGCGCGCGCGTGCCGCTGCTCGCGGGCGCGAACGACTGGATGGGGATTTCGGCATGAGCGACGCCGTCGAAAAGAACCCGTGGGCGCAGCTGAAGTCGTTCACGAACGCGCGGATCGCGCTCGGCCGCGCGGGCAGCAGCCTGCCGACCGCGCCGCTGCTCGCGTTCAACCTGTCGCACGCGCAGGCGCGCGACGCGGTGCACCAGCCGCTCGACGCGGACGCGCTGCGCCGCGAGATCGACGCGGCCGGCTTCGCGACGCTCGGCGTGCAGAGCGCGGCGCCCGACCGCCAGCACTACCTGCGCCGGCCCGATCTCGGCCGCAAGCTGTCCGATGACGGACGCGCGCTGCTGGCCGGCTACGGCGCGGCGCTCGACGACGCGCCGGAGGTGGTGTTCGTGGTCGGCGACGGGCTGTCGGCGTTCGCGGCCGCGAAGCAGGCGCTGCCGCTGCTGCAGGCCGTGTGCCCGCGGCTCGAAGCGGACGGCTGGCGGATCGGCCCGGTGGTGGTCGCGACGCAGGCGCGCGTCGCGCTCGGCGACGAGATCGGCGAACTGCTGCGCGCGCAGGTCGTCGCGATGCTGATCGGCGAACGGCCGGGGCTCAGCTCGCCGGACAGCCTCGGCGTGTACCTGACCTGGGCGCCGAAGGTCGGCTGCCACGACGCACTGCGCAACTGCATCTCGAACGTGCGGCCCGAAGGGCTGCCGCATGCCGCGGCCGCGCACAAGCTGCATTACCTGATGACGCACGCGCGCCGGCTCGGCCTCACGGGCGTCGGGCTGAAGGACGACAGCGATGCGCTGTTGCCGCAGGCGGAAGCGGAGCGGATCGGCGCGGATTGGTGAGGATCGATGGCGCGACCGCGCCGTCCGTCTACTTGTCTACTTGAACAGCCGCTCGCACAGGAAGTCGACGAACACGCGCAGCTTCGGCGACAACTGCCGGCTCGACGGCCACACGATCGAGAACTGCCCCGGCGCGATCCGGTAGTCGTCGAGCACCGTGACGAGCGCGCCCGTGTCCAGCGCGTCGCGCGCGAGGAAATCGGGCATGTAGCCGATGCCGAGCCCCGCCATCACCGCGCCGCGCAGCGCTTCCATGTTGTTGCAGGTCATCGCGGTGCGCAGCTTCAGCGGCGTGCCGTCGTCGGCGGCGAGCGCCCAGTCTTGCAGCTTGCCGGTGGTCGGGAAACAGTAGCGCACGCAATCGTGCGCTTCGAGATCGCGCGGCGCCCGCGGCGTGCCGGCCTGCGCGAGATACGCGGGCGTTGCGCACAGCACGAACGCGAACGGGCCGAGCCGCCGCGACATCAGGCTCGAATCCGACAGCGGGCCGCTGCGGATCACCGCGTCGAAGCCGCCTTCGACGACATCGACCATCCGGTCGTTGAAATCCAGGTCGAGCTCGACGTCCGGATAGCGCTGCCTGAATTCGGGTAGCACCGGCAGCAGGAACCGGTAGCCGATCACCGGCAGGCTCACGCGCAGCTTGCCGCGCGGGCGCTGGGCGGCGGCCGTCACGGTCGCCTCCGCATCGCGAAAATCCTCGAGGATCCGCTGGCAGCGTTCGTAGAAATGGCGCCCTTCGTCGGTCAGCGTGACGCGCCGCGTCGTGCGGTTGAACAGGCGCACGCCGAGCGACTGCTCGAGCCGCGCGATCGTCTTGCCGACGGCGGACGCCGAGATGCCGAGCGCGCGGCCGGCCGCGACGAAGCTGAGCGCTTCGGCGGTGCGGACGAAGGCGGCGATGCCGTTCAGGTTTTCCATCGACGTAGGCGGGCGAGCGGATGCGATGCGGTGAATTGAGGAATTTTAGTCCGTTATATACGGAGTAACGCATTGTTTTTCGGTGATTGAATCGAAATTATCCTTGATCGCGCTTGAGGCGCATCCGCGCCGGCTTTTCGAGGAGCAATGATGGATCACCCGTTTTCAGCCGATTCAGCCACATCGGCACGCCGGCGCGCGTGGGTGCTGGCCGCCGTCTGCATGGCCGCCGTCGCGCTGCCGCTGTCGTTTTCGGGCGGCGCGGTCGCGACGCCCGCGATCGGCCGCGACCTGCACGGCGGCCCGGTCGCGATGAACTGGATCACCAACGCGTTCATGCTCGCGTTCGGCAGTTTCCTGATGGCGGCGGGCGCGCTGGCCGACCAGTTCGGCCGCAAGCGCGTGTTCGCGATCGGCGTCGGCGGCTTCACGCTGATGTCGGTTGCGCTCGCGTTCGCGCCGTCGATGCTCGCGGTCGACCTGCTGCGCGGCGCGCAAGGGCTCGCGGCGGCCGCGGCGCTCGCGGGCGGCACGGCCGCGCTGGCGCAGGAGTTCGACGGCGCGGCGCGCACGCGTGCGTTCAGCCTGCTCGGCACGACCTTCGGCATCGGGCTCGCGTTCGGGCCGGTGCTCGCCGGCTCGCTGATCGCGCACGGTGGCTGGCGTGCGATCTTCGTCACGGGCGCGGCGGCCGGCACGCTGTCGCTCGGGTTCGGGCTGCCACGCATGCACGAGTCGCGCGATCCGCACGCGACGGGGCTCGACTGGCCCGGCACCGCAGCGTTCACCGCCGCGCTCACGCTGTTCACGTTCGGCGTGATCGAGGCACCCGCGCGCGGCTGGACGCATCCGCTCGTCGTTGTGCTGCTGGCGGGCGCGGCGCTCGGCGCGTGCGCATTCGTCGCGATCGAGACGCGCGTCGCGCGGCCGATGCTCGACCTCTCGCTGTTCCGGATTCCGCGCTTCGTCGGCGTGCAGGTGCTGCCGGTGTCGACCTGCTGCTGTTACATCGTGCTGCTCGTCGTGCTGCCGCTGCGCTTCATCGGCATCGACGGTTTCAGCGAAATCGACGCGGGCTGGCTGATGCTCGCGATCTCCGCGCCGATGCTCGTCGTGCCGCTCGTCGCGGCGACGCTCACGCGCTGGCTGTCGGCCGGCGTGATCTCGGGGCTCGGGCTCCTGCTCGCGGCGGCGGGCCTCGTGTGGCTGGGCGTCGCGCTGCGCGGCGGCGCGGGGCCGGCGGCGATCGCGCCGATGCTCGCGATCGGCGTCGGGGCCGGCATGCCGTGGGGGCTGATGGACGGGCTGTCGGTCGGCGTCGTGCCGAAGGAGCGCGCGGGGATGGCGACCGGGATCTTCAGCACGACGCGCGTGGCGGGCGAGGGGATCGCGCTCGCGATCGCCGGCGCGGTGCTGGCGACCCTCGCGCACGCCGATTTGCGGCAGGCGGCGACGGGAACATCCGACGCGACGCTGCGGGCGGCCGCGCGCCTCGCGACCGGCGATCTCGCCGGTGCGGCGGCCGGGTTGCCGGGCGTCGGTCGTGCGGCGCTGCTCGCGAGCTATGTGCATGCATTCGATCGGCTGCTGATCGGGCTCGCGGTCGTCACGGTGCTGTGTGCGGTGGTGGTGTTCGCGTTTCTCGGTGCACGGCCGGCAGTGGCGAAAGCGCGCGGCGATGACGGCGAGCAGGCGCATACCGACGCGCGGGCGCGTCGCCGGACCGAACCGGCTTGCGTGGAAGCAAGCGGGCGGTGAGTGTGCGGTGAGCGGGGCGTCGTCGGGGGCGTGCAGGTCGACAATCGCGGACCGCGCGCCCGGGCATTTTGCGATGGCGCGAATCCGCGTACCGACGATCGGCCCCGTGCGAATGACCGTAGAGCGTTGCGTCGCCGGGCACACGTTCATCGGGAACGGCGCCGGCGCGCTCCTGCACCGACGACTCACCCGGCGCGTCACGTTTGCGCAAGCGGCCGCAGCGCCTCATCGGCCCATGCGCGCCCGCCTTGCCGCGACGGCGGCATGGTGCGGCGACTCACGCCAGCACGAGCGGCGGCAATTCCGCATCGGCCCGCGCGTGCGCGCTTTCCACGTCAACGACCACATAACGCAGCGCATCCGGCCACAGCTGCGCGCGGCTTCCCGCCTCTTCGTCGATCGTCGCGCGCCCCTGCACGAGCCACGTCGTCTGCCGGACGAAATCGACGAACAGCAGCGCGATCGCCGGATTCACGAGCAGGTTGCCGATCGTGTTGAACAGGTTGTTGCCCGCGAAGTCGGGCAGCACGAGCGTGCGGCGATCGGGCAGGTCGACGAGCGGGGCGAACGAACCGTCCGCGCGCGGCTGCCGGCCGCGATACGAGCAGTCGGCGTCGCCCGCCGCGTTCGCGGTCGCGACGATCAGGAATGCCTGTTCATGGATGAACGCGACGACATCGTCGCTCAAGGGGCCCGGTTGGTTCATGGTTCGGTCGGCGCGTGGCCGATGCGTGCGGATCCGCGTTCCGCACGCAAGCGACATGCCATGCGGCGAGCGTGACGCGCAGCGGTGCGTGCGCAGCTGCGCTGTGAAAAATCCGAACACCCGTCGTACCCGCTGTGCCGTCCCGGTGTTCAGAATCGGGACACTCGTGTTCGATGCGCCGGCATCGCCCCCGGCGGGCGCCCGGACGCACCGCTCCTGTTCCGTTTCCGCCCGGTTTGGCACGCATGTTGCGTAAACCGTGCAGCGCGATCCAACCGGCGCTGCATTCACACAAGCACGATGAACAGGAGACATGTATGAACCCGTTTGACCTGAAACAACTGGGCCTCGACGTCGAATACCCGTACCGTCAGCAGTACGACAACTACATCGGCGGCAAGTGGGTTCCGCCGGTGAAGGGCGAGTATTTCGAGAACGTGTCGCCGATCAACGGCAAGCCGTTCTGCCGCGTGCCGCGTTCCAGCGCCGACGACATCGAGGTCGCACTCGATGCCGCGCACGCCGCGCGCCGCAAGTGGGGCAAGACGTCGGTCACCGAGCGCGCGAACCTGCTGCTCGCCGCCGCCGACCGGATGGAAAAGAACCTGAAGCTGCTCGCGGTGGCCGAGACGATCGACAACGGCAAGCCGCTGCGCGAGACGATGGCGGCCGACCTGCCGCTCGCGATCGACCACTTCCGCTATTTCGCGGGCTGCATCCGCGCGCAGGAAGGCGGCATCTCCGAAATCGACGACAACACCGTCGCGTATCACTTCCACGAGCCGCTCGGCGTTGTCGGCCAGATCATCCCGTGGAACTTCCCGCTGCTGATGGCCGCGTGGAAGCTCGCACCGGCGCTCGCGGCCGGCTGCTGCGTGGTGATGAAGCCGGCCGAGCAGACGCCCGCGTCGGTGCTGGTGCTGATGGAGCTGATCGGCGACCTGTTCCCGGCCGGCACGATCAACATCGTCAGCGGCTTCGGCAAGGAAGCGGGCGAGGCGCTCGCCACCAGCAAGCGGATCGCGAAGATCGCGTTCACCGGTTCCACGCCGGTCGGCAAGCACATCCTGCGCGCGGCGGCCGAGAGCCTGATCCCGTCGACGGTCGAACTGGGCGGCAAGAGCCCGAACATCTTCTTCGCCGACGTGCTCGACCAGGACGACGCGTTCCTCGACAAGGCGCTCGAAGGCCTCGCGATGTTCGCGCTCAACCAGGGCGAAGTGTGCACGTGCCCGTCGCGGATCCTGATCCAGGAATCGATCTACGAACGCTTCATCGAGAAGGCTGTCGCGCGCGTCGAGCGCATCAAGGGCGGCCACCCGCTCGACCTGCAGACGATGATCGGCGCGCAGGCGTCGCAGCAGCAGCTCGACAAGATCCTGTCGTACATCGACATCGGCCGCGACGAAGGCGCGCAATGCCTGACGGGCGGCGAGCGCACGGCACCGGCCGCCGACCTCGGCACGGGCTATTACGTGAAGCCGACGATGCTGTTCGGCAACAACAAGATGCGCGTGTTCCAGGAAGAGATCTTCGGGCCGGTCGCGTCGGTGATGACGTTCAAGGACGAGCAGGAGGCGATCGAACTCGCGAACGACACGTTCTACGGGCTCGGCGCGGGCGTGTGGACGCGCAACGGCACGCGTGCGTACCGGATGGGCCGCGAGGTCGAGGCCGGCCGCGTGTGGACCAACTGCTACCACCTGTACCCGGCGCACGCGGCGTTCGGCGGCTACAAGCAGTCCGGCATCGGCCGCGAGACGCACAAGATGGCGCTGTCGAACTATCAGCAGACGAAGTGCCTGCTGGTCAGCTACCAGGCCGAGGCGCTCGGGTTCTTCTGATCGCCGCAGCAGGGGGCGAAGTGCCGGGGCCGGACGGCGGCGACGCGTCCGGTGCCGGCTTGCCGTGGAAGGTGCGGCGGTCGGGCGCTGGCTGTCCAGCCTTCGGCCGTCGGGCGGCGTCCGCGGCGAGGCGGCAATGCGCTGGCGCCGGTTCGTCCGGCACTTCGCCGTTTTCGTGTTCCGATCTTCGATACGGGCGTCGGCATTCGCACCGGCCGGTGCGCGTTCGCGCCCGTATCGTGCCCGTATCGCACCCCGATGGCCCCGACGGAAACCAGCATGTCAGAACTGCCCGGATCCTATCCGCGTCACCCGGTGTTTCACGCGGGCGAGCTCGACGCGCATCACCGCTTCGGCGTCGCCGACGAAGCCGAGCGGATGAGCGACGTCGTGACGACGCGGCTGAGCATCGGTGTGCGCCAGTTCGTCGAATCGCAGCCGTTCATGTTCGTCGGCACGGCGAGCGGCGGCCCGGCCCCGTCGCGCATGACCTGCGACATCGTGCAGGGCATGCGCGACGCGAACGGGGATCTATGGCCGGTCGTGCGCGTGATCGACACGAAGACGCTGCGCTTCGCGCTGCCGGCGCACGGCGGCCACCGGCTCGATGCGCTGGCGTGCGACGGCTGCGGCGTCGGGCTGCTGTTCATCGATTTCGTGCGCGGCATCCGCTACCGGATCAACGGCCGCGCGACGTTGCGCACCGATCTGCCGGAAGCGGACGCGGCGCCCTGGCCGGCGGGCAGTCCGATCGTCGAACTGGCGGTCGCGCAGGCGTACGGCAACTGCGGCACGCGGGTCGTGCGGTTGCGGCCGGGCGCGTAGCGCGTCGCCGGGCGGCCGGCGGCACGCATGCCGCACCCGCGCGGTGCGCGGCATGCCGCCTCCGGGTGCGCCCGCATGGCGCGCATCGGCCGCACGGCGTTGAATGACGGGCTTGTCGCCGGACAACGCGGATCGGCACGGGACTTGCGTGTTGGACGTGGTCCCGGGCGGGTGAGGAGAACATGATGGGTCAACGAGTGGAGTGCATGGCCGAGCCGACGGCCGAGGACACGCGGTGCAGCGCGCAGGGCGACGACGCGCTGGCCGGCCAGGCCGTGGTCAGCGTCGCGCACGACGCCGACGAGCAGGCGCGCAACCTGATCGGCTGGCGGCAGACCTACGACCAGCTCGCGGCCGGCCGCTTCGTCGGCACGCTGACCGAGCTGCCGCTCGACACGATGAAGCTGTTTCGCGAATCGACCAGCCACCTGCTGCGGCAGGCGTGCGAGGTGCGCGGCGACGCGTACTGGTTCGGCATCCCGCTGACGAGCGACGGCACCGCGCGGGTCGATGCGTGCCGCATCGGCCCCGGCGCGCTCGCGTTCCGGCCCGGCAACGTCGAATTCGAATTGCTGACACCCGCGCAGTTCTCGATCTACGGCGTGGTCGTGCGCGGCGACGTGCTGCGCCGCTACGCGGAGGAAGTCGAACACCGTGCGCTCGACGAGCGGCTGTTCGCGCAGCGCGTGATCCAGATCGGCGATATGCGGCTCGCGCGCCTGTGTGCGCTGCTCGGCGGCCGCCTCGACGGCGCGGCGGCCGCGGGCGGGCCGCTGCCCGACGCACAGCGCGACGACCTGCAGGCCGAGGTGCTGGCCGCGCTGTTCGACGCGTGTGCGCAACCCGCTGACGACGGCGCGGGCGGCGCCCCGTCGACACGGCGCTGGATCGTCGAGCAGGCGCGCGAGTACGTGCTCGCACACCGCACGCGCCCGGTCGGCGTGCCCGAGCTGTGCGAGCAGTTGCACGTGAGCCGGCGCACGCTGCAGTACTGTTTCCAGGACGTGCTCGGCATGGCGCCCGCGACCTATCTGCGCACGCTGCGGCTGAACGGCGCGCGGCGCGACCTGTGCGGGCGGGCGGCCGGTTCGGTGCAGGACGTCGCGGAGGCGTGGGGCTTCTGGCACCTGAGCCAGTTCGCGACCGACTATCGGCGGCTGTTCGGCAAGCGGCCGTCGGAGACGCTGCGCGAGCGGGCGGTGACGGTGGCGGCCGGGTGAGGCGGGCGGCGGCGCGCGGATGCCGCGGTGCGTCCGGTCATCCGGGCGACTCCCTTTTCTCCATCCCTATCCGGCGGTAGCCGCCGCTTCGCGCGGTGCAGGCCACGGCAAGGCATCCCAGTCGATCGCCCGGTAAGCGGCTTCGACCGCCGCGAGGTCGTCCGGCCGCTCGCTGCGATGCAGCCCGTGCAATGCGTCCGGCACATCGAGCGCGACCGGTACGCAGTGCGGATAGTCGCGCACGCGCAGCGCCGGGCCGATCGTCGTGAAACAGCCGAGCGTCGGCACGTCGAAACCGTCGGCGAGATGCAGCGCGGCCGTGTCGGGCGCGAACAGCACGCTCGCCCCCCTGACCCAGGCAATGAAGCGCGCGGTATCGGCCGCGTCGCGGCTCACGTCGACATAGGCCGGATGCGCGACGGGGCCGAAGCCGACCACCGGCAGCCCGTAACGCCGCGCGAGCCGCTCCACGAAAGCCGCGCGCAGCGCCGGCGGCACGCTGCGCACCGCGGTGCTCGCGCTCGGGCAGAACAGCACGTACGGCCGCCGCCATTCGGCCGGCAGGGCGGGCAGGGGCAGCCGCGCGAGCCAGCGATTGCGCTTCGCGGTGGCCGGCACCGTGGCCGGGTCCGTGCCGAGCGCGTCGAGGAAGAAGTCGATCATCGGTTGTCGCGCGAAAGCGGGCCAGTACAGGTGATTGCCGAGATCGATGCGCGGCGCGTGCTCGGGCAGTGCGTCGGCGGCGCACGGCAGCGCACGCGACGGCGCGACGACGTCGGCGGCGAGCGCATACAGCGCGTCGACGTAGCGCGGCGCGCGGGCCGGCCGGTAGAGCGTGAAGCGCAGGCCGGGATGCATCGCGCGCAGCGCGGCGAGCGCGGTCAGCCCGATCACCGAGTCGCCGAGCGCGACGCCCATTCCGTTGATCACGTACACGTCCGCCGTGCGGCCGTAGTCGAGCCGGAACGGCCGGTGGGCGGCGTGCAGCAGGCCGAGCGCCGGTGCGGCCGGCACGTGATCCTCCGCGGGGCCGCCGCCGTGCTCGAGGTCGTAGGGGGCGACGAGCGTGCCGTCGGGCGCGAGCAGCGTGCCCGGATGCGTCAGCGCGTCGTCGCGCGACAGCGCGAGGCCGGCCGGCGCGGCGCGCATTTCCATGATCACGCGCCGCGCGCGCGGCGGCCCTGCTCGCGGATTTGCTCGAGCGTCGCGGCCGGCGTGCTGGCGTCCTGCGGGATGCGGATCTCGATCAGCGCCGGCAGCCCGCAGGTCAGTGCGCGCTCCAGTGCCGGCGCGAAGTCGGCGGTGCGCTCGACCGTCTCGCCATGCGCGCCGAACGCGCGCGCATACGCGGCGAAATCGGGGTTCGTGAGCCCGGTGCCGTGCACGCGCCCCGGATAGTTGCGCTCCTGATGCATGCGGATCGTGCCGAAATGCCCGTTGTTGACGACGATGGCGACGATGTTCAGCCCGTACTGCATCGCGGTCGCGAGTTCGTTGCCGGCCATCATGAAGCAGCCGTCGCCGGCGAGCGCGACGACGGCCCGCGACGGATACAGCGACTTCGCGGCGAGCGCGGCGGGCAGCCCGTAGCCCATCGCGCCGCTGGTCGGCGCGAGCTGCGAGCGAAAGTGCCGGTACGCGAAGTGGCGATGCAGCCAGATCGCGTAGTTGCCGGCGCCGTTGGTCAGGATCGCGTCGTGCGGCAGGCGCTCGCGCAGCTGCACCATCACGTCGCCGAGCTGGACATCGCCGGGCATCGGCAGCGGCGCGTGCCATTCGCGGTACGCGCGGTGCGCGTCGGCGGCCGTGCCGGCCCACGCGGGGTGCACCGGCGGTTCGAGCGCGGCGAGCGGCGCCGCGATTTCCGGCATCCCGGACACGATCGGCAGGTCGGCCGCATACACGCGGCCGAGCTCGTCCGCGCCCTGGTGCACGTGGATCAGGGTCTGGCGCGTCTTCGGGATGTCGAGCAGCGTGTAGCCGCCCGTCGTCGCTTCGCCGAGACGCGGGCCGAGCACCAGCAGCAGGTCGGCGTCGCGGATCCGCTTGGCGAGCGCGGGATTGATCCCGAGGCCGACGTCGCCCGCGTAGTTCGGGTGCGCGTTGTCGAAGGTGTCCTGGAAGCGGAACGCGCACGCGACCGGCAGTTGCCAGCGCTCGACGAAGGTGCGCAGGTTCGCGCATGCGTCGGGCGTCCAGCCGCTGCCGCCGACGATCGCGAACGGCCGCTCGGCGCGCGCGAGCCGTTCGCGCAGCTCGTCGACCTGCGCGGCCGACGGCGACGCCGCGACGCGTTTCGCGGCCGGCACGACGGGCTGCGGCGCGCACGCGTCGGACAGCACGTCCTCGGGCAGCGCGAGCACGACCGGGCCGGGCCGGCCGGACGTCGCGACGTGGAAGGCATGGCTCAGGTATTCGGGAATGCGGCGCGGGTCGTCGATCTGCGCGACCCATTTCGCCATCTGGCCGAACATCCGGCGGTAGTCGATTTCCTGGAAGGCTTCGCGGTCGAGGTGCTCGCGCGCGCACTGGCCGACGAACAGGATCATCGGCGTCGAATCCTGGAATGCGGTGTGCACGCCGATCGACGCGTGGGTCGCGCCGGGCCCGCGCGTGACGAACGCGATGCCGGGGCGGCCGGTCAGCTTGCCGACCGCTTCCGCCATGTTCGCGGCCGCCGCTTCGTGGCGGCAGACGACCGTCTGGATCCGCGCGGTGTCGTCCGCCAGCGCATCGAGTACGGCGAGAAAGCTCTCGCCCGGCACGCAGAACACGCGTTCGACGTGATTGGCGAGCAACGCATCGACGAGCAGTCGCGCGCCGGTGGTGGCGCGCGGCTCGAGATCCTTGGAATGCGACATGGGCTGCCGTCTCCCTGGGTAGCGGGATGTACAGATTACGCCTGTTGTCGGGGCGCCGGCACGCTGGCCGATGAAAAGTGTCGGAACGCGGGGAGCTCGGGGGCGTGGATGTTGCACGCGACGTGCGGGTGTTTCGCCGCTTTGAAACGCTGGTCGGCTTTCTGCGCGACATCGGTATCAGCCGTTTCGATGTGGATGCGTCGGAGTTCGACCCGGATGCGGCCGGCCGGGCGACCCGGCCCGATCGGGCGGCCGCGATGAGGGCGGCACACGAGGCGGCGGCCCACGATCGCTGGTTTCGCGAGCAGGTGCAGCAGGCGCTGGACGATCCGCGCGCGTCGATTCCCGACGCGGAGGTGAGCGCCGACTCTTCGCGTCGCGCCGTGCGGCGCTGCGTGAACGGCTCGCGGGCAGGCGAGGGGATGCTTCTTGACCTTCGCGCTGCACTGGAATCCGAAGGCGTACGAGGATCGCGCCGCGATCATGGACTACATCGGCGAGGACGACCCGCAGGCCGCAATCGAACTCGACGAACCGCTGGAACAAAGGGCCGCCACGTTGCCGGCCCGTGCAGAGCTGTATCGGCAAGGGCGAGTGGCCGGCACGCGCGAACTGGTGGTCGCGCCGAACCACGTGCTCGTGTATCGCATCAGACCGGCTGAGGGGATCGTCGAGATCCTCCGCGTGCTGCATGCGCGACGGCAGTGGCCGTGATGCCCGATATCCGCAAGTCGGCGTCGAGCAGCGGAAGAAGGATCATCTCGACAAGCTGATCGCCGCGCATGCGGTGTCGCTCGACGTCGCGCTCGTGACCAACAACGAGCGGGATTTCGTCAGCTATCCGGGATTGCGGCTGGAGAACTGGCTGAACGATTGATGGCGGTGATGGTGTCCGACGGTCATGCGTGATATCGATCCACCCGCATGACCGCCGGACCCTGCATCAGCACTCGACGATATTCACCGCCAGCCCGCCGCGCGACGTTTCCTTGTATTTCGTCTTCATGTCGGCGCCCGTCTCGCGCATCGTCTTGATCACCGAGTCGAGCGACACGTAGTGCGAGCCGTCGCCGCGCAGCGCCATGCGCGCCGCGTTGACCGCCTTCACCGACGCCATCGCGTTGCGCTCGATGCACGGGATCTGCACCATCCCGCCGACCGGGTCGCAGGTGAGGCCGAGGTTGTGCTCCATCCCGATCTCGGCCGCGTTCTCGACCTGGCGCGGCGTGCCGCCGAGCACGGCCGCGAGCGCGCCGGCCGCCATCGAGCACGCGACGCCCACTTCGCCCTGGCAGCCCACTTCCGCACCCGAAATCGACGCGTTGAGCTTGTACAGGATGCCGATCGCGGCGGCGGTCAGCAGGAAGTCGATCACGCCCTGTTCGTTCGCGCCCGGCGTGAAGCGCGTGTAGTAGTGCAGCACGGCCGGGATGATGCCGGCCGCGCCGTTGGTCGGCGCGGTGACGACGCGGCCGCCGGCCGCGTTTTCCTCGTTGACCGCGATCGCATACAGGTTGATCCAGTCGACCATCGACAGCGGATCCTGCAGCGCGCGCTCCGGATGGCCGGTCAGCGCACGATACAGCTGCGGCGCACGGCGCTTGACCTGGAACGGGCCGGGCAGGTTGCCGTCGGCTTCCGGGTTGCCGATCCCGCAGCCGCGCGACACGCACGACTGCATCACGGCCCAGATCTTCAGCAGCCCGTCGCGCGTCTCTTCCTCGGTGTGCCACGCGCGCTCGTTTTCCCACATCAGCTGCGCGATCGACTTGCCGGTCGACTCGGTCAGCGCGAGCAGCTCGGCGCCGGTGCGGAACGGATGCGTCATCTGCTCGGCCGCGCTCAGCACCTTCGTGTTCGGCGCACCGGCCGTCACGACGAAGCCGCCGCCGACGGACAGGTAGGTGCGCTCGACCAGCACGTCGCCGTTCGCGTCGGACGCGCGCAGCTTCATGCCGTTCGGGTGCTCGGGCAGCGCCTGCCGGTAGAACGCGATGTTCTCCTTCAGCACGAACGGCACCGGATGCGTGCCGAGCAGCGCGAGCTTCTTCGACTTGCGGACGTCTTCCAGACGCGCGTCGATCGTCTCGGGATCGACGGTGTCGGGCGCGTCGCCGAGCAGGCCGAGCATCACGCCGCGGTCGGTGCCGTGGCCCTTGCCGGTCGCGCCGAGCGAGCCGTACAGCTCGACCTTCACACTGGCCGTCGCGTCGAGCATCCCGTCGCGCTCGAGGCCCTGCACGAACATCAGCGCCGCGCGCATCGGTCCGACCGTATGCGAACTGGACGGGCCGATGCCGATCTTGAAGAGGTCAAACACGCTGACTGCCATCTTGATACCTGCCTTGCTTTAAGAATAATGCTAGCGCGCCTGCAATGGCAGGCACGCGGCGAGCCATGCGGGCGGCATGGGGGAGAGTTGCCGCGCGACGCGCGCATAGCGCCCGTCGAGACGCGCGGCCAGATGAAAGAGTTCGGTGGCGTTTTTCGGGTCCCACTGCCCCGTATAACCCGGCAAGCCGGCCTCGCGGCGCTTCGCGTCGAACGGCACCGGCGAATTCACGAATTCCTCGTGCGTTTTCTCGCCGAGCGCGTACGGCACGAGCCAGTCGAGCGCGGCCGCGAGCGTCGCGCCGTTCGCGCCGCGCTCGCGCAGCCAGTTGCGGTTGAAGCGGCGCGCGGCGAGCGCGGCCGTCACCAGCGGTTGCAAGTCGTACACCGCGTAATGCAGCGCATCGCGTTCCTCGAAATCCCAGGTCTTGCCGTCCGGGCCGATGTTGTCGGCGAGATGCTCGACGAACAGCCGCTGCGCGGCGTTCATCATCTTGCGGTCGCCGAGCGTGAACGCGGACAGCGCGATCAGCTTGATCCGGTGGCTCTGCCAGTTGTTGCGCCAGGTGCCGGCGAGCGGGCGCTTCTGTGCGTCGATCTGCGCGACGTAACCGGCGCCGAGCTTCGCGATGAACGCCGCCGTCGCGTTACGCGTCTTGACCGGCAGCGCGCTCGCCGTCATGTCGTACGCGATGATCAGGCTGTCGAAGCGCGTCTCGTCGATCGGGTTGAAGCCCGGCTGATAGGTCGACACCCACGCGGACAGGAAGCGGTCGACGAGCTGCAGGTAGCGCGGCGCATTGGTCACGCGCCACGCGAGCGCGGCATCGCGCATCAGCTCCATGTCCTTCAGCGCATCGACGCTCTGGTCGTAGATGCCTTCGTGCGGCAGCGTGCCCTCGGTGTGCACGCGCGCCATTGCCTTCGGCTGCTCGCCGATGCGCGCGTCGACGCTGCGGATCAGTGCCTGCACGCCCGGCTCGGCCTGCGTCGTCTCGCTCGCCTGCAACGCGGGCGCCGCGCAGAAATTCATCGCCGCGCGCGCGCTGCCGGCCGTGCCGAGGCCGGCGGCCAACGACAGCGACGCGACGAGCAGCGGCACGACGCGGCGCGTGCGCGTGCGCGGCCGCTCCTGCGTGGCACCCTGGCCCGGAAACATCGGACGCACCATGCGGAACTCCTTGATTGGCTGAATCGCGTGTGATGTTAGCCGGATTGGCGGGCAAGCGTGAATCGATCGGGCAGGCAGCGGACGCAAAAACCGCACGCAACCGAGGGTTGCGTGCGGTGTGGTCACGGCCGGACTCCGGAGCGCGGCGAGCGTTATGCGTAGTCCGACACCGGCACGCACGAGCAGAACAGGTTGCGGTCGCCGTAGGCGTTGTCCGCACGGCCGACCGGCGGCCAGTACTTGTTCGTGCCGAGCGACGCGACCGGGTACGCCGCCTGCTCGCGCGAGTACGCGTGCGGCCATTCGTTCGCGGTGACGACGGCTGCCGTGTGCGGCGCGTGACGCAGCGGGTTGTCCTCGCGGTCGGCGCGGCCTTCCTCGACGGCACGGATTTCCTCGCGGATCGCGATCATCGCGGCGATGAAGCGGTCGAGTTCTTCCTGCGATTCCGATTCCGTCGGCTCGACCATCAGCGTGCCCGGCACCGGGAAGCTCATCGTCGGCGCATGGAAGCCGTAGTCCATCAGGCGCTTCGCGACGTCGTCGACGCTGATGCCGCTCGTTTCCTTGAGCGGGCGCAGGTCGAGAATGCACTCGTGCGCGACCAGCCCGCCCGGGCCCGAATACAGCACCGGATAGTGCGGCGCGAGGCGCTTCGCGATGTAGTTCGCGTTGAGGATCGCGGTTTCCGTCGCGGCGGTCAGGTTCTTCGCGCCCATCATCGCGATGTACATCCACGAGATCGGCAGGATCGACGCCGAGCCGTACGGCGCGGCCGACACCGCGCCGATGCCGTCTTCCGCACGCGCGTAGCCGGTCGAACGCTGGTTCGGCAGGAACTTCGCGAGGTGCGCGCCGACCGCGACCGGGCCGACGCCCGGGCCGCCGCCGCCGTGCGGGATGCAGAAGGTCTTGTGCAGGTTCAGGTGCGACACGTCGCCGCCGAACTGGCCCGGCGCGGTCAGGCCGACCATCGCGTTCATGTTCGCGCCGTCGACGTACACCTGGCCGCCGTGCGCATGCACGATCTCGCAGATCTCGCGGACGTTCTGCTCGAACACGCCGTGCGTCGACGGATACGTGATCATGATCGCCGCGAGATCGTTCGCGTGCTGCTCGGCCTTCGCCTTCAGGTCGGCGATGTCGACGTTGCCCTGCGCGTCGCACGCGACGACCACGACCTTCATGCCGGCCATGTGCGCCGACGCCGGGTTCGTGCCGTGCGCGGAGGCCGGGATCAGGCATACGTCGCGATGCGCTTCGCCGCGCGATGCGTGGTAAGCGTGGATGATCAAGAGGCCCGCGTATTCGCCCTGCGAGCCGGCGTTCGGCTGCAGCGACACGGCCGCATAGCCGGTCGCGGCGACGAGCATCTGCTCGAGCTGGTCGATCATCTCGCGATAGCCGACGGTCTGCTCGGCCGGCGCGAACGGGTGGATCCGGCCGAATTCGGGCCACGTGACCGGCAGCATTTCCGACGTCGCGTTCAGCTTCATCGTGCACGAACCGAGCGGGATCATCGAGCGGTCGAGCGCGAGATCCTTGTCCGACAGGCTGCGCAGGTAGCGCAGCATTTCGGTTTCGGAATGGTGGCGGTTGAACACGTGGTGCGTCAGGTACGCGCTCGTGCGCTCGAGGCCGGCCGGCAGCACGGCGACGCCGCCGAGGCCCGCGTCCAGCGCGTCCACGGCCGGCGCGGTGCCGCCCGCGGCCTGCGCGAACACGGCGAGGAGATCGGCGAGGTCGTCGCGGGTCGTCGTTTCGTCGACCGACACGCCGACTTGCGTGTCGCTCACGCGACGCAGGTTGATGCGCTTGGCCTTCGCGAATTCGTGGACCTGCGCGGTGCGCGCGCCGGTATCGATCGTCAGCGTGTCGAAGAACGTGTCGTTGACGGTCGCGAAGCCGAGCTGCTTCACGCCGGCGGCGAACAGCGCCGCGATGCGGTTCACGCGCAGCGCGATCGTCTTCAGGCCGTGCGGGCCGTGGTAGACCGCGTACATGCTCGCCATGATCGCGAGCAGCGCCTGCGCGGTACACACGTTCGACGTCGCCTTCTCGCGGCGGATGTGCTGTTCGCGCGTCTGCAGCGCGAGGCGCAGCGCGGGCTTGCCCTGCGCGTCGACGGTCACGCCGACCAGGCGGCCCGGCATCTGGCGCTTGAATTCGTCACGCACGGCCATGTACGCGGCGTGCGGGCCGCCGAAGCCCATCGGCACGCCGAA
Organism: Burkholderia sp. Bp8991; assembly: GCF_003853795.1. NCBI lineage: Bacteria > Pseudomonadati > Pseudomonadota > Betaproteobacteria > Burkholderiales > Burkholderiaceae > Burkholderia > Burkholderia sp. Bp8991. The sequence continues at coordinate 35,654 of NZ_QTQJ01000036.1, read as the reverse complement.
GCGCTGCGTGTTGCCGACCGCGACGTCCGCGCCCCATTCGCCGGGCGGCGTCAGCACGGTCAGGGCGAGCAGGTCGGCCGCGACGACCACATGGCCGCCGGCCGCGTGGATCGCTTCGGTGAGCGCGCGGTAGTCGCGCACGTCGCCGTATACGCCCGGGTACTGGAGCAGCACGCCGAACGCGTTGGCCTGCGCGGCGTCGGCCGCCGGGCCCGTCTTGACCTCGATGCCGATCGGCAGCGCGCGCGTGCGGATCACTTCGAGCGTCTGCGGCAGCACGTCGTCGGCGACGTAGAACACGTTCGACGCCGGCTTGCCGGTGCGCTGCAGCAGCGTCATCGCTTCGGCCGCGGCGGTTGCTTCGTCCAGCAGCGATGCGTTCGAGATCGCGAGGCCCGTGAGGTCGGCGACCATCTGCTGGAAGTTCAGGAGCGCCTCGAGGCGACCCTGGGAAATTTCGGGCTGGTACGGCGTGTAGGCCGTGTACCACGCCGGGTTTTCGAGCACGTTGCGCAGGATCACGGCCGGCGTGTGCGAGTCGTAATAACCCTGGCCGATATACGAGCGGAACACCTGGTTCTTGTCCGCGAGGGCGCGCAGCGCGGCGAGGGCTTCGGCCTCGCTCTTCGGTTGCGCGAACGGGCCGAGCGGCAGCGTTTCGGCGCGGCGGATCGAGGCCGGGATCACGGCGTCGATCAGGGCGGCGCGCGACGCGAAGCCGAGCGTGTCGAGCATGGCCTGCTGGCTGGCGGCATCGGGGCCGATGTGGCGTTCTGCGAACGCGTCGTGCGTTTCGAGCGCGGCGAGCGAGAGGGGCGTGCGGTTCATCAGGCGGTCCGGGTGTTCGAGCTTCATGGCGTGACTCTGGTCCCGCGCGGGCCGAGGCCGGCCCCGCGCGGTTCGGGTAAGGAAAATTAGTCGATCAGCTTGCTGTAGGCGTCAGCGTCGATCAGCTTGTCGGTCGAGGCGCCGGCCGCGAGCTTGATCTTGAAGAGCCACACGCCGTATGCGTCGCTGTTCACTTCTTCCGGCGAGTCGGCGGCTTCTTCGTTGATGGCGACGACTTCGCCGGACACCGGCGAGTAGATGTCGGATGCCGCCTTCACCGATTCGACGACGCCGACGGCGTCGCCCGCGTTCACCGACTTGCCGACTTGCGGCAGTTCGAGGAAGACGATGTCGCCGAGCGTGCTCTGCGCGTGATCGGTGATGCCGACCGTCAGCGTGCCGTCGGCTTCGGTGCGGACCCACTCGTGTTCGTCGGTGTACTTCAGATCGGCCGGGACGTTGCTCATCGGATGCTCCTGGATAAAAGGGTGTGTTCGTTATGCTGGCGCGCCGCCGGGGCGCGCCGGGTGTGGTTGCGCCGGGCGCCATTTCCCGGCTTCACGGCAGGCGGCCTCCCGGCCGCCTCCCGGTCGTTACGCAGCGAGGACCTTGCCGTTGCGCACGAACGGCAGTTTTACCACGCGCGCGGGAAGTTGCTTGTCTCGAATCTGCACGTGGACCGTGTCGCCGACCTGGACGGCCGCCGGCACGCGCGCGAATGCGATCGACTCCTGCATCGACGGCGAGAACGTGCCGCTCGTGATCTCGCCTTCGCCGTGCGGCGTGACGACCTTCTGGTGCGCGCGCAGCACGCCGCCCGCCTTGCCGTTTTCCTTCTGCAGGATCAGGCCGACGAACGCGGCGCGCGTGCCGTTTGCCTCGAGCGCGGCGCGGCCGACGAACTCGCGCGGCGCCGACAGGTCGACCGTCCATGCGAGGCCCGCGTCGAGCGGGGAGACGGTGTCGTCCATGTCCTGGCCGTACAGGTTCATGCCGGCCTCGAGGCGCAGCGTGTCGCGCGCGCCAAGCCCGCACGGGCGCACGCCGTTTTGCTGCAGCGCGTTCCACAGCGCTACGACGTGCACGGCCGGGACGATCACCTCGAAGCCGTCTTCGCCGGTGTAGCCGGTGCGCGCGACGGTGAGGTCGCCGAACGGCGTGCCGGCGACCTGCGCGGCGTTGAACGGCTTCAGCTCGCCGGTCGCGGCGCGCGCGGCGGGCACCGTCGTCCAGACCTTTTCACGGGCGTTCGGGCCCTGAACGGCGACGATCGCGAAATCGCGGCGCGGCACGATGGTCAGGCCGTAGCCGCCTTGTTCGTTGAGCTGGTTGAACCACGCGATGTCCTTCTCGGCCGTGCCGGCGTTGACGACGACGCGGAAGAAGTCTTCGGTGAAGTAATAGACGATCAGGTCGTCGATGACGCCGCCCTGCGGATTGAGCAGGCACGAGTAGAGCGCCTTGCCGGGGATCTTGAGCTTGCCGACGTTGTTCGCGATCGCGTGCTCGAAGAACGCGCGCACGCGGCTGCCGGTGAAATCGACGACGCACATGTGCGACACGTCGAACATGCCGGCGTCGGTGCGCACGGCTTCGTGTTCTTCGATCTGCGAGCCGTAGTTGACGGGCATGTCCCAGCCGCCGAAGTCGACCATGCGGGCATTGAGCGCGCGGTGCGCGGCGTTGAGCGGGGTTTGATTCAGTGCAGTCATCGAGGCCTCAGGCAAGGCGCTTGCGCGCGGGTCAGAACGGCCATGTGCCGACCGTCGCGGCCCTGGGGCCTGCGAAACGATCCGGTACATGCCCCTCTGTCCTCGATACCTGAGAGATTGCGCCGCGGCCACAAGCCGGCGAACGCGCGCCCCTTCGGTGGGCAGCCTGCCCGCGCAGCCAATGTGCTGCGGGCTACTGCCGCTCTCCAGAGTGCGGGGAGTGCGGCCCGCGCAATGCGCGGACGGGATTCCCCGACGCGGTCGGTCCTTTTGCCTGAGAGTTTGCGGGTGTGCCCCTTCGGCGGCGCGACCGGCGTTGCTGCTATGCGGTCACACGCTCTCCCGACGCGTGCGGGCGACTGTACGCGAGCGGGTGGGCATTGTCAATTTGAGCAAAAGAATGTCGCTTCGCGACAAGCGGCGGCGTGGGCGCCGCCGCTTCTGCCGGCACCGGCGGGCGCCGGCATGGCCGGGATTACTCGCCGATCGCGCGCGCGGCCGTGTCGAGTTCCTGGTTCAGCACGCGCTGTTCGTCGCCGGACAGGCCGCCGTTGTGCTGGCCCGACATGTCGTTCGCTTCCTGGCGGATCACGTCGAGGCGGTGGTGCAGCTGCGCGCCGTACGGCGGCGGGTAGTAGCCGCCGTTCACGCGCGCGTCGATGCGCCGGTGCAGGTTGTCGATCCGGCCCTGGACCTCCTGCAGGCGATCGTTCGCGACGACCTGCGGATTCGGCCGCGGCGGGGGCGGGGGCGCCTGTCGGGCCGGCCGCTGCGGCTGCACGACACAGGCCGCGAGCGAGGAAACCAGGACGCAGCATGCCGCTGCGCGAATCAACCGTTGCATCACATTCTCCTGACGGTTTGGTGTCGGATCGACTTTTTGAGAAACGCGTCAGACCGGACGACCGCTGACTTTCGTTCCCGCACCATTTGTAACGGAATGTTCGGGATCGTGGCGCCGTGGCGGCTGACGGGGGCGCGCAGCCGGGGCGGCGCGGCGCGAGGTGGCGGCTGCGGCCGGGGCGACGACCCGGCCGGCGGCCGTCAGACTGTGCGACGCACGAACGGTACCCGGCGGCCTTCGTGCTCGCTCTGCGCGGCGAGCTCGATGATCGTCATCACGTCGACGGCGTCCTGCGGCGTGACCGGGAACGGCGCGCCGTCGTGGACCGACGCGGCGAGCGCGCGATAGAACTCCGCGTACTGCCCGTCGAGCGTCGGCACAGGCCGCTCGACCTCGACCTCGCCGTCGAGCACGCGCAGCACGCCGGGCGGGTTGCCGCCGCCGAACTCGACGTGATCCGGCGTGAGGCCGGCCTTCAACTGGTCTTCCTGCGTGTCGAGCCCGAACTTCTGGTAGCTGCCGCGCGTGCCGTGCAGCGTGAAGCGCGCGGGCTCGATCGCCGACAGCGCGCTCGCATGCAGCGCGACGTCCTTGTCCGGATAACCGAGCAGCAGGTGCACGAAATCGGGCGCCGTGCCGTTGTCGCGGCGTGTCTTGACCGTGGCGCTGACCGTTTCCGGCAGCCCGAACAACGCGAGCGCCTGATCGATCAGGTGCGGGCCGAGATCGAGCAGCAGGCCGCCGCCGCGTGCGGGCTCCTCGCGCCAGCGCGTGCGCGGCGTCGGCCGGAAGCGGTCGAAGTGCGACGCGAAATAGGTGAGCCGGCCGAGTTCGCCGGATTCGACGATGCGGCGCACGGTGAGGAAATCGCCGTCCCAGCGGCGGTTGTGGAACGGTGCGAACAGGCGGCTGCGCGCGTTCGCGAGCCGCGCAAGCGCGAGCGCTTCGTCGGCCGTGAGCGTGACGGGCTTGTCGACGACGACGTGGCGGCCGGCCTGGAGCACCTGGCGCGCGAGCGCGAAGTGCGTGTCGTTCGGCGTGGCGATCACCACGCAGTCGATATCGTCGAGGCCGAGCAGCGTGTCGAGATCGGGGACGATGCGGGCGCCCGGAAAGGCGGCGCGCGCGCGATCGGGTTGCCCCGTCGCGATCGCGGCGACCTCGGTGCGGCCGCTCGTGGCGATCACCGGCGCGTGGAACGTCGCGCCGGCGAAACCGAAACCCATCAAACCAATCCTGAGCAATGACGACATGGCAATCCCTGGCTGCGTACGAAACGAAAAGAGGGCGCGCCGCTGGGGCGCGAGGACGACCGGCTATTTTGGCATGGCGCGGCGGCCCGCACCGGCGCGTTCGGCAAAACGCGCGGCACGATGCGGCGCATGCGCGGCCGCAGCCGGCATTTGGCGCGGGACGGGCAGGCGCTGCACTCGGCAGGCCGGGCGGCCGACGCTGCGGCGTGCGGGCCGGGCACTTCCCATCGCGACGGTCGCCCATTGTGACCGATCGGGCCGTGGATGGGGCCGGATTGGCCGTCCGGACAAGGAAGCGAGGGCCGGATCAAGCGCCGAACCGGGAGACGAAAACGACGGCCTGCCCGCCCGGCCCCGTCCGGCGGCGCTCCCGAAAAGCGCGTCGCCGACGTGTTAACATGCGCGTCCTGCCCCGTGTGTCCGCCTGCATTCCAGGCCCGTCGCGCGCGGCATCCTCCCGGCGTTCGCCGTCAACCGCAACATCATCCGCCATCATGTCCGCAGGCCTCAACTCCGCTCAGAACGAAGCGGTGCGCTACCTCGACGGTCCCTGCCTCGTGCTCGCCGGCGCGGGCAGCGGCAAGACCCGCGTGATCACGCAGAAGATCGCGCACCTGATCGAAGCGAAAGGCTTCGAGCCGCGCCACATCGCGGCCGTCACGTTCACGAACAAGGCCGCCGCCGAAATGCGCGAGCGCGTGTCGAAGCTGCTCGAGGGCAAGACGCTCACCACGCCCGGCAAGGAAGGCCGCAAGGTGCCCGTCAACCAGCTCACCGTGTGTACGTTCCACTCGCTCGGCGTGCAGATCCTGCGCCAGGAGGCCGAGCACGTCGGCCTGAAGCCGCAGTTCTCGATCATGGATTCGGACGACTGCTTCGGGATGATCCAGGAGCAGATCGGCACCACCGACAAGGGCCTGATCCGCAAGATCCAGAGCACCATCTCGCTGTGGAAGAACGGCCTGATCATGCCCGAGGAGGCGATGACGATCGCGGCCAACGAGGACGAGCACCAGGCGGCGCTGGTCTACCGCAACTACGTCGCGACGCTGCATGCATACCAGGCGGTCGACTTCGACGACCTGATCCGCCTGCCGGCCGAGCTGTTCGCGAAGAACGAGCAGGTGCGCGACCGCTGGCAGAACAAGCTGCGCTACCTGCTGATCGACGAATACCAGGACACCAACGCGTGCCAGTACGAGCTGCTGAAGTTGCTCGCCGGCCCGCGCGCCGCGTTCACGGCGGTGGGCGACGACGACCAGGCGATCTACGGCTGGCGCGGCGCTACGCTCGAGAACCTCGCGCAGCTCGGCAAGGACTTCCCGAAGCTGCACGTGATCAAGCTCGAGCAGAACTACCGGTCGACGGTGCGGATCCTGACCGCTGCCAACAACGTGATCGCGAACAACCCGAAGCTGTTCGAGAAGAAGCTGTGGTCCGAGCACGGGATGGGCGACTCGATCACCGTCACGCCGTGCAACGACGAGGAGCATGAGGCCGAATCGGTCGTGTTCCGGCTGTCCGCGCACAAGTTCGAGCGGCGCGCGCAGTTCCGCGACTACGCGATCCTGTATCGCGGCAACTTCCAGGCACGGATCTTCGAGCAGGTGCTGCGGCGCGAGCGGATTCCATACGTGCTGTCGGGCGGCCAGTCGTTCTTCGACAAGGCCGAGATCAAGGACCTGTGCGCGTACCTGCGGCTGATCGCGAACGCCGACGACGATCCCGCGTTCATCCGCGCGGTCACGACGCCGCGCCGCGGCATCGGCAACACGACGCTCGAGGCGCTCGGCTCGTTCGCGGGCCAGGCGAAGGTGTCGCTGTTCGAGGCCGTGTACATGGGCGGGATCGAGGCGCGGCTGTCCGCGCGGCAGGTCGAGCCGCTCAGGATGTTCTGCGACTTCATCCAGCGCCTGACCGATCGCGCGGACAAGGAGCCCGCGACCGTCGTGCTCGACGACATGATGGAGGCCATTCACTACGAGGCCTACCTGTACGACGCGTTCGACGAGCGGCAGGCGCAGTCGAAGTGGCAGAACGTGCTCGAATTCCTCGAATGGCTGAAGCGCAAGGGCACCAAGCCCGAGACCGAAGCCGTCGACGGCGAGGCCGACGGCTTCCACAACGCGGACGGGCTTGCGGACACCGGCAAGAACCTGCTCGGCCTGATCCAGACCGTCGCGCTGATGTCGATGCTCGAAGGCAAGGACGAGGATCCGGATGCCGTGCGGCTGTCGACCGTCCATGCGTCGAAGGGGCTCGAGTATCCGCACGTGTTCCTGGTCGGCGTCGAGGAGGGCATCATGCCGCACCGCGGCGGCAGCGAGGACGACGGCCCGATCGACAACGAGCGGATCGAGGAGGAGCGCCGGCTGATGTACGTCGCGATCACGCGCGCGCAGCGCAGCCTCCACCTGAACTGGTGCAAGAAGCGCAAGCGGGCGCGCGAGACGGTCGTGTGCGAGCCGTCGCGCTTCATTCCCGAGATGGGGCTCGACGAAGCGCCGCCGCCCACGCCGGAGGAAGCGCCGATGACGCCGAAGGACCGGCTCGCGAGCCTGAAGGCGCTGTTGCAGAAGTGAGGTGGCGCGCTTCGGCGCTCGGACGCCCCGGCGATCCGGATAAACGAAACCCCCGCGATGCGTGTGCGCCGCGGGGGTTTTTTCTGGCCGGCGAGCGTTACTTCGACGCGTTGACCATGTAGTCGACGGCCGCCTTCACGTCGGCGTCGGACGCACTCGACCCGCCCTTCGGCGGCATCGCGCCCTTGCCGTGCAGCGCGTAGTTGTAGACGGTATCCATCGAGTCCTTCAGGCGCGGCGCCCAGTCTTCCTTGCTGCCGAACTTCGGCGCGCCGAGCACGCCGGCCGCGTGGCACGCCTGGCAGACCTGCGTGTACAGCGCCTTGCCGGCGGAGGCGGCGTCGGCGCTGGTCGGCGCGGCCGCGGGCTTTTCGCCGGCCTTCGGAATCGCGGCGATCGCGGCCATTGCAGCGGCGGCCTGCGCGTTCGATGCATCGGCGCCTGAAGCGCCTGCCGCACCCGCCGCGCCGCTCGCCGCCGGTGCCGCATTGGCGGCCGGGGCAGCCGGTTCGGGGAAGTTCGCGCCGTCGTTGTTCGCCATGTAGACGATCGCACGCGCGATTTCATAGTCGCTGACGTCGTCGGGGCTCGTGCCGCCGCGCGGCGGCATCGCGCCCTTGCCCGACAGCGCCGTTTTCAGCAGCGTGTCGAAGCCCTGCGAGATGCGCGGTGCCCAGTCGTCCTTGTTGCCGAACTTCGGCGCGCCGGCGGCGCCCGTGCCGTGACAGGTCACGCACACGGCCTTGTAGACTTCCTCGCCGGTCTTGTACGTGCGGGGCGCATTGGCGTCCTTCACGTCGACTTTCGCGAGCGGTGCGATCCGCGCGGCGACCTGTTCGTCGGATAGCGCATCCGTGCCCGCGCCCGAACGGAACGCATGGTTGGCATAAGTGGCAAACAGGACGATCAGGGCGATCGGAATCGCGAATGAGGCGATGACGACGGCAATCAGCTGCCCGGGGGTTTTGACGGGAGATTCGTGGGGTGCTTCGCTCATGCTTGCCTCGTCTCCGTGATTAGGAATTGTGAGCGCGGTGCAACGGCAAAATGGCTGGCGATCCAATGAGTCCGGACGATTATAGACGGAACGTTTACATCACGGCGAGCGGCGCGAAGGCGCGTGTTTACCCGCACGAATTGCGGGCCTGACGGGGTTTCGGCGGGCAAGGTGGACGCGTTTTGGGAAACCGGGTATCCTTGCGGTCTTGTCAATGGTGGGCGGCCGGTTTATTGGGGTCGTTTCACTGTCGTCACTGTCATATGCGCCCGTAGCTCAATGGATAGAGTACTGCCCTCCGAAGGCAGGGGTTGCTGGTTCGATCCCAGCCGGGCGCGCCAAAAGTTCGTTTAAATACAGTAACTTATCTGGCGACCTATTTTCAGTCTTTGAGCCGTACGGAAACTGTACGGAAATTCTGACCGCTCCGGAACAGTGTTTCTGTGCTGCCCGTCGTGTTCGCGAGCTCATCCAAGGCCCTTTCGTACTTGAAAAAGGAGTAGCGACAGACGCGTCCTACTCGACTGGGTCAGCATTGTCGATGGTGTCTTGGGTGATCGTCTGGACTGTCTGAGAGACGAACTCGATAAGCCGGTCGCTGTATCGCGGATCTGAGCCAACAAGTGCCGGATCAACGAGCATGGGCACAAGCTTATGCAGGAGCTTGGTGAGCTTGTCGATATGTTTCGTTATCGACGTTCTGTCGGCGACGATAAGCTCGTTCAGGGCTTCGCCATCTTCTTGCCAAAAGTGCAATGTCCGGATTTTCTGAATTGCGACATCGATCCTATTGCTGCGGATTCCGGCGCGCACGATTCCGTCGGCGATCTCCAGTGCGCGCTGCATACTCACTGACTGTTTGCCCTGACGGTATTGCATCAGGATCTCAGCGCTCAGTTGCCGGCCGCTGTTTTCTTTGAGCGATAGGAGATGCGCCAGAGATTGCCAGTCCCCCTTAGCTTGTTGTTTGTGCAGCTTGTACGCATGATCAAGTAGCTGCCCCAGTAGAAGTTTGTGATTCTCCACAACCGGTCTCCTTCTTTGTCGTCAGCTGTATAGCTCACATGGCGAAATCATTCAGTTTCTTCATGCAGATGTTCGCAGCTTAATGGGATCTTGATAAGCGGGTCACGTCGCCCAACCGTCGACAGTAGAGTGACGGAAGACAGGTGGGAGCTCGTAACCAGCGGCGGACCCGCGTAACATGGCAAAAAATTCCGAAGAAAGGGTCCGTTTTGCCATCCTTGCCACGCAACATCTTGGGGGCCGAGACCGCCGCAAAGGCAGCCAGCTCTGCTCCGCTTCGTCCTTTCGCATACACTCGCCGATCGTCGGGAACAAAGGATTTGTCTCTCAAAGAGGAAGTCCTGGAAGAGACCGGCTATTGGGCGAAGCCGAGCGGCGTGAGTAGCAAGCCGCCACGATGGATCGTCCACATTGACGCGACACGCGAGGTTCCTGTCGCCCGGCTTGCGCAAGATTCGTCAGGCATGACGCCTCCCGCTGCGATGACCCCCGGCTACATTAATAACGGCTCAGGCAAGTGCGCGCTCGCGGCGTTCCGGCTGATGCCGGCGGTCAAGCTGGGACCGGCCAGCTATAAGTTTCCGGACGAATGGGAGTGGATTGTGCAGTTCGCATTTGCCAGGGCGTTGCCGGTCGGCACGTCGGGCGATGTCCTGACCGATTTCAACGTCCAGGACAGCACCTTGTCCTACAAGGGCCGCGAGACGCCGAAGACGGCCTATCCCATCGCGCACATCAGTCTGATCAAGACAATGGCCGAGCCCGAGCCAATTCAGCTTGCTTCGGGCGAACTCTTCAGCTACGAAGACGCGACGGCCACGCTGTCGGCCTGGCTGAGCGACGGAAACGCGAACTTCGGCGTTTATTCGGCGGACAGCCAGGAGGACATGGAGCGGCTGCAATACGATCTAGGGTCGGTCTTCGAGGCCGAGGCAGACGCCGAAATCGAGCCAGCACAGAATTTGGAGGTGTTGCCGGCCCCTGACCTCTTCGGCGTTCCGCCGGTCGTCTATAAGCTGATCAACGCCGCCTTGGCCGCTGGTAAGCGCCATTTCGTCTTTCATGGGCCGCCTGGGACTGGCAAGACCACGCTTGCAGAATATGTGGCGGAGCAGATCGCGGGCGATGATTTGTCGGAGGGCGAGGCGCCTTACACGCTGTTGACGGCGTCGTCGTCATGGAGTTCGCAAGACCTCGTCGGCGGGTATCAGCCGCTTGGCCCGGGCAAGATGGGATTTGTGCCGGGCGCCATGCTGCGGGATTTCCACAAGCCGATCATCATCGACGAGCTCAATCGCTGTCCGATCGACAAAGTGATCGGGCCGTTGTTTTCCGTTCTGAGCGGACAATCGACCTCCCTGCCGTATCGAGTGAAGGTCGAAGACGCGACAAGCGAAAACTATCGCATCCTGCCAAAGCCGAACCCTTCCAAGGCAGAACACGAGTTCGCCCCCGGTCCCGCATGGGCGATGCTGTGCACGCTCAATCAGGTCGACAAGTCTCAGTTGGAGCAGATCAGTTTCGCATTGTCCCGGCGCTTCACGTGGATTCGAATCGGCATACCCGAAGACCCGGCGGCCTTCGTCAGAGAACGGCTCGAAAAGCTCGGGTTGCTGAAAGGGGGCGCCGACGCCGCGTTGCCGAATCCGGTCGCGGATTTGTGGGCGATCGTCAATCGTCATCGCGAGCTGGGCGGGGCGCCCGTGATTGATTTCTTGAAGCTTGCCGCCGCGATGGACCCCGACATCGACTTTCTGTCATCTCCGACCCCGGAGACGCAAGAGACCTTCGTCGTGGTGATGGCCTCGACCTTCTTGCCGCTGCTCGACGGCATCAGCCGCGCGGAAGCGATGGATTGCTCGTCGGCGATTGTCTCAGCGTGGGGGCTGTCGGGCGCTGCGTCCGCCGACGTTGAGCAGCGTTTCATGGAGCTTGCGCCCTGAGCATCCCACTTGCCTCCACGCTGTCCGATCATTGCTTGGCCGCGCTCTTGCGCTGCCATCGCTCGCCGCATGGCAATGGATGGGACTCGAAGACTCCACGTGTTGACATCGAGGAGCGCGAGGAGCTTTTGCTGCGCTGGGCGCTTTCTGACGGGGTTCGGCGCATCGCGGAGCGCGTGATCGCAAACCCGCGAGACATTCGATCTTCAATCGCTTTCGAAACGCAGACGCACTCGGGCCAGATACCGGGAGTCGTCGACGCTCGGGCAACGCTCTGCGAGCAGGAACTCTCAGGCGACTCGACTCTCTTTGTTGTGTCCGAGCCGGCACTCTCTGCGCTGACTCGTCGCAACCATGTTCTCGCCTGGGTGCTTCGCGAAGCCGAGTCGCTGGCCCTGTCGGCCATTCGCCGACACAAGCTTGGACCTGACCAGGATTGGATACACGCGCGCGTGGGCCTTCTCGAACGGGCCAGCCGCACCCGGATGCTGCGCGAGGTGATGCTGTCGCCCGCAGGGCGGCGCAGACCGGGCGGGGCTGCGATAAGAGACGCGCGCAAGGGTTTGTCGCTGCTCTATCGGATGGCCGCGGATTCGATGCTTCTGTTTGAAGGCGTCGAGCGCATGGACGTGGATGCGATACGCTCCATTTTGTCGAGCACGCTGGTCGCTCAATTGGAGGACTGGCAGAAGCTCGAATTGGCGACCGCGCTCTCGGCGGCCGAAGCTTTGGCGCAGGAAACGGGCGAACGGATCAGGTGGAAGGGTTCGATTGCCGGAGGGTCCGAGATCGCGACCGTTGGGCGTTATCGAATCAGATGGCAGAATGCGTTGGCCAAACGCGCAGCCGAAAATCTCGACCCGTCCGAAGTCATGGTCAGGGAAGCGGCGGAGGCTCTGAGCGCAGGCATGGGCCTAGCGCGAGCCGACGTCTCGATTCGGGACGCGGAAACCGGAATCGACGTCGCCCACTTCGAATGCAAATGGTTCGGCTCGCCGCTTTCAGCGTCCGCCGCAATCGTCGATGCGATATCCCAGCTTGTGCGATATTGCCGCGATTCTCGGCCCGATAGCGTCGAGCAAGCGCGAACGATGCTTCGCGACTGCGCAGTAGTGTGCTCTGGATTGTCAGGCTTCGAAGAAGCGATGGACGGGGCAAAGCCGGTTGGCCTGACTGATTTTTCAGGAATGGCAAGCGGAGCCTTGATCGCGTGGGCGGCAAGGCTGCATCGCAGGCTTGCCGCCGATCCGATCTAGCGCCAGCAATCGGTGTTTCTTACCTTGTCGCTCCACCGTTCGCGACCAGCGGAACCTCTTCCTCGTCCGCGGGCTGCGAGCAAGGTGTGCTGATCGAATAGTTGGCGGGGCGTGAGCGCGCGGTATCGGTGTCGGACTGAAAGCGAGCCATACCGCCGCGGATATATTCGCTCGACAGTTCAACGCAGGCCCATTTTCGGCGCAGGTTTTCCGCCACCATACCGGTCACACAGGACCCGGCGAACGGGTCGACCACGAGGTCACCCGCGTCGGTCAGCATCCGTATGAAATACTCAGGCAGCAGCGCGGGGAAGCGAGCCGGGTGAATGTCGATCCCGTTCGCTCGGCAATAGTCTTGATATTGCCCATTGCTCTCTGTGTTCGCAATGGCGAGCAAGTTTGGAGGCACCGAACCCCCATTGTCCTTAGAGAATTTTTCCGAAATGTCATGTCCAGACGGCCGCAGCTTCGCCTTGTAGCCGTTCTTCAAAAGCCCCTTCATCGACTCGGAATACGGCGCGAGAACGCGCTTGTTGTTCGCTTTCGGATACGGCGTTTTCGAGAGCCACCACACGCAATTAACGGCGTCTTTGACACGAACACGGCGAATGTTGACCCACTCTGCGGGCGAGGGCAGCTTGGCCGGATTCCACCAGTAGTGCTCTTGAGCAAGGTGGAAGCCAAACTCTTCGCAGAGCATGATCAAGAGCTTGAAGTGATAGAGGGACCGTGTTGGCGTGCCTGGCTTCCAGGCGCCGCCGATGTCGATCACCAAACTTCCGTCGTCGCGCAGCACGCGATTGAACCCCTCCGCGAACGGACGGAACCAGTCGCAATACGCAGCCGCGTCTTCATTCCCGTACGACTTTTTGCGAACCAAGCCGAAAGGCGGCGAGGTCATGATCAAGTTGACGGAGTTGGGCTTTGCACGATGGTGCAAGTATTCGAGCGAGTTGCCGTTGTAAATCTTCCCGAGCTTCGTTTCGTGAGCGATGGAGAACGGGCCATAGCTCTCGCCGTTGATTCGCTCCGGCTTCTTGTCCTGCTTCGCGGCGATGTTGTGAAGATGACGGATGTAGTCGCTCAGCGACTTGAACCCCAACACATTGGAGATTGCCTCCATCTCTTGCCGTTCGTTCAGGGTGAGCCGTAGGCTCGCGATGTTGTCTCGGGGTTCGGAGACATGCGGACGGACCATTCTTTTCCTCTATGTTGCACGCTGGTTTTGCGCACGCATCTAACTGGCAGGTTATTGTATTACGCTAACCTGGATCGGCGCCAGGAATTTCTGAGAGATCCGCTCTGCTTGGGAGCGCGAGGCTAGATTCCTCTATCATTCGACGAAGACCAAAGATCGTCGGGGGAATCGTGGCAAGGCTATCGAAGACTGAACTGCTGGCAAGAGTGTTGGACGGAGTCAGGGAGGGAGGATGGCTCCCGCTGGTGATTGACGGCACGCATCCATTCCTGATCAGGGCAGCCCGCGCGGACAGCAGAAGCTTCGACTTCCGAGTCTATATCTGGAATTGCACGCACGGCGGGGCAAATCGTGCGGATGACGAGTATCGGATTCAGTTCACGAGCGTGCCCCACGGGCACGAGGGGACGCCAACACTGCTTCTCGGATGGCATGACGAACTAGAGGTGTTCGCCGCCTGGGACATCTCGGCCCACGATGGGCAGAGTTCGGCTTCGCCATCCGCGCAGATTCGGGAGCGAACCTTGGAAGCGGCCGCAGGTGGTGCGTTTGCGACCCAGGCTAAGGAAAATGAAATCGTTGTGGCCTTTCGTCCGTTCCTGCTGGTCGACTACGCGCAGTCGACCAGCAGCTTGCATCAAACGGGGCGCGCGCATCGCGACATGAACCTCTTAAACGACCTGGACTCGCTGGATGATGAGCAAATCGCGGCTGTGGCCAATCGTCCGAGGCAAATGGTGATTCGAAGGATCGCTAGGAGATATCGCGCGGCGAATTTTAGCCGCAAGGTCCTCGAGGCTTATGGCCATCGGTGCGCGTTTTGCCGTGTCCAGCTCGGCCTGCTAGATGCGGCTCATATCGTGCCGGTGTCCGCGTCTGGCAGCACCGATGAAGTTACAAACGGCGTGGCTCTTTGCAAGCTTCATCATTTCGCCTACGACTCCAATCTGGTCGCTTTTGACCGCCGATACAGAATCCGTGTCAGCGAGTCGCGCGTGGGAGAGTTGGCAGAAGCCGAGTTGGATGGAGGCATCAGGGGTTTTCGAGATGCCCTTGCGCCAACGCTCGTCCTTCCCGCCAACGTGCGCTATCACCCCAACCCGGCTTACGTGCAAACGGCCCTTCGCGTTAGAGGATGGCGGCCATGATGACGCGGCGGGTAGATGAAGACGGGTTCGCGAAAACAACAGCGGTCGGAACAAACGCAATCACGTTCACGAAAGACGACGCGCGGTTAGGAGGTTTAACGCCTCTCTTAGCAAGGCCACGCCTGCGTTGATGTCCGATGCCGAGCCGTCGATCCGTCCAGTCATTGATAGATAGGCAAAGTGGACGGCCGGCGAATGCCGCGCCAACGCCACTAGGTGCGGGCCGCTTGGGCCGCGCACGCCTCCTAGCCAGTTTTGTACCGTCCTCTCGCTCGCGCCCGTCCATCGAGCGAGCTTCTTGATCGAGTTTCTCGATCCGCCCATTTCTTCTTTGAGCGCCATGGCGATCGCCATGGGATATTCCGCGCCGATTCTTTCCCTTTCTTCGCGCAAATTCTTGCGTGTTGTCGGCAACATTTTTCGCGCCTCCAAAACTATATTCCCTGAACGCAAGCGAAAGAGCGGGCTCGCGTGTCGCCTCCGCGCGGAGGCCTGCGGCGACACGCGGCTGCCCCCTCGCGGCTCGAAGGGAGGCAGGGTGGAACGGACAACTCGCAACAAACATCCGCAAGGCGCGGCTGGCCGAGGCCGCGCGGCGGCTTACGTGCGAATGTCGACGGAGCACCAACAATACTCGACCGAAAACCAAAAGGACGTCATCTTGGCGTTCGCGGAAAGTCGCGATCTGGACGTAGTGCGTGTCTACGCGGATGAAGGGAAAAGTGGGCTGCGGCTCGACGGGCGCGACTCTTTGAAGGCCTTGCTAAGAGACGTGGAGTCAGGCGCGGCCGACTTTTCCGTAATTTTGGTCTATGACGTTAGCCGATGGGGTCGTTTTCAAGACCCAGACGAAAGCGCAAGCTATGAAATCCGTTGCAAGCACGCGGGTGTGAGAGTGCTGTACTGCGCCGAGCAGTTCGAGAACGACGGAAGCCCCGTGTCAAGCATCATCAAGAGCGTTAAGCGAACGATGGCTGGCGAATATAGCCGCGAGCTCAGCGTGAAAGTGCACGCCGGCCAATGCCGCCACATCCGGAACGGTTTTCGGCAGGGCGGCCCGGCGGGCTTCGGCCTCCGCCGCGTACGGGTCGAGCCGAACGGGCAGAGGCACGAGCTCAGACGTGGCGAGCACAAGGCGATCCAAACCGATCGCGTCATTCTTGTCCCGGGGCCGTACGACGAGGTAGCTACTGTACGCGACATCTACCGATGGTTCGTCGAGGAGGGGCGCTCCGAGGCCGAGATCGCCGCTGCGCTGAACGAAGCTGGCGTGCGCACCGATCGCGGCGTCGCGTGGACTCGGGGAACGGTCCACCAGATTCTCACAAACGACAAGTACGTCGGCGATAACGTCTGGAATCGGGTGTCGTTTAAGCTCAAACAAGAGCGCGTCCGCAATCCGCCGGCGTCATGGGTTCGCGCGGACGACGCATTCGAGCCGATCGTCGATCGGATCATCTTCGAGGCCGCCCGCCAAATCATCCTCGCGCGCTCCTACCGGCTCACCGACGCGGATATGCTGGAAGCTCTGCGAAAGCTGCTGCTTCGAAACGGCTACCTCTCCGGCATCATCATTGACGAGTCGCCCGGCTGCCCGTCCAGCAGCGCCTACGCGAGCCGCTTCGGCAGCTTGCTTCGCACCTACGACCTGATCGGCTACGCGCCCGCGCGCGATTACAGGTACGTCGAGCTTAACCGCCGCCTGCGGGAGCAGCATCCCGAGGTCGTATCGGCCGCTGAGCGGGCAATGCTTGACGCGGGCGCGCGCGTCGAGAAGGACATCGCGTCCGGTTTGCTGTGGGTCAATGAAGAGTTCAGGGTGTCGCTGGCCTTGTCGCGCTGCCGGCCGACCAATGCGGGCTCGAACCGCTGGATCATCCGCTTCGACACCGCGTTGCGCCCGGACATTACCGTCGCCGTTCGCATGGAGCTAGACGCGCAATCGATCCGCGACTACTTCCTTTTGCCGGCCATCGATGTTTCGACGGACGTGGTCCGCTTGGGTGACCACAACGATTTCGGCTTTGAGGGCTATCGCTACGACGACCTGGAAATGCTCTGCCACCTAGCTCGCCGGGTTCCGCTGAAAGGAGTCAGATATGAATGACCGCGTCGACAGAATTGTGTCTGCGCTTTCGCGCAGCGACGAGATCGCGCAAATTCCGGTCGCGCAGCTGAGAGTCCTGAATCCAAGGACGCGCAACCCGTATTTCTTCTCCCAGCTTGTCGAGAACATTGCGTCGGTTGGCCTCAAGAGGCCTATAACGGTGGCCCATGGCGGCCGCGACGCCGATGGCGAGTGGTATGAAGTGCTGTGCGGGCAGGGCCGCCTCGAAGCGCTCAAAGCGCTTGGCGAGAGCATGATTCCGTGCTCGATCGTCGAGGCCAGCGAAATCGATCGCTACCTCATCACGCTCACGGAGAACATCGCGCGGCGACGTCATTCCACCGCCGAACTGTTGGGCGGCTTGCAAGTCCTTCGCGCCAAAGGCTACTCGACGGCCGAGATTTCCCGCAAAACGAACCTCGACGACGCCTACGTCAACGGCATCCTGCAATTGTTGGAAAAAGGCGAGCAGCGACTCCTGCAGGCTGTCGAGAAGCGCGTCATGCCCCTCTGGCTTGCCGTCGAGGTCGCCCGCTCGCCGACGGAAGAGGTCCAGGCGGCGATGGTCGCCGCCTACGAGTCTAAGACACTGACGGGTGACCAATTGTTGCGCGTGCGCCGAATCCTGAGCAAGCGCGAGGCGGCGGGCAAAAAGATGGGAGGTCGTCCAGTTCAGCGCGAGAAGCCCACGCCGCAGAAGTTGCTGCGAACCTACAGGAACGAAGTTCGCCGCCAAAAAATGATTGTGCAGAACGCCAACCTGCAAGAGCAGCGCCTTCTGCTTATTACTTCAGTCCTTCGCCGCTTTCTCGCCGACGAGCATTTCAGAACGCTTTTGCGGGCAGAAGGCGTCAAGGATATCCCCGAGGCGGTCGCCTCCCGCATTCCGCCGGAGCTTATGCCATGAGCAATGTCAGACACGGTTTCGAGGCGAAAGTTATTGAAGTTCCTTTGGGGCGGATCGTCTCCAGTGCGCCGCTGGGAAAGGGCGTGCTTGAAACGGCGAAATATAAGACCATCCTTGGCTCCATCGAGGAGCTTGGCGTCATCGAGCCGCTCGCGGTGTTTCGGTCGCCTCGCCAGTTCGGAGACTTCGAGCTGCTTGACGGCCGGTTGCGACTTGAGGCGCTCAAAGAACTGCGTCGGGATACCGCGCCGTGCATGGTCTCCACCGACGACGAGTGCTTCACGTTCAACCGCCACGTCACGCGCTTGTCGGCCGTGCAGGAGCACAGGATGATACGGGCGGCGCTCGCCAAGGGCGCCTCTGAGAGGCGAATCGCCGAAGTTCTCCGTATGGACGTACGCAGCATTCGCGAGCGGGCAGCCCTGCTCGACGGAGTCGCGCCGGAAGCGGCCTCGCTTCTCAAAAATCGTCAGGCAGCTCCCAAAGTGTTTTCCGTTCTGAAGAAGATGAAGTCATATCGCCAGATTGAGGCGGCCGAGATGATGATCGCGGCGAACAAGTTCACCGCGACATACGCCGAAATGATCTTGGTCGCCACGCGCTCCGAGGCGCTCGTCGACGGCCCCAAGTCCAAAAAGAAAGACGAAATATCGCCCGAGGACCTGGCCAGGATGGAGGCGGAAATGGAGCGGTTGCGGCAAGACTGCCAAGCCGTGGAGGACGAGATCGGCGAGACTATGCTGTCGCTGGTCGTCGCCAAGAGCTTCATGGCTCGTCTCCTCCGCAACGAGAACATTTATGGCCACTTGAAGCGGCACCACAGCGACTTGCTTACGAGCTTGGTCTCGACCATGGACGCGATCGCGGCGGACAACCGCGTCACCGAGCAGGAATGAGGCGGTCCGCATCGGCAACGCCAATAGAGGCGGCAAAATCAAAACAGGAGGGCAATTTGCCCTCCTGTGTCCTTCGTTAAAACGGGAACCCGTTGTTCTCATCTTCCGGTGGAAGATGAGCGGTTGGGGTATGACTCGGCAGGACACCGATTGCTGTGGCGGTGAAGTCGCCGGTTTTTATGCAGCGCCAGGTCCAGCTAGACGGGGTGTCCAGCTCGGGCGCCCTGCGCCAACTGCCCGATCGATACGGGCGAAACTGCCACCGGCCGCCATGCTGCGTGTGGAACAACGCCAGGCGTCCGAATTCGCCAACCTGCGCTTCACAGTTGTCCAGCCGGACGACCCGAACTTCCTCACCAAAATCGAATACGGCCTCGTCGCGCACGACGCAGAGCAGTTCGACATCGAGGAAGAAATCGCACGCGACGTGTTTTGCCGATTTGGGGATGTTCTCCATTTCTCATTCTCCTGTTATGCCGGGCCATGAAGGGATGGGTGTTGGTCCGGGCAGGAGAGAGATGGCGAACGCGAAGTGATAAACAGAATCGGCACGCGTATGCCTACCTGTTACCTTCCCGATCGGTGAATATCCCTATAACAGACGCGCGTATAGTGAGTTTCTGAATTACTGTTAGCATGACTATGCGATCCGTGAAAGGGTCGGCAGTCCACACACTCTCTAGAATGTGCCGGGGCTGCCAACCCCAGACACGTTCGTGCACTTCAGTTTCAGCTGACTGCCAATCAGCTGGAATCGACCGCTGAAGCGTGGTGCCTGTAATTGGGCTCGCCACGTTACGCAGGGCGCTGGGGGCTGCGATGCCTCCTTCGACCCAATCCAGTTTTGCGGAGTGGGAAGTCGGGCGACACGGAAACGGGCCTCCAGGCGACTGGAGTATCCCTGCCATGTGCGAACGGGTGAAAATCCCGACAACGGGCAGCCCGAAAGGGTTGGACGGTGTCCTGGGTGGTGGGCTTCTGAGGCGTCGGTAACGGCGCAGGGACGTGAGGGGAAATCTGGATCGTCTGGTACTCGTTGGCGCAAGCCGATGAGATCGATGCATAGCTCAAGCCATTTATTGCATCCCAAGAGGATGCATCCGGGTAAGTCGTGACGGGCCGCTGGCCGGTTCACCGGGAGGTGGGCTGGTTAGTCAGGGCGCGGTGATGCGCCGGCAAAGTAGGGGAGGTGCTCTGGAACCTCGACCCCCTGAAACCCGCTGCAAGGCGGGGTAGGCCCACAGGGCTAATTGCTGGTAGCGGAGCGCGGCGGCATGTTACGTCGACACATGTGGCTAACGTGGGAATCACCAACGGCCGATTGAACCCGGGTGGCACCGGGCAAGGTACGGGTGAGGGAGACTGGCTGATTAGCAGCGATGCGAGGGCAGACCTGACGGTTGTCCAGGCGGAGCGAAAGGTCGGAGCGGTATTTTGAAGTGTACGAGTGTGTTCTGGGTCACGGCAGGGCCTGGCAGCCCTGCTCATTTTCACGGAGAAACGGCGTAGTAAAAACATCAGACCAACGGCCGTAGGGCCAAAGTCGTCACATGAAGTGGCGCAACCACTGCCGGGGTAGTTCGACCCGGCAGTTTCCTTTCGCACTTCGGTGTTATCTGTGGGTCACGGGCCGCCCGACAGGAACTACGTTCCGGAAGCCTATATCTCGCGCGCCGCTGCCAGCAACCGCGCCCGAGCTCGCTTTGACGCCTGCCCGTAAAGCAGGATCAATTCGGCAAGGTCGTCGTCTTCGGCAAAGAAATAGGCAGGTGGGACCGAAAGCTCGGCGGCCAGCCGGCAGGCAAACGGGTAATCCACCTTGTGGATGCCCAGTTCGTAGCGGTTGATACGGGTGCTGGCGACGAAAGGGTCCAGGCCCGCCGCAATGCCCAGCGATTTCTGCGACAGCCCGGCACGAAGGCGGGCTTCCTTCAGCCGACCTCCGAAGACCGTATTGTCTGTTGCCGACATTGCGTAACTCTGTATTTTCAGAGTTACGAATATCGTAGTTAATCGCAATTCCAGATACTACGAAGATCGTAGTGGATGAGGATGTCTACCGGGAGGGCGACGGTTGTGCACATCAGACCGGAGAAATCAGGACAGACCCGTCCGAACCCCGGGGATTCCCGATCAGCGCCGATCCTGGGTGCCGTTATGGGAGCGAGCATCAACCGGCTCGTCGGGGTGCCGATCGCATCGACTGTGTCTCATCTCTCGACGAACTGCTTCAATCGCCCCCGTGATGGGGAGGAAGAACAGCCTTGGGGCCTCTCTGGCTGCCTTCATGAATTCGCGCATGACGGCATTCATTTGGGATGCTCCTTCGGTACGTGCGAAACCTGCCGGTGACCGTCAGTCCGTATGGTTCCACGACTAATGAGAATTGTCGTGGAAAATGTTTGCCGAAAACCATGAATAGCTTGGATCGGTATACCAGTCGTCTTCCAGACGAGGGCGCCCTGACAAGTCCCATGAGTCGTCGTCGTGAAGGCCACGAACGAATGGATCGCCGTAGTCAAATCGCCGTGTTCCGCCCGACCGCGCTCCACGAAACAGGGGGGCGAAGAAAGACAGCATGGGGGCAATCAGCGTGACGACGACGGGAGCGAACGCTGTCTGCACAATGATGTCGGCGACAAACAGGTTGATGTGGAAATGGGCCCACACAATATCCAGCAGATCCTTGATCTGGATGAGTACGGTTAGCGCTAGCAGGCCGACCGACGCACGCATCCAGAACGGCGCCCTGGTAAAACGACTGTAGGACAGGATCAGAGGTTTCATTTCAGGTCCCTTGCATCGCACTTCCGTGTTGTTGTGCTGGCTATTCATCTTCCATGGACATCGTCCAGCCGGGACGACCTTCCCGGAGGACGTCCCGCTGGGAGTTGACATACTACGATTATCGTAGCAAGCTCCCGTCCAGATAGCTACGAATTTCGTAGTCATCCGGTGGTGGTGCGAGCCGGAAAAAAGAGAACTTGACCTCAGGGGCCTGAGAAATTGAAAAGCCAGGATCGAAATGCCTCGTAGCGTACGGATTGCGCGCTTGGCCTGAATCGCCGCGTCAGGTTTCTGCTTGCCCATCTGTTTTCATCCGTGCGGCGGACGGGGTGCTCTTCGCCGCTGCGCGTCATTTCTTTCCAATCCGGGGATTCACCATGAGGAAGATTCTGGTTGCCGCATCGGTCGCGGCTTCGGCTGTGCTGGCTGGCTGCGCCGTGAGTGCGGGCAATGAGGCACTGAGGGATCAGAGCCAGACGTCGGTCGGCAATTCGATCGTTGAGGGCAAATCGACCAAGGTTGACGTGCAGACGGCATTTGGTTCGGCGAACAAGGTGTCGTTTACCGATGCCGGCCTGGAAATCTGGAACTACGAATTCGACCATGCTACGCCTCAGGCCATCAACTATGTGCCGGTCCTGAATCTTCTGGCGCATGGCGCAAACATCGAGAAGAAGACGCTGACGGTGCTGTTCGACGAAAAGGGAATCGTGAAGAAGTATACGTTCGCCGAAAGCAGCAACGTGGTACGTGGCGGTATCGCCCGGTAAGAGTTCTGGCTGTCCGGGAGGACAGCCAGACATCCAGTCAATCAAGGGCGATATCGATATGAAAAAGCTGTTTCTGATCTGCACGCTGGTTACTTCAATCTGCGGCTGTGCCGTCAACACGGCTCCGCTCACGCGGGATCAGGTCGCCGCGAAGGTTGCGGTCCAGGTGGGTTATGCCGGTTGTAACAGCTGCAACATGGTCAGGACGTACGTCGCACCGCGTCTGTACAGGCAGCAATTCATCAACGCCCCGGATTTCCATGGCTGGCTGGATCTGAACCTGCAGCTGGTCTCCACAAACTACAACACCGCTGGCCACGCCCAGGCGTACCGGATCGTCGCCGGGGTGATCGCAAACGGCGGCTTTCAGGATGCCTGGATGACGCACGTTCCCGGCGATCCGCAAGATCGTTGCCCCCGTGATGCAGAGGTCGTGCATGGCTATCACGGGTTCCACACGGGCAACGGCATCGAGTTCTGGCTCGTGAAGGGTGACGGTACATACGTGGCGCTGGGTCATGTGGCCGACAGCAATGGCGAGACGATCAAGGATCTGGAATGCTTCAACAATGTCGGCAGCGGGGCGTCGTGGACCCAGATGATCGACCTGCCGGCAAAGGTCGTTGAGGATGCCGAGCGCGAGAACCAAGGTATCCGGATTTTTGCCGGCCGTGCGTTGACGAAGTACGAGTCGGCGAGCGACGGCTACAACCCGGTGACGACCGCGCATACGGTTCGCAAAGGTTTGATGCTGGAGTTCAGCCCCGACTATCTCGGCGGTTTCGCGGATGGCCTGAAGCGGCTGGGTGCCGGAACGCCTGTTGCGCAATAAGGCATCGGTACAGACGGCGGCACGATTGACTCGCTACATCGGCGTAGGACATGGAAGCCCTCAACGTTTACGTTGAGCAACACGGTCCCCGCTTGAAAACTATCAAATCTTTTGCCAGCAAGATCCCGTGCCTCGATTTTCTCCCCGTGACATTGCCACGGGGAGAACCGCTTCGGTTAGTCCGTTGAATCAATGAAACCCCAGTCGATCGCCAGTTGCTCAAAGCGTTTTATGCCGTGGGCAAAGTAGTGAGCAACGTTATGCGAGCAGGCCCGCGTATCCATTTGCAGGACGCGCAGGACATCGTCGAAACATTCCTGGTCCAGCATGCGCAGATCTGCGAGCGGGAACGGGAAACGTTTCTGGTCATAGAGGCCCAGCAAAAACTCGGCTGCGACGTAACTCGAACCGCCGTCTTCGTGTGCGACGGCATAGAGTCGGCGCAGGGCTGGCAGTCCTGCATCGATCAGATCCTGGTTGGGGTTGCCGTGCAAGACCTTGTTGAGAAATACGGAGAAAGGATCACGTGTCGACATTGGATGACTCGATCGGGTTGTTGTGGCCCATCGCAATGTCAAACGCCCGCATATAAATATGCTCTCGACGGTGGCAGGAGATGTCTTAGCCGGCTACATCTCGCCAAGTCGACGCGACCGGTTACTCATGTCGCCGCGACCGTCCAACAGACCCTCGATCGAGATGTCCTCATCAATGGATTCCCAATGAAGTCCGTAGCGGCCGACATCGCAGGCGGCTTGTTGCGCTGGTGTCGCGTGCAGCAAACGAGGGAACCAGGCCAGTGGAACGCCTAGCGTGCGGCCGTCGGATAATTCCACCCACATGGTGCAATCGTCGAATCGAACTTCTTTAGCTGAAGTGTTCATTCCATGCTCTCTCGACTTCGCCACAGCGACAGAGTTTATGCGACGATGCGTCTATGCCCGCACCAAAGTTGTAGTACCCGCCGCCCGCCAGCTTGGCTTTACCGTCTGTCGCTGTGGGCCAGTAGCGCAACTGTTGTGCCGGTCGCAATTACTCTGGCGCCCTATGCGCGTCTGTTCCGGCCTGATCGGGAAAGGCAATCCGGAAAGCCTCCCGTCGCTCGGCTTGCGTGAGCCCATTGACGACCGGCCGGTTCGGCAGAAACCGGACGTAGGCGAGGAAGGAGCGTTCTGTCGGCTGCGGCCCACTGGCTGGCCGAAGCCGTTTCCAGTCGCGCCGAAGTTCGGCGACAAGCTTGCCGACCTGCCGCCGCACGAGACGAAAGCCCGGTTCAGCGTAGAGCCGGTCGAGCAGGATTTCGGCGTCGGCATCCCGCAAGGCGCCGTCGATTTCGATCTGCCGGCGCCGATCCGGGGGCAACGAAGCGATCCGGTGAATCCGCTCGACATATTGGTTGTAGCTGCGGTGAGTCAGTCGCCACGACCAGGTCTTGCCGTCGTGGACCAACTCGTGCCGCTGATCCGGCGATTTCAGCCGCGAGCGTGGATCGCGCAGATCCTGGAGCTGCTCGCGGTGGGTCACGAGGCCGAGCCCCGCGCTGACCAGCAACACCCAGTCGACAGATAGCTGGCCATTCTCGCTCCGGGTGGCGAGTCGTACGCCATGAAGGCAGCTACTGGCCTCGCCGGCCAGCCGGTGTTTGTGCTTTGTCTGGCGACTGAGATCGGTACCGTACGCATGGGCGAATTTTTTTGTTAGCCGATCGAAGCCCGAGACATCGGTTCGTCCCGCAGCGTAGAAGACGTGCTGATGAACCGCGGCCTGCTGGAGGCGCTGCATGAAGCGGATCTTGTCGGGATGGAGCATGATGCACACCGAGTATGATTTGCATGATTATAAATTCGGATAACTGATGAAACGATATTTAAATTTAATTTTACAATTATTGATACGTGTTACGGGTCATATGCGATATCTTCTGAAGCCCAGCTTCGCTGGGCGAATGCGCAATGAGATATGCGCAATGCGATATGTGCAGTGCGCATTGCACATAGGGCACATGGAAGAACAGTGAGGCAGGCGTCAGCGGGGACAGCATAAAGAGACGTCATATGCGTCGCGAGGGTTTGCAGTCGTGAAAATGAGTCGCCGAAGGCGACATAATTATTAGAGGTTCCGGTTTTGCGGGCTTTCCACGAGAATGGGCCGAAAATACGCGATGAAAGCACATTTTTCATTCGATAAAATCTGGAAAGCGAGGGAGATGCGACGCTCAACGCTGCACCGTCCTCCCGCCTCGACTTCGAGAAACTGCATCTTGCCGGGATCGGGGCGCCGCCTGAATACGGATGTAGTTGCTCTTGACTGACGACTACCGCCATTCGAGTTTGCCGCCTGCTTGCACGCGGTGACGTGACGACATCACCGGTCGCGCACGCCATTGCTTCGGTCGCGCAAGGCAGCTTCAGGACGTACGTCAGGATTGCCCCCGTCTGTTTGCGCCACGGTAAGACGTCCAGTCAAAGATGACCCATGTGCCAATCTCGCGCAACCGGTCAAAACTGCGATCTCCAAGAAAGTCCTTCATTCCATCTCGGTTGAGGTTCGTGAGCAAGATCATCGGCTTTGAGTCGCGATACCGACGATTGATGACATCGAAGAGGATGACCTTTTCGCCTTCTGTACCATATTGCACCCCAACTTCGTCAACTATCAGCAAGCCCACAGAGGACAAATCGTTCAATACATCGAGTTCGGTCAGCGGCGAACCACGACGCCACGTGTCGCGTACCATCCGAATCAAATCGAGGGCATTAACGTAAATGACGGTACTATGAACCATAACGGCTAGTCCGACCGCCACGGCAAGGTGGGTTTTTCCGGTCCCATGCCGACCGGAAAAAATCAGTGAATTGCCATCATTGGAATTTTCTGCGAAGTTAGCTGCGAAATCGGACGCGATTTTCAAGGCGAAGAGCTTTTCCTTCGTGTCAGCAAAAAAGCTATGGAAATTTCGATCAATGAATCGGCGAGGGATGCCAGCGATTTTGAGGCGTTGTTCAATGCGGTGCTGGCGGTTGCGCTCGAATTCAGCAGATCGTCTCGACTCCTCCGCCGTACGCAATTCGGTACCGCATCGATTACATCCGTACCAAATCGTCCGATTGAGAATCGAGAGCATAGTTCCGATTTCCTCGTATGCGCCATGTTTCTCGCATCGGCTGGTGCGCTTCAATTCGGTATATTTAGAAAATGTGGCCGCCATCTTCCACTCCAGCTTGGTAGTCGGTATCGTCCGATTCGGTGCTGCGGCTTTGTTTGCCTTTGCCGTTCGGGATGCGAGACGCAAGCCAGGCAACAGGCTCGTTCGGCGCAGCATCAATGCATTGCTGTCCCAGTTGTCGAGCGCTTTCCGCGCCAAGCGTTTTAATGGCTGAGCCCATGAGCGAACGGGCATGCCTGTCCTCGACTCCATGCAAGGTGAGCCACGGGACAACAACCTGAAAAATGTAACCGTGTGCGCTAAGGTTCGAAGATGAGGCGAATGCGCCTGTGCCGGGAGGCACGGAAGAGTGTCCCTCTTCGTTTCCATTTCCGTTTCCAGACCGTGACATGGCCGGATCTTCGCTGTGATCGTCACCATACTGTCTTTGTGACAGATCGGCAGAGTCGGGAAATTTCTGGGTGAACAGGTTGCGCAGCTCCCTCGTCGAGACGTTCCACTGGAGGATGATCCCAGCCTTCCGCAATTCCCTGAACATCATGCTGCGATCCGTACGCTCACGGCGTTTCCGGACATTGAGATTGCTAAGTCGGGCACGATGTTCTAGCTTGGCTTCCCAGCTTTCCCGGACTTTTTCGCAAACGGTCGGATGGTAAAGGCGCCCATCGTTGCACTTTACCCATCCCGCCAGTACCTGATCACGCAACCTTTTCCACTTGACGGGCGAGCACATTGCCAAATCAGCCAGCACTTCATCATCATCTTCGAGAGAACCCGCCGGCACCTCGTGCCACGCCGCAGTCCACAGGTTTATCAGAGGGAATGCCAGTTCGGGATTGCGCTTCGCGTTGCGCCAGGTCTTGCTGCGGCGCAGTCGTGCGATTTCCAAGGGCATGAAGGGAAAATCACTCAGGTCGCACTCACGTGGTGTCAGCGGCGCGGGCAACAGCACCGAATTTTCGTTCGCAGCCATCTCGCTCACTCCCCGAGGCTTTGGATCAGGGCACGAATGTCTTCGACCCGCCAGGCAGTGATGCGAGCGGACAGCTTGATAGGTTTCGGATACCGGCCGTCTTTCACGCCTTGAAGCCAGTGGGCACGAGAGATGGGTAGTGGGCCGTGCGGCTTGACGATTTGGTTGACCCGAACAAATCCTTCCTCAGGCATTTTTATACTCTCTTGGTTCACGACAACCTCCTTTGGACAATTGACAGTGGGAGGATGGCGCACGCAAGCGATTCCGAAAATGAGGAAGGGGCTCTCAAAAATTTTCCTGGAAAAATTCAGAGTTTCCAACGGAATGAGGTTGGGCCGATGATGTCGCCCATGACCATGCATATTCAAATGCGCCAGCGATTCACGAGGAGTTGGCATGGTCCGTGCCGGCCGGCGGATGTACAACGCGAGCTGTGCGGCCCCTGACGGCATCCGCACTTCAGGATGCGGCCGCTTGTGCCGAATGCGTCTTGCATAAGTTTGCGTTCGTCGAGCCGACGATCGTCAGGCTGGTATGAGCGGCGCCTCACATTGAGATCGCCGAGAAGTGAATGATTGTCGTCCACGGCGAGGCAGACGGCGTCACTCTTGCCTTAAGGGACGGGGTTGCTATAGTGGAACGGTTTTTCGGCAGGTGAATAACACAGAACGATCAAACGGGACAGTTCCATCGCGATGCACATCTCAAAATTCACGCTGGTCAACTACCGCAACTTCCCGAGCACGACGCTGACGTTCAACAAGGGCGTCAACACCGTCATAGGGGAGAACGGTTCGGGGAAGACGAATCTCTTTCGGGCAATCCGGCTTCTGCTTGATGACAACATGCTGCGCTCGGCCTACAAGCTGGAAGCGTCGGACTTCAATCGCGGCCTGAGTGACTGGCGCGGGCACTGGATCATCCTTAGCTTGGAATTTGACGAAATTGGGCCGGACGAAGCGATTCAAGCGCTCTTTCTGCACGGCACCGGTGTTGTTGCCGGAGGCCCGATCGGCCGCGCGACATACAACCTCATCTTCCGCCCCAAGAAGGAGCTCAGGCTGAGGCTTGCACAACTTGCCGATTTTGACTTTGCAGGGCTTACGGCGATCCGCGAGACCATCACCGTCGCGGACTATGAGACGGTGTTCACAGGCAGGAGCGAGGCGGACTTCTCTAACCCAGCGGTCTACAAGGAACTCGCAGGTGACTTCGAAAATTGCATATTCAGTCCCGAGATTGACGATCCTAGAGTTGGTGCGCGCGTGCCAGTCTATCTCTCTGTCGCGAAAGAAGTGTCCTTCACGTTCATTCAGGCACTACGTGATGTAGTAGCCGAGTTCCACAACAACCGGACCAATCCGCTTCTAACACTGCTTAAGGCGAAAAGCGGCGACATTTCGCCTGCCGTGATGACTCCTATTGTGGAAAAGGTTCTCGATCTGAACACCGCGATCGAAGACCTCGAAGACGTACAGACAGTGCGGTCGGACATTCGCGATACGATCAAGGATGCCGCTGGAGAGACGTACTCACCAAGCTCGCTCTCGATCAAGTCCGAACTGTCCGATGAACCGGATAAGCTGTTTCAGTCGCTGCGATTGTTCGTTGGTGAGTCGGAAGAAGACTATGAGGGCGCCATTCACGAACTCAGTCTTGGCGGCGCGAACCTAATATATCTGACGCTGAAGCTACTTGAGTTCAAGTACCAGCAGGTGCATCAAGCGATCGCAAACTTCTTGATCATAGAAGAGCCAGAGGCCCACATTCACACGCACATCCAGAAGACCTTGTTTGATCGCATAGCGTATGAAGACACCCAGATCATCTACTCGACGCATTCAACGCATATCTCGGAAGTAAGCAAGATACAAAGCGTTAACATACTGGGCAGACGCGGCCACGCATGCGAGGCATACCAGCCAGCGACAGGTCTTTCGCCAGATGAACTCGGCAACCTAGAGCGCTACCTTGATGCCGTGCGCAGCAACTTGCTCTTTGCCAAGAGCGTTGTGCTGGTCGAGGGGGACGCGGAAGAAATTCTGATTCCGGTGCTGTTCAAGAAGGTCCTGGGACTTAGCCTTGACGAGCTTGGCGTAAGCCTTATCAATATCCGCAGCACGGGCTTCAAAAATGTCGCCGTTCTCTTCCATGCGTCCAGAATCCGCAAGCGCTGCAGCATCATCACAGACCTTGACTCCGCATTCATCGACACCACGCCGGTGGCGGGCGAGCCGGCAGCGCAGGCAACATATAAGCAGCGCTGTCTTGCCTCACAGGTTTCCGGCGCAGCGCGTAAGGTCGCGCTTGACGCGTTTGCGGCACCGAATCCATTGCTGTCAGTTTGCTACGCTGAGCACACGTTCGAGGTCGACTTTATTGCGGCTGGTAATGGGGAGGTCGTGAAAAGGATCGTGCCCGACGTATATGCCTCGCCCGCTACTATTGCAGCCTCGGAGGCCGAACTGACATCGGGAGACAAGGCAGCTTTCGGATCGAGGGTGCTGACTATGGCGGCGAGCCAAGGCAAGGGATGGTTTGCGGTATTGCTATCGAAGAAGATCGACCACAAAACCATCTTGCCCGATTACATCAAAGATGCAATCTTCTTTGCTCGGCCGACTCTTAACAGGGAGCTTTTCTTTAACATCTACGAATACCGCGTCGCGCAGGCGCTAGCGGTCAATGACATTCCGAACGCTGTCGCAGGCACGGCGCGGGCGAGGCTGGCAGAGTACCGGCAGGGCACTATTGATTTGGCAGCACTCAAAACAGCAATGATGCCTTGCCTCCCAGGCGACCAGATTCACGGCATCCTTGCGGAGGTGGTTTAATGTTCGCCTGGACCACCAGCGAACTAAATGCGGAGCAGGCAGAGGCGGTTCGCGAAGCAGGTAGCGTCTTCCTGATCGCATGCCCGGGCAGCGGCAAGACACGGACGTTAACTTATAAGATCGCTTACGAACTGTCACGTCTTCAATCGGAGCGGCAGTTCGTAATAGCTATAACATACACCCATCGCGCCGCCGACGAGATTCAGCAGCGAATTGAGGACTTGGGGGTTGATACCGCGAGGCTGTGGATCGGAACGATTCACGCGTTCTGCCTTGAATGGATCATCAAGCCTTACGGCATCTACGAGCCAGCTCTCGCTCACGGCTATCGCATCATCGACCAGCACGAAAAGGAGTTGCTGTTGGAGCAGCTCTGCCAGCCGTATGCGAGAGAGCGAATCACTTTCTTCGATTGCGAATACTACTTCGCGCACGACGGCTATCACTTGGGCTGCCCGAATCCGGCAAAACACCTAAGCCTACATGCCATCTTGGCAGAGTACTTCAGGACACTCGAAGCGAATCGACAGATTGATTTCGAGTTGCTGCTGTGGCATGCCTGCAAGCTTGTGGAGCGGATACCCGACATCAGCCGTCTTCTGTCCCAGGTGTTTTCGATTGTGCTTGTCGATGAATATCAAGACACCAAGGAAATTCAGTACGCGATCATCGCGTCAATCTTGCGTTCCGGTGCGGGAGCTACCCGACTCTTCATGGTTGGAGATCCCAATCAGGCGATCTATGGCTCGCTTGGGGGATACCCCATAGATCTGGCTGATCTACGCGCGCTGACCAATCTGGCAATCACGCCCAAGCATCTCTCGTTTAACTATAGGTCCTCATCCAGAATCATTGAGTACTTTGGCAATTTCAACGTCTATAATACGCAGATAGTCCCAGGCGGCGAGGATCAGGACTACCCGAGTCTTATCTCGTACAACACCCAGGTGGCCCGCGAAGATCTCATAGAGGAAATCGCAAGACTGGTCCGCCACAACATCGAGAACTTGGGCATTCCGCCGCAAGAGCTTTGCGTACTGGCGCCCCAGTGGGTGCACCTGGCGACCATCACACGTGGCCTTGCCGCCGCGCTACCGCAGTACCAGTTCGACGGCCCCGGCATGGTGCCGTTCGCGAGAGATACCGAGAACTTTTGGTACAAGCTTTCGCGCATTGCTCTGACCGAGCCATCACCCGGCATGTACAGTCGTCGTTTGCGCTGGGCTGAGGAAGTGCTTCGCGATCTTCGACACGTCGGCGTGGACACGTCGAATCTTTCTGCCAAGACATTTTTGCGGGAGTCGAATGCAATAGACGTCCAGGAGCACGCGGGCCTCGAATACCTGAGGCGGTACTTTGATGAAATCTTCCAACGCCTGCAAGTTCAGTACCGCGAGATCGGACAGCTGCGAGATCATCATGCCGCATTTTTCGAGAGTTCCGCGCGGCGCATTGCGCGTCTACAGAACGATGGCGTTGCTGGCATCGCCGACCTTGAGTTCTTTAGGCGTGTCTTTCAGAATCGCGAGGGCATCACAGTGTCCACGATTCACGGAGTGAAAGGGGCTGAGTTCGATGTCGTTCTGGCGTTCGCTCTCCTAGAGGGCATGGTTCCTCATTTCAATGACCAGAATGGCCCGCAGAGTGCGAGAAAGCTTCTGTACGTGATTGGATCGAGGGCGAGGAAGAACTTGCATCTCTTCTCGGAGCGGGGCCGGCCGCGAGGGCGGAACAATGTCTATTTGCCAACTCGGAGTCTGGCCGCTTGCGTCTTCAACTATGACGTGGTTTGATGGCGAGCACACGCCAGATGATGCGGACTCTGTTCTCACCGAGAGTGTAGGGATGAGCAATGAGTCACCGCCTGCGTCCCCAGCCCGAGGTGACTAAGTCATTCTCCACGGCGAACGGTACTGTGGCACGGAGGAAGTGCAAATGCCCGAGGGGCGGCGACGTCGTACTGTTGAGCCTAGATGATGGCAATTGCATCGAGCTTTGCGCGCATCCGGTCGTGTCGCAGATGTCCGTAATGCTTGTCAATCATCTCAGTCGACGTTCCAGCCATCCGAGCTACCTCGAAGCTGTCGATGCCGCTCGCGATCATTTCGCTGATTGCCGTATGACGTAGGGAGTACATCACGACCGAAGCGGGAAGCTCAGCTTTTTTGGCCGCGTCTTTGAAAGGTTTCTTCCACGAGTCCTTGTTCCAGGGCTGCCCATACTCCGTTGAGAAGACGGACGCGTTGGCGATTTTGCCTTTGATTTGCTCCTCGAAGAAGCGGATGGCGGCCGACGACAGAGAGACGATGCGATGCCCGGTCTTGCCGTCGAGGACGAGTGTGCCTTGCTGGCGATCAAAGTGTTTGACGCAGGTGCGTGCCAGCTCCCCTGGGCGAGCTGCGGTGAACAGCATCGCTTTTACCAGTTGCCGAATGTCTGCAGCGCACGCCTCAAGCAGTGCGCTTCGCTGCTCTGTCGGAAGGAACGACTGTCTGCGACGCCCGACATCCTTAAATTTCGTGACCGTTTTCCATCCCGCGTCGGTCGCAACGAGGCGGTCATGCAGCGCGAGGTTAAGGGCCGCCTTCAACGACGCGAGATTGCGGTTTGCCGAGTCCTTGGCGCGTCTGAGGTCGTCCTCGTCCTCGGCGGCCTCCTCGATCTCGCTGATTTGTTCGCTGAGCCAGTCCTTGACGTGTGACGTACGCAGCTTCGCTAGATCGATGCGCCCAATCTTGTCTCCGTAAACCAGCCGCTTGAAACGGCCTTCGGCGTCCGACTTGCTGGAGGCGCCCTTGTGCAGCCCTAGGTGCTTGACATAGTGCTCGCAGGCATCTTTAACGGTTGTGGTCTTGCTGGACACCCCGGCGTCGACCGCCTTCGACCATTCGAGGGTAGCTTTCACCGCGTCATCGAAATTCGGGAGGGTACCGAGCGCCTTGTATTCTTGCTTGCCCGCCTCATTGCGTCTGCGAGCGATCCAGGTCCCGTCGCCTTCCGCGAGCTTACGGAACCCGACGTATAGACCGGACTGAACTCGGGCGAAATAGGGCTCGCGGCGCGGGGAAAGCCTGTCGCGTGCGGTCTTGCTGACGATAGATGTGGCCATGATTTTCGTACGGAAATGGTACGGAAATTTTAAGCTGGATATCGTTGGACGACAATGTGATTCTTTGTCAATGAAATCAATATGTTGTATGATTATTTTGGATGTTGTTGGATCGCCATGAATCCGATTTCCCGCCCTCCGAAGGCAGGGGTTGCTGGTTCGATCCCAGCCGGGCGCGCCAAGCCTGATCGAGCATTCTTCGTATCGATTTCCTTTTTTGATCGTTCATCTCGCTTGCCTGACCAGGGCAACGTGAGGGCAACGCGCGCCGGTCGGCTCGGGCATCGACAGCGCGCGAGTCACTGATACGGCAGCTTGCGCCGCGCCGCTAGCCCGTGCGCGAGCGATCCAGACGCTTCCGCCGCTCCACTTCAACGCAAGCCTGCGCACGCAGCCACCCGCCGACGCCGGATGCGAAATGGCCGTCACGCGCTCGTGAAATCTTTCAGAACGCATTCAAATCCTGCCGCTGCATCGGCAGCGTCTCGCGCATGTCCCGGTGACATGCGATCGATCGCCTGGTCTATCTAAAGTTTGTCGCTCCATGGTCGTTAATCAGTCGGGTGCAGGATAGGGCCAAATCAAAGTAAAGCGTCGGCTGACGGGGGGCAGTCTCGGACATGCCGCTTCTGAACAACGAACTTGGAAAGGATGAAGCATGACTTCGATCGTAACGGGCATGTCTACGGCGCAAATCGCGGCGCTTACGACGGCGCAGGCGCACGCGCTTACAGGGACTGACATCGGTGCAATGACGACCGACCAGGTCAAGGCGCTGACGACCGACTCGGTGGCTGCGCTGACCACGTCGGCAGTCGTCAGCCTCAGCACGACGGCTGTCGCGATTCTCAGCTCCGACCAGCTCGGCTCGCTGAATACGGCGGACATTGCCGCGCTCAAGACGAACCAGATTGCAGCACTCACGTCCGATCAACTCTCGAAGCTGAGCGCGCCCCAGGCCGGTGCGCTGTCGAGCGCTCAAGTGGCGGCGCTGACGACCAGCCAGGCACAGAACGGCCTCACGACGGACCAGATTCACGCGCTGACGACGGCGCAGGCCGCTGCCTTGTCGACGGCCGACGTCGCGGTGCTGACGACGGCGCAAGTCACGGCGCTGACGACGGCCGATGTCGCGGCGCTGAAGACGAACCAGGTCGCTGCGTTGACGACGACGCAGGTGCAGAACCTGACGACCGATCAGGTCAAGGCGCTGACGACCGCGCAGGCGGCCTCGTTGACGACGGCGCAAGTGGCGGCGCTGACGACCGATCAGGTGAATGCGCTGACGACGGCCGCGTTCGCGGCGCTGAAGCCGACGCAGGTCGCGGCACTGACGACGGCACAGATCGCCAATCTGAGCGCGGCGCAGGAAGGTGCGCTGACGAGCGCGCAGGTGGCGGCGCTGACGACGAATCAGGTGCAGAACGGCCTGACGACCGACCAGGTCAAGGCGCTGACGACGGCGCAGGCCGCGGCGTTGACGACGGCGCAGGTCGCCGCGCTGACGACGGCGCAGTCGAGCGCGCTGACGACGGCCGATGTGGTCGCGTTGAAAGCGACTCAGATTGCGGCGCTGACGACGGCCCAGGTGCAGAACCTGACGACCGCTCAGGCTGCGGCGCTGACGAGCACGCAAATCGCCGCGCTGACGACGGCGCAGGTGCAGAACGGCCTGTCGACCGATCAGGTCAAGGCGCTGACGACGGCGCAGGCGTCGGCCATGACGACGGCGCAGATCGCGGCGCTGAGCACGGACCAGGTGAACGCACTGACGACGGCCGCATTCGCCGCGCTGAAGCCGACGCAAGTCGCGGCGCTGACGACGACGCAGATCACCAATCTGAGCGCGGCGCAGGAAGGCGCGCTGACGACCGCCCAGGTCGCGGCATTGACGACCGCGCAGGTGAAAAACGGCTTGACGACCGATCAGGTCAAGGCGCTGACGACCGCGCAAGCCGCGGCGCTGACGGCGGCTGACGTGACGGCGTTGTCCACCGCGCAAGCGACTGCACTGACGACGTCCGCCGTGGCGGCGCTGAAGACAGGCCAGATTGTGGCGCTGACGACGGCCCAGGTGCAGAACCTGACGACCGATCAGGTCAAGGCGCTGACGACCGCGCAGGCCACGTCGATGACGACCGCGGAAGTAACGGCGCTGACGACGGCGCAGATCACCAATCTGAGCGCGGCGCAGGAAGGTGCATTGACGACCGCGCAGGTGGCCGCGCTGACGACGAGTCAGGTGCAGAACGGCCTGACGACCGATCAGGTCAAGGCGCTGACGACCGCGCAGGCCTCGGCGCTGACGGCCGCTGACGTAACGGCACTGTCGACGGCGCAAGTCACGGCGCTGTCGACGGCGAACATCGCGGCGCTGAAAACGCCCCAGATCGTCGCGCTGACGACGACGCAGGTGCAGAACCTGACGACCGATCAGGTCAAGGCGCTGACGACCGCGCAGGCGGGCGCGTTGACGACGGCGC